>JBGTIS010000131.1:0-15179 GCA_041745535.1 Cyclobacteriaceae bacterium | reverse complement strand
TGGAGCCAGAAACCAGTTATGAGATTCGTATAGCCAGCCTGTTTAGCAAGTACACCTCCCGCTATTCACAGATTCAGACCTTTACCACCCCTGCCATACAGGTAAGTGCCTGTGGAGTTGCGCCCCCTCCTTCCATTACAGCATCTACTGTGCCGCTGACTTCAGCGCTGGCGGGTCAGTACTGGCAGGTAGGCGACTTCAGCATGCAGGTAAGAGAAGTAAGGGGTGGCAACGGCGTATTTAGTGGCTGGGGGGTGATGAATGTCCCGTATTTAAGCACACAAATCCCGGTTAAGTTTGAAAGGGTATGGATAGATGAGGACTACAAGCTGGTAAAAGGAGAAGTAGTGGCTTTAAGTGAGGGGTTGGCAGGTTTCCAACAAAGGTGGCAAGAAAATCATCCCACTCAGGATGAACAAGACCCACCAGAAGCCGATGGAGGAGCGGCTACAGCGGCTGATAACCCTACCGGCTCACAGGATGAAGCAGCGGTAACCACCCTGACCATAGAGAGTGAAGTAGTTCAGGTCTATGTTAATGATCAGGGGCAGGTTATCGCGGTAGACAGTGAGCACAAAGAAGAAGTTGTTGCTCAACAGGTGCCGGAAGAAGGAAAAGTTTTAGCAGTTACTGACCAAATGGGGAATACCTTTTCCGTGGATGAGGAGGGAAACATCAGTAAGGAAAACAACCTCAGTGGCTCAGCGACTAATGCCAGTGCTTCTCATAAGGACAAACCAGACGAGTCTGATCTTGAGCAAAGGCTGGTGGCAGAAGTATTGGAAGCATTTGAAAAGCAATTAGAAGGCTGGCTGAATATTTATGGCAAAGGACCACTTAGCAAAGCAGAAATGCATCAACTACGGGCCCTGCCCGATTATGTGCCCGAAGATGCTGACATGGTAGCAGGCATCTTAGATTATCTGCCCAAAGTAAAAGAAAATTCGAAGGCCTTTGTTGGCAAAATACATAAAAATGAGGAAAACCGGCATACACTAAAAGAAATCCTTAAACAGGTAGACGGCGAGCAAACCCTCAAAGACCAACTAACGCCTGAGCAATGGGAAGCAGCCCAAGCGATCATCAACCAAAAGGCAGTAGATGATGGGCTGTTAGATTGGTTCACAAGTTTAAGCTACCAGGAACGTGCCGCTAAGGTGTTGAAGGAACATTGGGAAGATCAGGGCCTCTATAACAAAGTATCGATAGATGAAACTTATAAAGAAAAGGTAACAGCTTTGTTACAAATGTCAGCGGATGCCACCATTGAGCAGACCGTTGACTTTAGTACCATAGATCAGGACAATATTTTTGACTTGCTGGTACTCACCTACAAAGTACCCTACTGGGAAGCCTATGACATCAAGGCAGAAGGCTGGGAAGCGGTGGTGAACTGGCTGCGGATTCAGGATGCTAAAATCGCCCGACAGGAAGGTTGGGCAGTGGCATATGCCAACTTTGTAGCCGATGTGGTAAATGCAGCCCCAGGAACTTTGATTGGCTGGGCTACTGGGGAGCATTGGCGTACTGGACAAGAACTGGTCTGGTGGGAACAAACATTGGGGATATTAGATGTAGTGCCTGGTGAAGCATGGGCCAAAGTGGGTATCACCGCACTGGTAATCAGGATAGGTGGTAAGGCTTTTAATTTGGTTAAAATTTCCCAGGCTACCCGGCAATTTATTATTAATGCCCGAAAAGCAGGATTAAGGCTGGTGGTACATACCACTGATGAGATTGTTCTGTATGGCAGGCAAGGCAGCCGGCAGATCGGCAGATTTGTCAATGGTGTACTGCAAGATATTTATTGGGTCTATGGTGGTGAGAAAGTGCTTGCCAAACTCTCTGGAGTAAAGTATATTGTAGATAATAAAACAGTGGATGGGACGCTGGAGATTGTTGAGGATGGGTTAGGTAAGGTTGGGGTGAGGGTTGTTAGGGGCGCGAGTAAGCTAGCTGATAACCTAGATGGTTCTTTAAAAGCCACTTTTGAAGAATTAGTCAATATTGGAATTAAGCATACTGATGACGGAAGTTCAATCAGGTTCCTGAATAATGCAGGAGAGGAGATTGCTACAATAGTAGATGGTAAATTCACACCTACTAGTTGGACACTTCAAAGGAAGTTTGGAGGTGAAATAATCTCCCAAATGGATGAAGGGTATAGGTTAATAAAAAGCGGTGACAATTATGCTTTTGAGCTTGGTTATAAAGAAGGCAGAGCTTTACCCTCCGAGGAAGTTAATTCTTTTCATAAAGGAGTAGGAAATCATGAGCCATATAGACCTCTTACAACAACAATTGAACGTCATTTGCAATCTGGCGATAAAGTTTACGTTGTAGAATACGCAAATAATGGTGTGCCTAATCCTGGAGGTTGGGGCTCTAAAAATAAAATCACTACCTTGAAGGAAGTAAAAGAAGATTTGGCTATTCTTAATGATTGGAAGGACGTAAATAAAGACAATTTAGTATTACGAGAATATACCGTTAAAAAGCCCTTGCCAGTTCGTGACGGTATTGTTGGGCCCCTTCAGGAAGCTTCTGGTGTTAATGCGGGTACTATTTATTTTGGTAACCAACAACAGTATGAGTTTTTGGAGTATTTGGGTGGAAAGAACAATGTTGGAATACCAAGTTGGCAAAAATACTTGACTGTTGAGGACGCTAAAGGTATATTATTAAAGTAAACTTCGAAATGATCAAAGATTTTTCTTTTTTAAAAGGGGAATTAATTATTCCATTAGCATTGGGTTATCGATGTTCAATATTTGAAAATGTAGATGATAATCTTGCCAATAAATTTGTTAACACTGCCTCTATACAGGTTGTTAAATGGATTAATGATAATAAAGAGATTCAAATTGATCGAAGTTTTTTTGCCTATCCTTCTATTGATATGCATTACGTAATTGCTATGTATAGCCAAATTGATCCGGTATATCCTTCTCCAAATAATGCAGTAATATATACAGCTAATGGTAGTTTACATAAAATCTTGACCCCTCCGAAGTTGATATCAAAACTTGCCTTTGAAAGGCTTGGAGAAAACAATCCACCACAACCTTACGCCCCTGACAGCCTATTTTTTAATCATGTAAATTGGGATAAAGACAGTAAAGGAAATTTAGTAACCTCTGTATGGATAGGGTATGATCGGGAATGGCATGAAAACAGAGTTTTAAATCCAGAAACAGGTGAATTTGGGGAGTGCATTGGCTCAGGGAGATTATGATACCATAACTTGAATGAATTATCTAAAATATTCTGATGCGCTATACATCAACTTATACGAAGCTTTGTTTATGCCATTGTCAAAGAAAAATAATAGCTTTACGGTTAGAAATTATAGCACAACAATTCATGAAAGTAAATGGATTTGTTTACCTGTAACCATTGAAAATTATGACGGACCGATACGGACAAAGGGGGGTTTCTGCTTCTAAAGAAGAGGTTCACAAAGCTATCAGTAAGTTGGACAAAGGGTTGTTTCCAAGGGCATTTTGTAAAGTAGTGCCCGATATGCTGGGTAACGACGCGGACTATTGCAACATTATGCATGCCGATGGCGCCGGTACCAAATCATCGCTGGCTTACCTGTACTGGAAAGAAACCGGTGACCTCTCCGTATGGAAAGGTATCGCTCAGGATGCCATCGTGATGAACACGGACGACCTGATTTGTGTGGGTGCCGTCGATCATATTTTGCTTTCTTCTACCATCGGTAGAAATAAACAACGCATTCCGGGTGAAGTAATTACCGCTATTATCGATGGTACGGAAGAGGTGCTGCAAATGCTGCGCGATCATCAAATCGACATCATCAGCACCGGTGGAGAAACGGCCGACCTGGGCGACCTGGTAAGAACTATTGTGGTAGATAGTACCGTAACCGCCCGAATGCCGCGAAAGCAGGTAATTACCAATGAAAAAATTGCTGCCGGCGATGTAATAATCGGATTGGCTTCTTTCGGCCTGGCTTCTTACGAGAACTTTTACAATGGCGGAATGGGTAGTAATGGTCTGACTTCTGCCCGCCATGATGTATTCCATCATGCCCTGGCTAAAACCTACCCGGAAAGCTTTGATCCGCAAATACCGGAAGATTTGGTCTATTCCGGCTCCAGATACCTTACTGAAATTATAGAGGAAGTAAGCACGTCGCAAATGACCGTCAATATGGGAAAACTGGTACTCTCTCCTACCCGCACTTATGCGCCGGTTATGAAAAAAGTGCTCGATGCGCATCGGGAAAACATCCATGGACTGATCCATTGCAGTGGCGGTGCGCAAACCAAAGTACTGAATTTTATCGACAACCTGCATGTAGTTAAAAATCAGCTATTCAATACCCCGCCTTTGTTCAGAATTATCCAGCAGGAAAGTAAAACTTCGTGGCAGGAAATGTACAAGGTATTCAACATGGGCCATAGGATGGAAATTTATCTGGAAGAAAAATACGCACAGGAAGTGATCGCTATTGCCCAAAGTTTCAAGGTTGATGCCCAAATTATTGGCTATGTGGAGCAGTCTGACAAAAAGCAAGTTACCATTCAGGGTGAGCATGGCACTTTTGTGTATTGATAGATAGCGCAAAGGGTGAATAGGTTATTAGTTAATAGTTATTCGTTGTCAATTCCGAATAACTATTAACTAATAACGAATAACCTTATATGGAGTAATATCATTCAAATCATAAAAATCTTCTTCTACTTTTGGTCTTTTGAATACGACCTTAACCGACAACTACTTATACCCCTGCGCCTGTAACTCGAAAAGCTCAGCGTATTTGCCTTTTTTGGCTATCAGTTCCTCATGAGTACCTATTTCCAGGCATTTTCCTTTATCCAAAACCAGAATCCGGTCGGCCATGCGCACTGTAGAAAACCGGTGTGAAATCAGTAAGGTGGTTTTTCCTTTGGTCAGATTAATAAAACGTTGAAATACTTCATATTCAGCCCGCGCGTCAAGTGCCGCTGTGGGTTCGTCCAGGGCCAGCACCTGGGCATCGCGCATATACGCCCGACCAATGGCCAGCTTTTGCCATTCACCGCCTGACAAATCCACACCTTCTGCAAATCGTTTTCCGATTACCTGGTCGAACCGGTTCGGTAATTTCTCAATTACCTGATTGGCCAGGCTCTGCACAGCGGCTTTGCTGATTCTTTCCGTATTATTCAGCTCTTCTATTTTACCCACCGCGATATTGCGGGAAACCGTCATTTGATAGCGGACAAAATCCTGGAAAATCACGCCAATTTCATTGCGTAGGCTGGCTGGGTCATATTCCCGCAAATCATAACCGTCCAGTAAAATTCTTCCTTCTACCGGATCATACAATCGGGCCAGTAGTTTGGCAATGGTAGTTTTGCCAGCGCCATTTTCACCCACCAGCGCCAGTTTTTCGCCAGCCTGCAACGTAAAGCTCAGATTACGAACCGCCCACTTTTCAGCATTCCGATACCTAAAGCCTACATTTTCAAAAACAAAGCCCTGCCTTATAGGATTGGGAACCACCCGCACATCGGGGTTACTAATAATTTTGGGTTGTATTTTGAAAAAATCGAAGAAATCCTGCAGATATAGGGCCCCTTCTGCCACACTGGAAAAACTGTTCAGCACCCCTTCCATCAGGCCGCGTAACCGGGAAAATGAGCCCGCCAGAAAAGTGAGATCACCTACCGAAATTTCGCCGTTCACAGTTTTCAGAATAATCAGCACGTAAGCAATATAGTAGCCAATGCTACCGATGGCCGCGAATAAACTTCCCCAATAAGATCGAGCCACCGCGATTTTTTTATTTTCCCCATAATACTGATCGGCCAGTGACTTGAAATGATTGGAGATAAAGTCCGACAAACCAAACATTTTTATTTCCTTGGCAGTTTCGTCGCTTGCTCCGATATACCGGTAGTAATCAAGCTCTCGACGCTGAGGGGTCCACTGCCGGCTTAGTGAATAGCTACGCTCATTAAAATGGGTTTCACCCCAGAATGCCGGGATAATCGCGATAATTAACAGTATAATTAACCAGGGCGCCAAGGCCACTAAGCCAACAATTAAGAACCCAATGGTAATCAGGCTTTGCATTTGGGTAAGCACCTGCGTCATCAGTACTGTGCGGCGAACGGTTTGCTGCCGTGCCCGTTCCAACTTGTCGTAAAAGGATGAATCTTCAAACTGATCCAGATCCAGGGTGCCGGCATGCCGCATCAGGTTTACTGAGCTTTTATTGGCTACCAAATCGCCCAGCAAACTATCCAACAGGGTAACAATGCGGTTGAACACATCAGAAAGAATGGCCAAGCCAAATTCCAGCGCCACTAACTCAAACAGATACTTCAGGTCGTGGTCACCGGAAGTCTGTACAAGTTGAACTACCTCATCAATAATCAGTTTTCCAATATACAATAACAAGACAGGAAAAGCAGAGCGCACCAGCCGCAGCAATACGTTGGCCATAAACATACCCCGATGAGTTTCCCATATTAGTTTAAAAAACGCGGGTAAATTTTTTAAAGCCTTGAACCTGTCTTTGGTGGATAATTGTGACTCATTGTCATTTCTATCCAGGTTGTTTTTAAATAATTTATTCCAAAATGCCATGATAAATTCGCTAACGAAAAACAAGTACCAACCGGATGAAATGGCGCTCAGAATATCCGTTAGAAAAGCATAAACATCAGTCGGCTTGCGGGTGCTTCTGAAAACATTAAAATCAAAAGTTTAAATTACGCAAAACGATAAGATACTTGCCATAGCGCATAAAAATCAATATTGTATTACGGCCATTATTCTTTTCCGGATAAAAAGAGAAGTTTTAATAGTTTAAGCTTACTTCAATTTGTTTGTTTTCGCTATTGAGTTCAAAAGCAGTTTCTTCGAAATCAGGAGGCCCCATCAAACCCCGGGCATTATTGGAAAAACCATATCCTTCTTTGGGAATGCCCAGGAAATTTTTATCCATTTCACCATTGTCGTTTTCGTCGTGCAAAAGTGTAACGGCATAAGTGCCATACGGTAAATCCGCGAACCGGATCGTAACTTGTCCTACAGTTGCTGAGGCTTCTCCCATTTTAAACGCCTGCTCAAGATCGTCAGGAAAACCCTGCGACGAACGATACAGCAAGGCACGTACGGTGCCCTTCTGATTTTTAAGATTTTTTACATCCACAATGATCTGCCCCCGCTCAGGAGGCATTACAGGTAAACTGAGTAATAAACAGGAGAGCCAACCAACAATAAACTGATCCATAGGGCTTAAATTTTATACTTTTAATATACCTGAAGAATAAAAGATAGTTTGAAAGTTTTCAGTTTATGCCAGGAGCGCCAATGTGGTCTTTCTGGCAATTTTTCCTGTGGCAGTTACAGCAAACGCCGGCAAATAATAAAAGGTTTTGGGAACCGTATAAACCTGCGATTTTTTTAACAAATGGTCAGAAATTTCATTTTCAACTGCTTTTTCAAACGGATTACCTTCAATAACCAATATAACTTTCTCGCCCAATCTGTTATCGGGCAGTCCGGCCACAAAAAACCGGTTATTGATTTTCAATTCATAGAAACAATGAGCTACCTGTTGCTCTAAGTGTTCAGGTGAAATTTTAATTCCGCCTGAGTTAATTACATGATCGATACGGCCTGTCCATTTAAAATGGTTTTTGCCCGTGAAAGTCACCAGATCGTTGGTTACAATTTGCTCATTTCCGGTAACTTCTCCCTGAATGGTGAGACAACCCCGAACATCAGTGCCTACCTCCACACCTTCCAGCACCGTAAATACATCCGAAGCATCACTGCCGTTTAATTTTTTCAGGGCGATATGCGAAACCGTTTCGGTCATGCCATAAGTGGCATATACCGGCGAACGGATAATTCGCAGTTTTTTTTGTAAAGCCGCATCTACAGGAGCGCCACCCACTATGATGGCTTTCATGTTTTGTAAAATTGGCAACTTTTCTTTGTTTCCGGCTAGCATCGATTGTAATTGTAGCGGTACCACAGCCATAAAATCAAATCGGTCATTCGGTGAAAAATCACTTAATGGGTTGGAGACGGGCGTAACAACATGCATTATCATATTCCATTCAAAGCCTCTTACCAGCATCATTTTTCCGGCAATGTAAGCGGTATTGAGGCAAACCAGGGCTTTGTCACCTTTTTCTAACTGTAAAGCCCTGATGGTGGCAAGGGCACTGGCCTGCATTTGTTTCCGCTGGATAAGTACCGGTTTGGGTATGCCTGTAGAACCAGAAGTATGTAGTTCAAACTCATTTTTTCCCGATAACCATTCATGGCAGAAAATAAGTGTGTTTTTTTCATAATCGTTTAATTCATGCTGGTCAAACAACCTGCCCGAAAAATCTTTCTGGCCGATAGTATGCCACTCAAATGGTTTCCCGTTTAAAATTAATCGCATAAATTATTCACCTGAAAAAGAAAGCATTATCCAAAAAATAAATACCAGTAAGCTAATAAACGACCAGATAAAGTATCGTTGTATTCTGCCGCTTCTGGAAAATCGAGCCAGCCATCCGATACTACCCGCCAGGTATGCTGTCAGATTTACCATACCATCTACCACAACCCGGTCAACCCAACCTATTAGTTTAGCGATAATAACCATAGTGACTCCTGTACTATTCACAATTTTATCTACCAGTTTCTGGTCAATCCAGGCTAAAATAGAGGAAAGGCGCAATACAAACCAAACAACAGTACTTCTATAGATCGTATCCAGATACCAGTTGTGATAAGAAATTCTCGTTAAAATACTTTGTGAAGAAACTTCCAGCGCCAGATAATTTTTGGTATACCGGCTTTTCGGATTATATAAAAATAAAGCAAATAAAAAGCCCATCAAAACCAGAGTAATGGATAAAAAGGCAGTAATAACATGCCAGTCATATAAGGGTTCCACCAGCAGGTTACGCAACTCGTGGGTGATAGGCACCACAAATTTCGGTGTCTTAAAACCTTCCATAATCCATCCCTCACCACCATCCAGCGGGTTTAGCGAATAAAAAAAGCTGATCGACAACAGCGCTAGTATCATCAAGGGTATTCGCATCAGCAGTGGCGGATCACTTAATTTATTATAAGCCTTTTGTGCTAACTCCGAAAGCGTTGCCAACCTGAAATTGCCAAAAAACACCAGTAAAATTTGTCTTCCCATATAAAAGGGCGTTAACAAGGCGGTAATAAAAGCCAATGCGGGAATAAGAATATGAAAGGAAAGATTCCCCTGAGAAAAGGAAGCCGCCCATACCGTAGCCCCTACCAAAATCGCGTCTTTCGACAAAAAACCGGAAAACAAAGGCAATCCTGAAAGTGCCATACCGGCAATCAGGAAACAAACAAATGTAACAGGCATTTTCTTCCTCAATCCACCCATATACCGCATATCCTGCGGATCGAAATGGGTTTCGTACGCTATATTTTTTTCAAGCTGATGCATGGCATAAATTATAGCACCCGCACCCAAAAATAAGCAGGCTTTGAACATGGCGTGGGTAATCAGATGAAAAATAGCTGCATTGTAAGCCCCTACGCCAACGCCCATAACCATATAGCCCAGTTGAGAAATAGTAGAATAGGCCAGTACTTTTTTAATATCGTGTTGCCCCACGGCAGCTATGGCACCCATGAAAGCTGTAACAGCCCCTACAATGGCAATTATGGTAAGAACGGTAACATCCAGTAAAGAGAATATACGGGCCAGGAAAAAAACGCCGGCAGCCACCATGGTAGCAGCATGGATTAGTGCTGAAACGGGAGTGGGCCCTTTCATGGCATCGGGCAACCAGATTTGTAGCGGAAACTGTGCCGACTTGCCCACAGCTCCACAAAACAAGCCCAAACCAGCCACCATTACCCAAAACCCGTCCATGCTTCTTGTTACCGGTGTGCCATTAAATTTCATATAGCTAATCCATAAATTATCTTCACTGATCAGGGAGTAACCGGTAAAAGCTTTTAAAGCCTGCAGATCAAGTGTACTAAACTGGCTCCACAGAATCAGCATACCGAGTAGAAAACCAAGGTCGCCAATTCGATTTACAATAAAAGCTTTATTACCCGCCAGTGTGGTGGAAGGATCCTGGTACCAGAATCCGATTAGAGCGTAAGAAGACACGCCTACCAGTTCCCAGAATATAAATATGGTAAGCAGGTTATCCATCAACACAATACCCAGCATGGCAAAAGTAAATAAGCCCAGAAAAGCGAAGTATCGCTGGTATTGCTGATCGCCCCGCATGTACTCGATAGAATAGAGATGCACCAGAAAAGAAACAAAATTTACCACTACCAGCATAATGGCAGAAAGTCGGTTTATAAAAATTCCTATCGTAAATCGGGATGTAAATTGTGTGGTAGGCAAACTAAACCATTCAATCCGGCTGTGGACAGGTTTGTCGTTCCACACCAGAAAAAAGATAATGACAGCGATAATGGTATTGATCAGAAGGATGGTGGTGGCTAACCCCGCGCTTGTTTTTCCCCATACTTTTTGGGTGAAGAGTAAGATCAAAAAACTAAAGAAGGGTAGCAATAAAACAGTTAATGCCAGCCAGGAAATGGAATTAAATGGAAGATCGCTGACAAGGGTTGTATACTCCAAAAGAAGAAACTTTTCTGTTTACCAAAAAACCGGATACAAATTTAAATAGTGGGACGGATATATCCACTAATTTAAACGATTGGTAAATATCTGTTATTTCTGCTCTTCTTCCAATTCATCGGCTTGTATTTGCTTTTCGTAAAGTTCTTTATATACTCCGTTCAGCGCCAGCAGCGATTCATTGCTTCCCTGTTCTACCACTTTGCCATCGTCCAGCACAATAATTTTATCAGCCAGCTTGGCAGAGGATACCCGGTGCGAAATAATAACGGTAGTACGATTCATCATAATATTTTTGAGGCTGTTCAGAATGGTATTTTCTGTTTTGGTATCTACGGCCGAAAGGCAATCGTCCAGTATTAATATAGATGGGTCCCGTACCAAAGCCCTTGCAATCGATACCCGTTGTTTCTGCCCTCCTGACAGCGTAACACCTCTTTCTCCCAGTCGGGTTTCGAAGCCCAATGGAAAATCTTCGATGGTATTTTTCAAATCAGCATCCAGGGCAGCCTGGTGAATGCGATCAATGCTGATGCCATTGCTACCAAAGGCTATATTATGACCAATGGTATCGGAAAACAAAAATACATCCTGCGGCACATATCCAATCTGGGTGCGTAGGTTGTGCAAATCGTACTGGCGGATATCTGTCTGGTCAATTTTAATTTTCCCTGCGGTAACATCGTACATTCTTGCCATCAGGTTGGCAATCGTACTTTTTCCGGAACCGGTGGTACCCACAATGGCAATCGATTGGCCAGGCTCTACTGAGAAACTCACATGATCCAGTGCCTTGATGCCTGAATCAGGATACACAAAGCTTACCTGGTCGAAAACGATGTTTCCTTTGATTTCTTTCCGCACATTGGCCTCAGAAATAATATCCGTTTTTACCTGCAAAAACTCATTAACTCTTTTCTGTGAAGCAGCAGCCCGCTGAATGATGCTGGTAATCCAGCCTAATGAAGCCACCGGCCAGGTAAGCATGTTCACATAAATAATAAATTCAGCAATGTTTCCCGCTGTAATATTACCCTTAAATACCTCAATCCCTCCAATAAATACTACTATTACCGAACTCAGGCCGATCAGCCCAATAATTAGTGGAAAGAAAAAGGCGTCTACATACGCCAGGCGGATAGATTTTTCCTTATAGTCGTCGCTGGCTACTGTAAAGTCTTTTACAGAATTCTTTTCCTGCACAAAAGCTTTCAGCACCCTTACGCCGGAAAAAGCTTCCTGCACAAACGTAGACAACGACGATAGGCTTCGCTGTATTTCTTCTGACCTTTTATTAATAATATTGTTTACATAGTAAATACTAATAGAAAGCAGCGGCAACGGAATTAAAGTATACAGGGTAAGCCTCACATTTACGGAAAACATATAGGGGATCAGCAAAAGAAAGAGTACAAACAGGTTTAACCCATACATAATGCCCGGTCCCAGATACATGCGTACCCGGTTCACATCTTCTGAAATTCTGGCCATCAGGTCGCCGGTATTGTTGCGGCGATAAAAACTTAAGGGAAGCGACTGATAGTGGTCATAAATTTCATTTTTCAGGTCAAACTCTATCAGCCGAGATACTACGATAATGGTTTGCCGGGTAAGAAATGTAAAAAAGCCACTAATTAAAGCCAGGGCCAGAATAGCTACCCCATATACGACAATGCTGCTGGAAAATATTTCATAAATATTATCCTGCAATTCCAGTCCCGCGAACAGTTTGTAGAGATCTATATTTTCTTCAACCAGATTAATAGCTCGCCTGACAATTTGAGCAGGAATAATCTTAAAAAGGTTGGAAAGAATGATAAACAACAAACCAAGCAAAAGCCGGTATTTGTATTTGAGGAGATATTTATTGAGATGACTAAGCTCTTTCACGCTTTTTTGAACGGTTTAAAAATCAAATAGTTGTAGCTTCTCAAGAAGTGCGCAAAGAAAATTTTTCTGAAAAGCGACTTTGTTCAGTGAACCAAATCAAGTAACTACCATTACAAATTTACAAACGAATTTTTTATATAATATAAACCAGACGCCATACATCAGGCCAGTATGCCGGCGAAGGTACCCGTGAGCATACAGGCCAGGGTAGCCGCCAGCAAAGCACTCATACCCAGGCGCGACAGATTGGATTGCTGATTGGGCGCCAAACTACCTATACCTCCAATTTGTATGGCAATAGAACTGAAGTTTGAAAATCCGCAAAGCGCATAGGTCGCGATAACCAGCGAATGTTCGTTAATGCTATGGGCCGCTTTCATATCGGCCAGGCTGAGGTAAGCCACAAATTCGTTAATTACAGTTTTTTGCCCCAGTAAACTGCCTACCTGTAAAGTATCTGCCCAGTCTACCCCAATGGCAAACGCAAATACCCTGAATACCTGTCCCAGCAGGTATTCCAATGACAATCCTGTGAAATTCCCATCGGTAGAAGCTTCAATAATTGGATTCAGTCCGGTAATGCTTCCAATAATATCAGAAAGCAGGTAATTCAACGCGGCAATTACAGCAATAAATGCCAGCAGCATGCCCCCGATGTTTAAGGCCAGCCGCAGGCCATCGGCAGCACCTCTTGATAAGGCATCCACCAGATTTACGCCCAGTTCTTCGTCACTTACCTGAAGTTCTTTGTTGATCAGGTCTTTTTTTGTTTCAGGAATCATAATTTTCGACATCACAATGGCTGCCGGGGCGTTCATAATAGAAGCACTCAGTAAATAAGCGGCAAAGCGCGTTTGCTGTTCCAGGCTATCGCCACCCAAAAAAGCCACGTAACCTGCTAATACGCCTCCGGCAATGGTAGCCATGCCACCCGTCATCAGGCACATCAGTTCTGAAGAAGTCATTTTAGCGATAAAGGGCTTTACAAGAAGGGGAGCTTCGGTTTGCCCCAGAAAAATATTACCTGCGGCTGACAAACTTTCTGCCCCGGAGAGTCGCATGGTACGGGCCATGATCCAGGCAATGCCGTACACAATTTTCTGAAGAATGCCCAGGTAGTATAAACCCGCCGAAATGGTGGAAAAGAAAATGACCGTAGGCAGTACTTTAAAGGCAAAAATAAATCCGAAGGTTTTGGTATCGGTTACCAGATTGCCAAAAATAAACTGTGCCCCTTCGTCGGAAAAGCTCAGGAACTTAACAAAACCGCTGCTTATTTTATTAAATATTAATGCGACAAAGGGGACTTTAAGAATGAGTAGCCCGAAAATAAACTGTAGGAGAATGCCGGTGAGAACCAATCGCCAGTCGATATGTTTTTTATCCCTGGAAAAAAGAAAGGCGACACCCACCAGTAAAGCAATGCCGAGCACCGCACGCAAATATTCCATCAGGTTGGTTTCATTAATATTTTAAACATAAGGCTATTCGGGCAAATAAAAAAGCCTTCAGGCAGAAGGCCTCAATAAATTCTTTGGCAGGTATTAATTTCGGCGGTTTATTTCATCTCTGATTTTGGCTGCCTTTTCGTAGTCTTCTTTTTTGAGGGCATCTTCCAGGTATTTCTGTAATTTATCAAAAGAATAATCTTTCAGGTTTTCGCGCATAGCTTTCTGCGACTCTTTTTTGCTACTTTTTGTGCTGGTTTTTTTGGTTTTTTCACCTTCTTCGTCCGTTAATACAATGCCTGCTTCGGAAAGCACTGTCTCATAGGTGTAGATGGGCACATTAAATCGCAACCCGATGGCAATGGCATCGGACGGGCGGGCATCGATTTCTATGCTTTTTGACTTGCCGCCACACACAATTTTCGCGAAAAACACGCCTTCCCGTAAATCGGATATCACTATTTCTTCAATAGTATAATCAAAATTTTGCGCGAACGATTTGAAAAGATCGTGCGTCATAGGGCGGTTGGGTACAATTTTTTCGATTTCTATGGCAATAGCCTGTGCTTCGAACATGCCTATAATGATTGGAAGTCGCCTGTTCCCATCAATCTCTCCTAACACCAAAGCAAACGATCCGGTTTGCGATTGGCTGGAAGATAAACCCAAAATTTCAAGTTTTATTTTATCCACTATACCTATTTATTTATTTTTTAGATGCTTTTATTGCCTCCGTTAACTTAGGCAAAATTTCAAAGGCATCCCCGACCACACCATAATCGGCTGCCTTAAAAAAGGGTGCTTCAGGGTCTTTGTTAATTACAACAATATTTTTAGAAGAATTAACCCCTGCCAGGTGCTGTATCGCGCCTGAAATACCTACGGCAATATATAAATTCGGACTTACTTTAATGCCTGTTTGCCCCACATGCTCGTGGTGCGGCCGCCAGTCCATATCCGACACCGGTTTGCTACAACCGGTAGCGGCGCCTAATGCTTTGGCAAGGTCTTCAATGAGGTGCCAGTTTTCAGGGCCCTTCATGCCCCTCCCGCCGGAAACCACAATTTCAGCTTCAGGTAACAACACTTCGCCTTTTGCCTTGTCTACCGAGGTAATTGTTACATCAAAGTCGGCATCGCTTAATGCCGCATCAAAAGTTACTACTGTAGCTTCACTACCATCTTCCCGGGCAGTAATTGTATTTTTCTTTATCGCG
>JBGTIS010000130.1:0-3377 GCA_041745535.1 Cyclobacteriaceae bacterium | reverse complement strand
GATTTACCACATCGGCCTTATCTTTGGCAGGAAGGGCTTTTAAACTGGCGGTCATGTTGTTAGCCTTTTTCACTTCTACCCCATTCACTTTTCCACCCAGTAAGGCGCCTGACGGAGAAAGCATGTCGATTCTGTAAAAGGTACTCAGAGTTTGCGCGCTTCCTTTCGGCAGGTCAAACTGAACGGCGATGCTGCGGGTTTTTTTGGCTTTTACCGTTAGTTTTTCTTCTTTCTTTTTGCGTACTTCTACCATAAAGTTGGTAGCAATCATGGGCGTCTGCGGATTATCCAGTTTAGCCTGTAATTCTTTCTTTTCCTTGTTCAGTTCGGCCACTGTATTATTAAGCTTGTTAACCTGCGCAGTTAACTCCGCATTGGTGCTTTTCAATTTATCAGCCTGGGCATACAGGTCGCTCCTCATTTTCTTGATTTCCTCATTCTCTTTTCTGAGGGCTTTGTTGCCGGCATTTTCTTTCGTTAACCTGGCAATAGCAGCTTCCTTGTCTTTTAATTTATGCTGAATTTCTACCATGTATTTATCCAGTTCCGAATTCTTGCCCGACAAAGATTTCATTTCCTTTCGTAAATCAGTAATTTGTTTTTCAAGGGTTAACCTTTCCGACAACAGATTTTCAGATTTTAATTTCTCGGAATCCATACCATGCTGTAAATTTTTGTTGGCACTATTCAGTACAAACACACCTGCAAGCGAAGCTAATAACAGCAGGATAACCACCATGGCTGCTATTTTAATTTTGTTTTCTGATTTCATGTATATATAATTTTTATGTATATAGAGTTAATCGGAAAACAGATTAAAAGCTTCTTAAAGCCACATTAAAAAATGATTAAATTATTCAAAAAAATATTTTAATAATTATATAAATATTACATAGAGGTAACCTTTGCAGGACGCAAGGCAGGAAACTGAAGGGCAATCTGGGTGCCTTCATTCATTTGAGAATGGATATGCATTTCGACATGATGAATATTTAATATTTTTTTGGCCAATGACAGTCCCAACCCATGTCCCTGGAAGGTAATGGCATTTGTAGCCCGGTACATAGGCTCACATATTTGTTGCAGTTCTTCCTGCCGGATGCCAATACCCTGGTCGTTGATGGTAATCACCGTTTGGGTATTCTTGAAATCCATACACACTTCCACAGGTTTTCCGACGGAAAACTTACAGGCATTGTCCATGATATTGGTAAAAACAGACTTCAGCAAAGGTTCATTTCCCATAACCAATAAACCCTGTTCTTCTTCAGGGAAATTCAGATATTCGATATTAATCTGGTAATGTTGTTTCCTTTGCATCAGCTCCAGGCGGCTTTCCAGTAGCAGTTCGTCGATTCGGAGCGGTACAAACTGAATTTTCGCGGCATCCGGATTAATCTGAGCCAGTTCCAGCAATACATTTGAAAGGTGAGTGAGGTTTCTGATGTCTTCCAGAATAGAATGCAGCACCCCCTGATATTCCTGCTGACTTCTTCCTTTCCGCAGCGAAACTTCAATCTGACCAGTAATGGCTGTAAGGGGCGTGCGTAATTCATGCGAGGCATTGGCTACAAAACTTTTCTGGACAGCAAAAGCAGCCTCTACCCTATCGAGCATTTTATTAAATGTTTGAGATAGTTGTGCTATTTCGTCCTGCCCATTGCCCTCGTCGACCCGGGCATACAGGTTAGAAGCTGAAATCTGGTCTACCTGATCAATTACATGCGCCATAGGTTTGAGGGCCTGATGTGAAAAAAGCCATCCGCCAGCAATTACCAGCATCATGCTGCCGCCAAAAACCGTGATGAGTACCAGGCGCAGGTTTCTGAGTTTCCGCAACCCATACACATCAGTAGCCGAAGCCACTACTACAAAACGGTTAAACCGATCGGTATAGAGAATACCTAAAAATTCACGATCATCGTGCCGAAACCCGAGGGCTTCCTGTATACGGATATCATCCAGTAGTTTTCTGGTAAAATGAGGGGTAATGGCCTCATTGCTGTTATAAATTTCTTCGTTCTGGTGATTGTAAATTACGATTTGCTCAGCGGGAAGCGAAGCCGTGTTCTTATCGATTATTTTCAGCAGCTCGATCGTTACCTCATTTACTTCGATGAGCAGTTTAGCCGTACTATTGGCCTTGCTTTGCAGTCGCTCATAAAATTCCTCCTGCCGGTACAGGGCACTGAAATAATAAATAAACAGAGAAGCTGTAAGCAGGATAGAAGCCGTAATGAGGGAAAACTGAAGCGTTAGCTTATTCCGAACGGTCATTCTTCTTCTTCCACTTTAAGAATATATCCCATCCCTACCTGCGTATGAATCAGTTTAGGGTTGAAATCGCGGTCAATTTTTTTACGAAGAAAATTCACATACACATCAATCACATTGGTATTGGTGTCGAAGTTGATGTCCCAGATTTTATCTGCGATATGGGCTCTTGAAATTACCCTACCCTTATTTTGTGCCAGGTACACCAGCAAGGCATATTCCTTGGCGGTAAGCTCTATTTTTTTTCCACCTCTTTTTACTGCTTTGCTGTCCAGATTAATTTCCAGGTCGGTAATGCGGATACTACGGGCTGGTGTTTCACTTTGAAAATTTCTTTTTAGCAATACTTTGGTACGAGCCACCAATTCTCGAAACTCGAAAGGTTTTATCAGATAATCGTCGGCGCCTGCGTCAAAGCCGGAAAGCTTGTCTTCGGTGGCACCCAATGCGGTAAGCATGAGTACAGGAATCTGTTCGTTCTTATCTCTGATAAATTCGCACAGTTCATAACCGTTTATATATGGAAGATTGATATCCAAAATAATCAGATCATACCCATTACAGGAAACCATGCTTTTTCCTACTTTTCCATCGTAAGCTATTTCTACGCAATATCCCTCTTCTTCCAAACCTCTTTTCACAAAATCGGCGACTTTGGGCTCGTCTTCTACCAGTAGTATTTTAATGAGTTTCATACAGTTTAAAAAATCGCGTATCGGCAGATAAAGCTATACAAAAACGTCTGCTAAATTGTATGCGATCTTTCACCTTTTCTTACACAAAACTCTTTCCAATGTATTTCCTGAAAATTATTTTATTTTTCCTGGCTGATCTCCATGCGGCAAATCATTGTCTTCGACTACTTTATGGTGTTTTGTGGCAAAATTTACCCTCACATTAGAAACAAAAAATCAACCTATGAGACTAGCTATTTAATTAACACGAATGGTTGCTTATATGGGGTACATTTTACAGAAATCAATAAAGATTTCAACAGCTGGTGTACCTACAATACAGCTACAGTAGTGGCGACTGGTTTTCGCTTATTAATAAAACTTTATTACTGCCTCTCAAGTATACTTTCTTTATAACTTCACTTTACT
>JBGTIS010000129.1:0-3492 GCA_041745535.1 Cyclobacteriaceae bacterium | reverse complement strand
GAAAGGAAATGAAATCTTTGTCGGGCAAGAATTCGGAACTGGATAAATACATGGTAGAAATTCAGCATAAATTAAAAGACAAGGAAGCTGCTATTGCCAGGTTAACGAAAGAAAATGCCGGCAACAAGGTACTTAGAAAAGAGAACGAGGAAATTAAAAAAATGAGGAGCGACCTGTATGCGCAGGCTGATAAACTGAAAAGTACCAATGCTGAGCTAACGGCACAGGTTAACAAGCTTAATAATACCGTAGCCGAGCTGAACAAGGAACAGAAAGAATTGCAGGCTAAACTGGATAATCCGCAGACGCCTATGATTGCCACCAATTTTATGGTAGAAGTACGGAAAAAGAAAGAAGAAAAATTAACGGTAAAAGCTAAGAAAACCCGCAGCATTGCCGTTCAGTTTGACCTACCCAAAGGAAGCGCGCAAACCCTGAGTACCTTTTACAGAATCGACATGCTTTCTCCTTCAGGCGCTTTGCTGGGAGGAAAAGTAAATGGCGTAGAGGTGAAAAAGGCTAATAACATGACCGCCAGTTTAAAAGCTCTTCCAGCCAAAGATAAGGCCGATGTGGTAAACCTGACTTTTGAGCCGGAAGAAAAACTAGTAAAAGGCGTGTATTCTATTGTGATTTACAATGGTAACCAGTATTTGGGAAGCGCACAGGTAAAATTGATCAAATAAATTAATTTTCATCCATACCCTTCGAAAACCTTTCCGGCTACCGGGGAGGTTTTTCTTTTTTTGCCTGATTTAAAAAAATCCACATAGTTTTTCTAAATAATTATCTATTCAACCATTATGCAGGATATTGTTATTAAATCGAAGATAGAAGCCGACCAGCTTTGTAAAGCCACCCATCGTGTATTTTCTTCGTCCCAGGCGGGTATATTGCTGGCATTTTACCCGTATTCCAAAAGGATATGTGATTTTGTTTAAAGAAGATGTTTTGGCGAATTATCCTGCCACCCGATATTTACCGCACGATTTTATAATGGCTGAATATGGATATGGGATTACTGCCAACCAACGAGCAGCGTATTACCACCTGGGGAGGCGCCCACCGTAAAGGTGGCGAATTTTATACCACTACAAATTACGTGTACAAAGTGGATGTAATTATGCTGAACCTGAGCTACAGCCTGAACCAGCCGGCTGGCAAATCGCGGTTTATCAGAAGTGAATTTGGCGAAAAATAATTTTAGGCTTACTCATGCTTTTTTGATTGAAATTATTGGTTTTAATGTTTATGCTTGTGGTTTTATTTTTAATTAACTAACATTAAGCTATTGGTAAAAGGCGTTTACTTAATGGATGCCCATTCCGCAAAGAGAATCAGGAAGAACCACTAACTAATAAACCATAAACTCCTTAATGAAATTAAATAACGTTTACCCCTTATTCCTTTCCGCTTTTATTTTTATCATGTTGGCATCAGGCTGTAGTACTGAAAAAGAGAAAACAGATGCGCCGCCCAATATTCTTTTTATCATGAGCGATGACCATGCCTACCAGGCCATTAGTGCGTATGGGCATCATTTGAACGAAACCCCAAACATAGACAGAATCGCGCGGGAAGGCGCTATATTCACCCGATCCTGTGTTACCAACTCAATTTGCGCCCCCAGTCGGGCGGTGTTGCTCACGGGCAAACACAGTTTTAAAAACGGGAAGGTAGACAATGTGCAACCCTTTAACTGGGATCAGGATAATTTTCCGAAATTGCTTCAGGCCAATGGGTACCAGACGGCATTAATTGGCAAAATCCATCTGGATGGCCTGCCCCAGGGTTTCGATTACTCTATGGTACTTCCCGGTCAGGGGCATTATTATAATCCGGACTTTCTGGTGAACGGTGAACAGCAGCGGTTTGAAGGCTATGTGACGGACATTACCACCGAGAACGCATTGAAATGGCTGGATGAAAAACGGGATAAAGACAAGCCATTTTGTTTGATGTACCACCAAAAGGCTCCCCACCGGAACTGGCAACCGGCACCGGAATATCTAACCCTGTACGATGATACTACTTTTACCCCTCCGGCAAATTATTTTGATGACGACACGAATTATGCGGGGCGGGGCAGGGCAGCCAAAGAACAGGAGATGGAGATTGATGGGCATGCGCAGTGGGGCCACGATTTTAAATTGCTGGTTGACCCCAATGGCGACAGCACCGACTTCAGCCAGCAACTGGCGCGGTTTACAGAAACCCAACTGGCTCAGTGGAATGCGGCTTATGAACCCAAGAATAAGGCTTTTATAGAAGCGTATGCCAGTGGCGAAGAACTTGCGTTTAAAGGAACCGATGCCAAAGAAAAAGAAGTAGCGATGTGGAAGTATAACCGGTATATTAAAGATTATCTGCGCACCATCAAGTCGGTAGATGACGGAGTAGGAGAGGTGCTGGATTATCTGGAAGAAAATGGATTGGCAGAGAACACCATTGTGGTATACACCTCTGACCAGGGATTTTATCTGGGTGAACATGGCTGGTTTGACAAGCGATTTATGTACGAACAATCATTCAGAACGCCCTTACTGGTGCGTTATCCCAAAGAGATTAAAGCCGGCACAGAAATCAATAAACTGGTTCAGAACCTGGACCTGGCGCCTACTTTTCTGGATTATGCCGGTATTGAAATTCCGGAGGAAATGCAGGGAGAATCGTTTAGAAAGCTGGTGAGTGGCGAAACTGATGTATGGAGAGACGCCGTGTATTACACCTATTACGAATATCCATCGGTACATATGGTGAAACGGCACTACGGCGTAGCCACCGAACGGTACAAACTCATACACTTTTACTATGATATTGACGAATGGGAACTGTATGACCTGGAAAAAGATCCCAATGAAATGCATAGCGTGTACAACGATCCGGAATACGAGGAGGTACAGGAAATGATGCATGCTAAGCTAAAAGATTTGCGTGCCCGGTATGGCGATAGCGATGAAAACGACCAGAAATTTCTTAATGCCTATCTCGACGTTATGGAAAAACGGAAAAATAATTAAGTGGTGCTTGGAAAAAATTCTGTATGGTATCATGATGAATTACTTCTTTTGTTTCCTTGCCCTCTTTTCCTTTTCCTCTCTTTTCGCACAGGTCGTTACTGAAGAAAATACGATTGAAAATACGCCGTACTCACCACCAAACACCACGACGGAGTGGCTTTGTGGGATACACAGGCAAGCGACCTGAATATGGTTCGTACGCCTGCTAAAAAAGATCTGGTAGTTCCTTTTGTGAAAGCTCTGCGCAAAGATAACCTGAAAGTAGGTTTATACTTTTCTCTTAACGATTGGTCGCACCCCAATTATCCCATCCATACCGGAACGGAAAAGCGGTACGAAAATGATGAGGCTCGGTGGGAATGTTTCTGACATTTCAGCGCGCGCAGCTGAAAGAGTTAACCTTACAGTTCCAGCCCGATTTGTACTGGTTCGATGGCGAGTGGGAAGCCTCACCCGAACAATGGCGTGCTGC
>JBGTIS010000128.1:0-14922 GCA_041745535.1 Cyclobacteriaceae bacterium | reverse complement strand
AATATTCCCCAACTGGTGTGGATGGCTAATCTGGAAGGAGAAATGAATTATCATAACCAGAACTGGCTCACGTATACCGGGTTTACGACAGAATCGCTTAAAGCCGGAGGGTGGGCTGCCATTACGCATCCCGAAGACCTTTCCCTCATCCAGGAGAACTGGCAGCAGTCTGTTCAGACGTTGGTACCTCTTTCTGTTACCATTCGCCTGAAAAAAGGAGCAGACCACACCTACCGGTGGTTTATGGTGAAGGCTATTCCCATGAACAGCCAGCAGGGTGAAAGCATGCAATGGTTTGGCACCTGTACGGATATCCACGATCAGAAAGAGACGGAAGAAACCTTATCCAGAAGCCAGAAAAACCTGAAGGACTTTTTAGAGAATTCAAATATTGGGTTACACTGGGTAAATGGTGAAGGCATTGTAATTTGGGCGAACAAAGCCGAATATGAAATGCTCGGCTATACCCGCAGCGAATACATTGACCAGCCCATTGCCAATTTCCATGCGGATGCGGATGTGATTGGGGACATCTTATACCGCCTGTCGCATAAGGAATTGCTGGTAGATTATCCGGCCCGGCTGCTTTGTAAAGACGGTACCATCAAAGAGGTAATGATCAACTCCAGCGTATTATGGGAAGAGGATCAGTTTGTACATACCCGTTGCCTTACCCGCGATGTAACCATGCAAAAACAGGCTGAGCGAAAACTCAGGGAAAAGAACAATACACTTCAGCAGGTAAACCAGCAACTGCTCGCCATTAATAATCAGCTTGACACTTTTGTGTATGTGGCTTCTCACGATTTGAAAACCCCTATCGCTAATTTGGAAGGCTTACTGGCTTACCTCACCAGAAGCATCAGCAAAGAGGTGCTGGCAGAAGAAAATATTCAGCGCAGCTTTGATTACATTTCTGCCTCAATTCTTAAGCTTAAATCTACGGTCCATAATCTTTCCGACATTACCGTTCTTCAAAAAAAACTGGAGAGCCCTGCCGATGTGGAACAGATCAACCTGCCTGATCTGGTAACCGAAATAATAGAGGAGATACACACACTTATCCGGGAAACCCAGGCTGTGATTCAGACAGACTTTAAGGGAGATACTACCCTTTGTTTCTCAAAAGCCAGTTTGAAAAGTATACTGTATAACCTGATAAGCAACAGCATTAAGTACAGAGATCCGCAGCGGATTCCGCACCTGCGGATTTATGCCGAAAGGAAAGGGGCCAATCTGATGTTAGTGATTGCCGACAATGGATTGGGGTTTCCGGAGAATACCCAAGCCAAAGTATTTACCCTCTTCAAACGATTTCACACCCATGTAGAGGGCACCGGTATGGGGCTGTATATTGTTAAAAAAATTATTGACCACGCCGGTGGTAGCATTACGCTGGACAGTAAAACTGGTGTGGGCACTACTTTTACCATTTATTTACCGGTGTAAAAACGTTTGTTTTAAGCCATTGACACGTGTAATTTATTGTTGTGGAATAGCAAGGAATACTCCTTTCAGTACTGTACGCCAGGTATAAATATATGCAGGGAGTAACCTCAGGATAGCTCCTATATAATGTCACAGAACTGAAACTACAAAATGCGTTTATTTATTTCCATCGGAATCAGAAAAATCACTACATTTAGAAACACAACATTTCTCAACACTTTATCCAACAAACCATGAAAAAATCCTTTCTATTGTGCCTTTCTGTGCTGGCAGCTTTAATTGCCTGCACAGAAGAAGAGTCTTTCAATAAGACCCTGCCCATTCAGGTTGATGCGCATGCCCACGCCCAGTCGCATAATCGTAACTTTAATACCCACCTGAATGGTGACCAGGAGAAACCCAACCCGATTGCTTCCAAAGCCCAGGGCCAGGCTAATTTCAAACTTAGCAAAGACGGCACGGCGATTTATTACAAACTCAATGTGGCCAATATAGAAAATGTAAGTATGGCCCATTTGCACCTCATCAGTAATCCGAATGGAACCGGTGGGGTGGTAGTATGGCTTTACCCTGCCGCGCCTCCGGCACAACTTATTCCGGGAAGAACCAATGGTACTTTGGCGGAAGGCATGATTACCGATGCTAATTTAACAGGTGCGCTAACCGGCATGACCCTGGCCGATCTGATAGCGGCTATAGAAGCTAACCAGATCTATGTTAATGTACATACCAGTCAAAATCCTCCTGGCGAAATACGAGGAGATATTTGATATAGTAGTTTTCAGGCTTCGGGTTTTTCCGAAGCCTTCCTTTTAACCTGTTTCAGATAAGTGCTTACCACTACCATATATGCAGTGCAGGTTGATACCAATTTATCAGATTTGCTTTCTTAAACAATTGCACACTGTCCATTTACTGGAATGGACAGTGATAAAAATATATTGGCACCGGGTATAAGTGTTATATGAAAGTTATCTCGTCTTTGCTATCTTTATCTTCTATACCGACAGCAAACCGGATTGGCTCCCTGCCTGGTTATAGACTAACCTTTCGCGGTTATGAGACGATTAGCTGCAATCATGTTCACCGATATGGTAGGGTACAGTGCCCTCACGCAAAAAAATGAGGCGCTTGCGCTGGACCTGCTGGAAGAACATCGGAAAATTTTAAGACCTTTTTTTGAAAAGCACGAAGGTAGAGAAATTGAAACCGCTGGCGATTCATTTTTTGTAGAATTCAACAGTGCGGTGGAAGCTACCAACTGTGCCATAGAAATACAAACGGTGCTGCACGAACGGAACAAAGCCGAACCGGAAGATCGGCACATCCGGTTGCGAATTGGCCTGCATATCGGTGATGTAGTTTACCTGGACAACCATGTGCATGGCGATGGGGTAAACATTGCCGCCCGCATAGAACCTTTGGCACCGCCGGGTGGTATTTGCGTATCAGAAGATGTGGCCCGGCAAATCAGAAATAAGGTAGCCTATCCGGTATTGCCTCTGGGCAAAGGAAAGCTGAAAAACATCGCCATGCCGATGGATATTTACCGCATCAGGTTGCCCTGGCTGAAGCAGGAGCAAAATGGCAAAGGAAAACTTTCTAGGAAGACTATGTTTGCCGGATTGGGCTTATTGCTGGTATTGATGGTCGCTGGCCTGGTCTTTTTTACTAAAAAGCATAATTCCCGGGCCACACCTGTAGCTACCTCTGCCTTAAGGCTGGCCGTGCTACCGTTGTACAATATTAGCCAGGATGCCCAGGACGAATATTTTGCGGATGGTATGACGGAAGAACTCATCTCCAGCCTCTCCAAAATTAGTGGCTTGCGGGTAATTGCCCGTACCTCTGTGATGAAATATAAAGCGGTAGAGAAGGATATTCCTGAAATAGGTCAGGAACTGATGGTGGGTACTATTTTAGGTGGCAGCGTACGAAAATCAGGGAATAAGGCACGTATTAATGTACAGTTGATAGATGTAGCCTCGCGGGAAAATATATGGGTGATGAACTACGACAGAGAACTACAGGATATTTTTATGATACAAAGCGAAATCGCGCAAAATGTGGCTAACGAACTCAAGGTCAGGCTGTTTAACTCCGAAAAGCAGCAATTGGAGAAAAGCTATACGAAAAACATGGAGGCCTATGAGGAGTATTTGGTTGGGAAGTATTTTCTGAATGAAAAAACGGCAGAGAGTATTCAGCAGGCAGCGGCTCATTTTGAAAGTTCTATTGATCAGGACCCTGCATTTGCCCTGCCTTATGCACACCTGGCCTACTGTTATACTTTGATGGGCGTAGCCGGGTATGGCAATTTGTCCAGAGATATTGCCACACAAAAAGCAAAAGAATATGTAGCCAAAGCATTGGAAATTGATGAAACCCTTGCCGAAGCCCATGCGGCTTTGGGCTATATCAAATTTCGGGTCGACTGGGATTGGGCGGGAGCTGAAAAGGAATTTAAAATGACCCTTGAAATGAATCCCAGCTATGCTACGGCACATGAATGGTATGCCTTGTTTCTGTCTGTTCATAGCCGATTGGATGAGGCATTGCAGGAGATTCAGACCGCTTATGCCCTGGATCCGCTTTCCGCGGGCGTAAATACGGGTCTGGCGCGGGTGTACCATTTCAGAGGAGAATATGACAAAGCGGTGGCACAAATCATGAAAACGCTGGAGCTTGATCCTGATTATGCCGAAGCCCATTTTGCGCTGGGTATGACGTATTACCGGACAAAGGAATATGACAAGGCCATTATGTCATTGAAACAGGCTAATGAGCTTTCCGGCCGGCGCCCGGTGGTTTTGGGCGTGTTAGGAGGTGTGTATGCAAAAAAGGGGGAAATCAATGCGGCAAAACAGTTATTGACCGAACTGGAATTACCCCCAATGAACAACGATAAGCGGTATGCCATCAGCTTTATTAAATATAATCTGGGCCAACAGGACGAAGCCCTGGACATTCTGGAACAATTGCTCGATGCCAAATATGGGATTTTGATTTATATGAAGGTAGAAAGAGATTTTTTTGAGAATAGTAACGGACCCAGGTACCAACGTATGCTGAAAAAAATGGGCTTTAAATAAATGATAGGGTTAATAAAACCCAAGAGTTAATAATACTTTGCTTTCTCTTTTGTTTTAAAAGTCAACGCGTAAAACTTCATTTGTCTGATCATGGCGGCAAATCCGTTGGAACGCTGGGTACCGATGAATCTTTCCAGGCTATTTTTCCTGATAAAATCCAGTTCAGCTTTTATAATGGCTTCCGGCGTCTGGTTATTGAAAGCACGGATTAACAAACTGATCAGGCCCCTGGTAATGGCCGTGTTGCTATCGGCATAGTAAAATACCTTCCCATTTTCCAGCGATGCGGTAAGCCACACTTTTGATTGGCAGCCTTTGATCAGGTGCGCATCGGTTTTATCCATATCGGGCATTACCGGTAATTGTCGGCCCAGCTTTACCATATGGAATAACATGCCCTCAACATCTGCATTGAGTCTGGAGAATTCATTGGTAATTTCTTCCTGAATTTGTTCAATCGTTTTCATATCTGGAAGAATTGAATGATTCTGCTGAGGCTTGTAACGAACTGATCCACTTCGGATTGGGTATTGTACACAGCAAACGAGGCTCTTACCGTTCCGTCGAAGCCCAGGCGCTGCATCAGGGGTTGGGTACAATGGTGGCCGGTTCGTACGGCAATGCCCCGGGCATCCAGCATTTGCCCGATATCAAAATTGTGAACACCTTTCACAACAAAAGAAAGTACGCCTGCTTTTTTCTTGGCTGTGCCTACCAATTGAATAGCAGGTAGGGCTGATAATTTTTCGGTAGCATATATCAATAAATTCTGCTCGTGCGCTGAGATGTTTTCCCGGCCCAGGTTATCGATAAATTCCAAAGCCTGGCGGAAAGCAACCACATCGGCAATGTTGGGTGTACCTGCTTCAAATTTATAAGGCAGGTCGTTGTAGGTGGTTTTTTCAAAACTGACTTCCCGAATCATTTCACCACCGCCCTGGTAGGGGGGCATTTGTTCCAGAAGTTCTTTTTTGCCATACAAAATCCCGGTACCGGTGGGGCCATACATTTTATGGGCAGAGATGCAGTAAAAATCACAATCCATGTTCTGCACATCAACGGTAACATGGCCGCAGGCCTGTGCCCCGTCAATCAGTACTACGGCGCCTCTATCGTGGGCCAAACGAATTATTTCTTCAACAGGATTAACGGTGCCTAAACTGTTGGATATATGATTGACAGCTACCACTTTGGTATTGGAAGAAAGCAGGTTTTCATAGGCATCCATATCAAGTTCACCCTCATCATTAATGGGAATAATTTTTAGCACCGCCTTTTTCTCTGTACATACCCATTGCCAGGGGATTATGTTAGAATGATGTTCAAGTGCCGAGATGATAATTTCATCCCCTTCGCGGATAAAAGCGCGGCCATAAGCAGTAGCCACCAGATTGATGGCCTCGGTTACCCCCCGAACGAAAATAATTTCTTCAATGTGCCTGGCATTGATAAAAGACCGGGATTTTTCACGGGTTTGTTCAAATGCCTGAGTGGCCTTTTCTGCCAGGGTGTGGATACCCCGGTGAATATTGGCATTGTAGCCATGATAGTAATCGGTTAAGGACTGAATGACCCGCTGTGGCTTTTGGGTGGTAGCAGCATTATCCAGATAGAGAAGTGGGTGCTCATTTACCTGCTGATGCAGTACCGGGAATTCTTTTCTAATCGCTTCTACATTCAGGGCCAGCACAGAAGAAGATAAAACCATGGTTCACATATTTTAGGTTGATTGAATACTTATCATATCTATCACATTTGTACAAATAAATAAAAAGTGTTGGCGACCAGGTTGGACCGCATAGGTTGGGCCGCATAGGCAAGATGCTAAAGATGCCATTGTAGCCCATTGGCAGCACTTCTTTGTTTACACCAAACGCTACTTTGTCACCTTTTCGGCTTTTTCAGCCACTATACAGAAATCATTTGTACAGCATCATGCACTAATTGATTGCCTGCGCTTTTCCAGGTTATTTTTTTCAATTGGCCATTTACCTGCGACCAGGAGCAAATTCTGTCCGCATTCCCTTCAATTTCCACACACCAGATCAAATTTTCGTACCGGCCTGCTGACCCGGAATTCAGATAATACGTGGGTGCCGCTTTTGATGCATTGGGAAATACCGCGTTTTTTCTTGGTTCATGCGTATGCCCAAGGATGAGGGTAGGAGGGGTAACATGCAGGCCGGGATTCAGCAGTAAATATTCAGCGGCATAAAATTCACAGAGATCAACTTCGTTCATATGCCGCATTTTATACAATTCATCGCCCGTCCACACTTCCAGCGTAAGGGCATTAAAACCTGTGGTATTCTCAAAATATTCCCAGGCAATTTCATGCCCTAGTAACGTTTCTACAAAGTCTTTGCTGTCCTGTTTTATTCTGTCTAAACTTTCAAATAGTAAATCCCAGATTCCTTTTGTTCCGCCCTGATAGATGCCCGCTTCTTCTTTGGCCAAAACATTGTTATAGGAATTGCCGATATACCAGTTTTTCGTGTCGTTCAGCTTCCACACCCGGTCTGGTCCCTGATAAGCCCAGGAAAGGCATTCGGAGTAGATTTCACCCAGACTTTTGGCATAGGGAATGGCTCCATGCTGCTGACATACCGAATCGAACTGATGGCCATGCAATACTACATAATCGGTAGTTCCGTTCCTGACAATTTTTAGTACATCCTTTACCTCCATACCCAGTTCATTATGGATGCGATCTCTCAGCGTCTTTTCATAAAAATCATCCAGGTACGTATCATGATTTCCGATAAGGCGCACATATTTATTTCTGGCTATGAAGTTATTTCGAATACGATCATAATATTCCGGAAATGTGGCGATGATGTTTATCAGGTTGTTTTCACGGGCCTTATATCGCGTTTTTAAAAAATCGCCCCACTTCTCCTCATTTAACCTAACGGGATATTTGATCTCATCGATACCGAATCCGTTTGGGGCCTGTGCTCTTCGGAGTTTGGCATCGCTCAGGGTGGGTTCATAAATAAGACATTCTTCCACATCCCCATTTTCAATCAGGCAATAGGTGGGTTGTAACCGGGCATAGTAGTTTAAAACATCCAGATAGAGCTGATAATTATATTCCTTGAAATAATTAGGTTTATTACGGAAAGCCGTCATGTGGAAGTCGGAGAAGACGACAAAATTGGCATCGCTGCGGGTAATGGTTCTCTTGAATGTTTGTTTGTCCACCGCTAATCCCGATGCGATCTGCGCCACATATCGATAGGCTGTGATAAGATCAGCATGGATACCATCTTTTTCTTTGTCTTTATATGCTCTTGCTTCCCGAATAAAATCCCATAACTGATCAAAGGTATCTGCTTCGCTGTAGTTGAAGTTGAATTTGCTGGCCAGTATTTTGGCAATCTCTCTGTCAGCATGGGTTACACCCCACGAACTGTGAAAATCGTTCCAGTTCTGATCAGCAATATCGGCTCTCACTCTGTTCAGTACCGAACCGGATTTGAAATTGGGTATGTCTTTCAGCGAAAAGTTTTTACCGAATTTGTATCTTCTCTTGATATCTCTTTTTACTTGTATAGGCATGGCGGTACGATTTATTGAAGGTTAACCAATACGGGAATCATGCCGGTTCCCTGTGCCAATCCTGATAATGCTTTTCCGATAACGGTGCCAAAAGCTTTTCCTATATCTGATACTTTCATGGCGTGCCCTGATTTTCTGCTGGTGGTGAGCATATCTCCTACCTGAATGGGAGCCTCTTCGGCATTCACCATACAGTATACCTTTCCCATCATGGCAATGGGCCTTCTATTCTTACGTCCATTTTTATCCATCACGATACCGGATTTGTAAGCACCGGCACCAGCAATCACACCTACTACTTTTGGGTCGTATTCTGACTGGCAGGGAACCAGTTCACCTTGTTCATCCAGAATCATCACCGCACCGGGTTGTACAGTATCCATACTTTCTTCACACACATCGAAGTCTTCCGCAAAGTCGGCATTCATGAACTCGATATCGCCCGTGGTACCATTAATTCTTATGGTATCGATATCATTTTCATTTTTGATAAAAATATCTCCACTGGCACCAGGACCACCCAGAGAAAAATTACCTGATTGCGCATTAAGGGAGATAATTTCTTCTCCACTACTATCTTTCAGCGAAATTACTCCTGTGGCACCCGTAGTATTTTCCCCACCCAAATCTAAACGACCATTGCCATCCATTTTTCCGGTTTCTTCCCCTTTGCTATTCGTTACTTTCACCGAACCGGAAGCTCCTACACCACCGGCGGTAATATCTCCGGAGGTTCCATCTAAAACAATCGTTTCTTGCCCTTCTGAATAACCTTCAAAGCCGCTAAGTTTTAAGGTACAATCCTTTCCATTCAGTACGATGGTATCCAGGGTGTTTTTGTTTTTTACATGGATACTGCCATTTCCCACACCGCTACCACCGCCCAGTGTGATATCAGCATTTTGCCCATTCAGCAAAATAGATTGGCTCGACCCTGTGGTGCCCACTGCAATGCTACCAGGAACTCCCATTTGTAGATCGCCAATGATGAGGGTTCCTTGGGTACCATCGTAATACAAAGAGCCAAACGATCCTAAGGATTGCCCCTGTGAATCCGTTAAAGGAGATTTTGAAATAACGGCCAGTTTACCAGGCTTATTTACACTGCCCACGGTAAGGCTGGCCTCTTTTCCATCGGCCACAATCGTGTCTTCACCCATACGGTTTTTGATATTCATACTACCCACTACACCGTTCGCGGGTTTTCCGTCTACACCACCACCTAAGGTTATATTGGCCGTTTTGCCATCCAGTACAATGGTTTCAAGCGTAGGTTCTTTTGTATTGTTATCAGGGGTACCTGGTTTGCCCGGTGCTTTGGGAAGAATAGGATCGGCAGTAGATGAAATAGCGATTCTTCCCGATTTTTTACCTTTTCCAATGGTCAGCGATGCGGTTGTGTTTGTTTCAGCATAGATATCATCAAATGCTGTTAATTTTTCTGTAATATCTGTCATGGTATTTTTATTTCATAGGTTAATAGGTTAAGCAATTTCCTTTTCTTGTAAAGCATACAGCACCTTCTCAATGGCGGTGAGAATGCATTCGCAGGCAATTTTGATTTCCTGTTCGGTGATGATGAGCGGTGGCGCGATGCGCATGGCATTGTTGTGGAACAAAAACCAGTCGGTGAGTACTCCCATTTCCAAGGCTTTATCAATCACCGCTTTTACCAACTCAAACGACTCGAACTCTACGGCCATCATCAGCCCCATATTACGGATTTCCAGAATGGCCGGGTGTTGTAGGTATTTCTTGAATAGACTGGCTTTATAGGCTACTTCTTCAATCAGCTTACCGGAGGTTAGTACTTCCAGTGTAGCCAGTGCGGCAGCGGCGCTCACCGGATGTCCGCCAAAGGTAGTAATATGTCCTAAAATAGGATTTTTCTTCAGTACGCTCATGATGTGCTGGGGTGCGATGAAAGCGCCGATGGGCATACCTCCTCCCATACCTTTGGCACAAACCAACACATCGGGCACGATATCATAATATTCAAATCCCCAGAATTTGCCGGTACGCCCAAAACCGGTTTGTACTTCATCCAGTATGAGCAACGCTCCTGTTTCGTTACATCGCTGCCGCAATTGTTTGTAATATTCCCGGCTGGCGGTAATCACCCCGGCTTCGCCCTGCACGGTTTCCAGAATAATGGCTGCTGTTTGGGCTGTTATTTGGGATAAGTCTTCTAACTTACCAAATTCAACATGCTTTATATCGGTCAGCAGGGGCCGATAGCCACGCTTTAATTCTTCATTACCACACACCGACAGCGCACCGTGGGTAGAACCATGGTAACTGTTGTGGCAGGAAATCAGTTCTGCCCGCCCGGTAAAGCGTTTGGCCAGTTTCAGTGCGCCTTCTACCGCTTCGCTACCGGAATTAACCAGATAGCAGTTATCTAAAGCAGAAGGCAGGGTTTTGAGTAATTCTGCTACCAGCCTGACCTGCGGACTCTGCACCATTTCTCCATACACCATTACGTGCAGGTACCGGTCAACCTGGTCTTTAATAGCAGCTACTACTTTAGGGTGCCGGTGACCAATGTTGCTAACGCCAATACCGGAAATCAGGTCTGTTAACTTTTTGCCGTTCTGGCCATACAGATAAACGCCTTCCGCACGCTCAATTTCCAGCAACAGCGGAAAATGAGTGGTTTGCGCCAGATGGGTGAGAAATAATTGTCGATGGGTAATCATATTCATTGGGTTTAGTATCGGGTTAAAAAAGTAAAGAGGAAGGTAAAGGAGCGACTTCTTGTTGAGAGAAAGCCGCACCTTTCCCATTGGGGTAAAGATGAAATTTTCTATTTCGCAGGCACTGCCCCGCTCCCATGCTTTACGGTACCGGCCCCCAGCTTTTTCATTTCGTTTTCGTCGAACGCTCCTTCTAACGCTACGGTATAGTCGCAGGTATCGGTAGGAAAACCGGTTTTAACCAGGTGCAGGGTCATCGGCTTGCTAGCCATGCCTGTAAACACAAAAGTAGCCGTATCGCCCTTGGCATCTTTGCCTTTGTCCAGTGACTTTTCTTTTTTGTCATACAGATCGCCATTGGGGTGCTTGGCACAGGCAGCAATGTCGGCACCTCCTTTGCCGCCTGTTTTCTTAACAATTACGGTTACCTTGTCGAAGGGCGAGGGTGCTATGATAAAGGTTCTCTCAATCACCAGATCACCGGTAACTTTTTTAGTCGGAATCTGTAGGTTGCGGGCACCGATTTTACCCCCTCCGCCGCCAGCCAGTTTGTTGTAGGTACCCAACAAGTCTGTTTGCAGGTCGAAGGCCTGATCTATGAGTTTGTTCAACTCCGTTTGTGATCCTGAATTTCCGGGAATAATCGTGTTTACGAAAACTTTGGCGGCGGATTTTCTGAAATCCTGATACTTTTTGACGAAATCACCTGTCACTTTAATAAGCTGAGAGGTGATACTTTGGCAACTTGCACTCATTTTTTAAAATTTAAAGGTTAGAATTATTATTGTTTGATGAAGTTAAGTAGGTTTTGTAAGGGAAATAAGCGGCATTGTACAGGTGGCAGTAATCAATATATAAGTGGTTGATGTGCATCTATAACTGAACCATGCAGACCCATGACTTTTATTTTTTAATAAACCGCAATGTTTTGTTATTGAACTTTACAAAGTAGGTATCCGGCTTCAGGGAAGCGATATCTACCGTCGTAATGTTTTCACCGGCACGAAAATTCATAAGGGGTGCGCCGGCAGCATTATACAGGGTTACCCATTTACCTGCTGCAACTGAATGCTGTGCCCTGATATGCAGTTGATCGCCCGATGGATTCGGAAAAATGCTGAAATCATCAGTATGTTCAGGTAACAAAGAGCCGACATGAATGGCGGGTACTAACGCGAAGGTAATATAGGTTTTTACCGGGTATCGGAATACCACCACGCTGTCTATGGCAACCAGGTCATCTGGTCCCACGGTTGTTGCTCCTGATTTTATCACCACATTGGTAGCGGAATCTATTTCAGACCAGTAAACCGTGGTGCCGGTAAGTGGTTTAAACTGGTGAGGTTTCCGGATAGCCAGCGATGAGATCAGCGAATCGAAAGGGCTATTATCATTATCGTATACGGCACTATCCATCAGCCAGGCACATACCTGCCACTGGTCCGGTTCATCTGTCAGGGAGTCTGTATGCCAGTCGTGGTACCCGCCCCAGGTGCCCCAGTCGTCGCCCGTGCCCCCGCTGCCTGTGAGGCCAATACTGCCATCTCCCGGGTCAGGCGCCTGTGGTTCAAACTGGTGGTTGTAAAAGGCCGGAAAGGAAGTACTGCGGTATTTGGTTTCTCCATACGCTGTGTTATCTCTTACGGTTTGGGTAGTATCTTCCTCTCCGTGTGTCCAGTGATCCGGATGATTTGGATTGGCACCGGTCTCTATCCCATGACTTCTTTCGCTCCAATACAATTGCATACCCCATCCCAGTGAATCGGCTTTTTTGTATTCGCTCACCACATAGGCATCCCACATCATTACGCCATTGTCATCCGTTTTTCCATGAAACATCCGGACGAGGGGTAAATCCCGCTCCGGTGAGTTTCTATCGTTAAGGTTAAATGCCTGTTTGATAGCCACATTACTGCCATCGCGCCGGTACAGGTTGGTAGGATTGTTCCAGATGATATCCCCAAACAGAGAATAGCCCTGGGATGTGTTACTATGTCCTCCTAATCCATTGTTGAATATGCTCACGGTGGCATAACGGTTGGGATATGTTTTCATCAGTGCGGTAGCACCCGCTGCCCCCATGCTGTGGCCATTGAGATAAATTCTTTCAGAATCCACCTGGTAATTCGCGATCAGCCAGTCATTGACCCAGTCGAGCCTTCGCTGGGTATAGTTGATGATGGTATCATTTTCAGTCACCGCGTTATTCACCAGATCATAAGGGTCTTTATTTTTAGCCCATCCAAAAAACCAGGAGTTGCTGTGCTGTTCGTTAAGTACCCCATCGTTATATCCTATCAAATCGTCGTTATGGGCTACTAATATGCCTTTTATTGGCTCAATATTCACAAAGGTCCTTCCTGTAGGCAAAGACTGTATCGCGTTGCCGCCACCGCCATGCAACCAAAGTGTGGCAGGAATTTTCTTTCCTCCGGTGGTATCCATGCCTATGGCTTCGCTTACCATGAAAATACCGGGCTGCCCATTTTTATGCTGATTGGCCATTACCGGAAAGTCGGGCCGCCCATTCCAGTGATCTTCCCGGCCATCGGCCCACATGGCCCATAAGGTAGCTTTGTGCCCGCCGGGCAGGATTTTACCGGCCTGTTTGTGGCAGGTAACCGGATCAATATAATAATGGACAGCAGCAGCGGTTCCATTCACACCGGGCGTAACCAGAGAATCGCCCCGTTTTACTACGGCAAAATAAGCAGAGTCTTCCGCAGGAGGCGTGTAAACAAACAACCCTTGCAAACTGTCCAGTTGATACCTCCTGTTTTGGGTCGGATGGGGCACCTTCCAGTTAAAGGCAGGATCGTTAAGCTGATCTTTAATAGCGCCGGCTGCCCATTCCCAATGGGCAAGCTTGCCCACCAGGGTTGCCTGCCGGGTAGTAGTAAAAGCCACCGGGCTGCTGTACACCTCATATATATCGGGCCGGGTCAGGGTTTCGTTCCAAACAATCCAGACCTGCCCTTTTTTGTACCATGCCTGGATATTGGTTTGTGCCTGTGCTTCTAAAAAGAAATACGACAGCACACAAAAGAGAATAAAATGTAATTTCATGATAATGAATGGGTTAAATGAATAATGATTCGTAAAGCGTGGCTGCTACTACCAGCATAGAGGCATACCCATCATGGCACCTTGCGCGGCTACCGACGGAATAAACCCGGTCGGCGCCCCGATGGGGAGAATGCCCTTACACAATTTGTCCACGTGCTTAAGGTCCTTCTACTGTTTCAAACGCCTTTTTCTTTTTTATTGCTTTGAAGTTCCTCACTGCAGGCGTGCTGTTCGACAGATCATTAGGTATTAGTTTATGAACGAAAAAGTGCCTTATGGCCCAATCCAATGAAGAACCCAGCATGGCACCTTCCGAAGTGGCTAACTGTATATGAATGGTATGCCCTTCCCGGGATAATTCCGAAAACAAACGCTGGCTTAATGCATTATGGCTGCTTGTAATAAATAAGATACGCATGGTTACCTATTTAAAATTGTAAATCTTTTATATAGTATGTTAAAACCTTACTGATCTTTTATCGGATAGAATGCTCCACAACAGGCCTCTTTATGGTTGTGTGTTTTCCAAACAGCGTATGAACCAAATGTACGGAAGGCAACTGTAGAAAACCTCATAAATCAGGTAGACATAAAGTGTACAAACACACTTTGGCGCATACACAGTAGGTGAACAAGAGCAAATGTTTTGAAGGCAAAAGTTGTGAATAGAACATGGAAAACGATTTTAGCATTCACCTGCCAGGTTATCAGTGTATCCTTTGCGAAAATTAATCAGGTTTAAACCGAATTAACAGGCAGAACTCATAAGTGGAAGGAAAGGGTAAATAGCTGGTGTAAGCGGGTTTATAATTGGCACCTGGGTGCGAGAATTGGGCATTCAGGGAAGCCGGAAGCGTGGAATTGGGATATTCGTTATTTGTTAAGTAAGTGAGCAAAAGTTTTAGGGCAAAGAATACTTGGTGGTGATTCATAAAGTATGTTTTTTAGACGAAACCAAAATTGATGTAGAAGAAAGCCAATTCAAAGGCGATGATATGGTTTCGCGGTTTTTTTGAAAAATCGCGTGATCCGCGAAAAGCCCTTCTAATCCTATGTGT
>JBGTIS010000127.1:0-5015 GCA_041745535.1 Cyclobacteriaceae bacterium | reverse complement strand
TCCATCAGAAATGGTTAACTCATAGGTTTTTTCTTCAGGAGCATCGTCTTGCGTTACTTCTTCTACTTTCTGTACTTCCCAGGCCGCGTAATCAGAGCCTTCAAAATTGGTCTTGATGGCATCAGGAAGATCTTCATATTGAATTTCAGTTCTACCATTTTCGACCACTGCTACAATAGCTGTGTTGTCTTGTACAGCGGCGATCGCGCTGACAGATGAAAAAGATAATACACCAAACGCTATAGCTAAAACAACTGATTTTTTCATGATTCTAAAATTAAGGTAATTAAAAAAAATTTAGTTTAAGATTGATTAAGTTTAGGTTTTAAGTTGTTGTAAAACTTATCTGCCAGTGAAATAGGAAGAATAATGCCAGAAATCTGATTTTTTACGTAAATATTTGATTATGAGTTTGTTGTGTAACAATAAGAAAAATATAAAGGAACCGATAACTGTGTAAACATACAACAATTATTACTCAGCCTGTGGAATGTGTCTACAGTATTCCTGTTTTTCTTACATTAAAATTACATGCCTATGAAGCGTTTTGGTTTCCCTGTTCATACTGAATTTTGCCATTCATCTTTTCTATAGAAATAATTTAATTATCAGTTTTACAGTTTACTTTTGCCGCACATTATCTTAAAAATATGTTAGAATGACAATCTGTATAGTAGGACTGGGACTTATTGGAGGCTCGATATCACTCGCGTTAAAAGCAAATGAACCTTCCATTAAAGTAATTGGGGTTGATAAAAGTAAAATTAATACCACAATAGCGGTTGAATTAGGAATTGCTGATGAAATTATGGAACTGATTGAGGCTGTAAAAGCCGCTGATATCACCATATTGGCCGTACCAGTTGATATTATTTTACGGTTATTGCCTCAGGTACTATCTGAACTACCGGAAGGGGCTATTTTAACCGACATGGGTTCTACTAAAGAATTGATCTGCCAATCGGTAGAAAATCATCCTAAAAGAAAACGGTTTGTGGCAGGTCATCCCATGGCCGGTACAGAATGGTCGGGGCCTGAAGCTGCTTTTAAAGAACTGATGCCAGGTAAACAGATGATCCTGTGCGACGTGGAAAAAAGCGATCCGGAAGCTGTAGAAACTATTGAGAAAATTTTTCGCGATCAAATAGACATGCGCATCAGTTATATGAATTCGGTAGAACACGATCGGCATATTGCCTATGTGTCGCATCTGAGCCATATCAGTTCGTTCGCGTTAAGTACCACGGTACTGGAAAAAGAAAAAGACGAGGAGAGCATTTTTAAGATGGCAAGCAGCGGTTTCTCCTCTACCGTACGCCTGGCCAAAAGCTCTCCACAAATGTGGGCGCCCATTTTTACCCAAAACCTTAACAACGTTTCCGAGGCATTAGGGGCCTACATAGAGCAACTCATAGCATTTAAAAAAATTCTGGACGATCGCAACGAAGCGGCCAGCACCCAATTGATGGAAAAGGCGAATGAAATCAGGCGGGTGTTGCACGAAATTGATAATAAGAAATAAACTACCTCTCCATCAATTTTTGATTTAAACGCCACTAAATGAACTAAAGCCTCCATCGATGGGCATAATGGTTCCGGTGACAAACCTGGAAGCTTCGCTACATAAATATATGACGGCTCCATTTAGCTCTTCTGCTTTTCCAAAACGACCCATAGGTGTGTTTTTAACAATGGTTTCGCCCCGTTGGGTTAATGAGCCATCGTCGTTGGTGAGCAACTTCTCGTTTTGCTTTCCGATAAAAAAACCTGGCGCAATCGCGTTCACCCGGATGCCATCTCCAAATTTCATGGCCATTTCCATAGCCATCCATTTGGTAAACATATCGATGGCAGATTTGGCCAGCGAATAACCCAGTACGCGGGTAATAGAATGTGTGGCAGCCATAGAAGATATATTAATAATACTGCCCTGTTTCTGTTCGGCCATTACTTTACCGAAAATGAGCGTTGGAATTACCGAACCAATCAGATTTAAGTCCAGCACACTTTTCAAATCCTGTATAGAAACATCAAATACGGTTTGCCCTGGACTAATGGTAGCACCAGGCATATTACCGCCGGCTGCATTCACTAACACATCGATACGGCCCCAGGCATTCAGAATGGCATCACGAACTTCCGATAGTTTCTCTTCAGATCGCACATCGGCTGCAAAGCCCAGTACTTCGCTGCCTAAACTTTTCAGGCTATTCAAGGCTTTATTTACAGAATCCTCGTGCAAACTAATAATGGCTACTTTTGCGCCATGCTCAAGCAATGCGCTGGCCATAGAACCTCCTAAAGCCCCACCACCACCTGTAATAATTACAACCTTACCCTTTACATCAAACAATTGGTTTTTCATAATTCTTTTTATTGGAAGGTAAACATATTGTGATAATAAGAAATTTACTCTTAAATTAATATTTGCAATGTAAAATAATTCTGCTTTACCTAACCTTACTCTTATGCGCAAAATAATAGCCTTTTTGCCTGTAATGCTGTGTATTGCATGGGGTTGTAATAATGTTTCCCAAAGGGGCACAGCCAATGCTTCAAATAAAGGGAAAATCACCGCGATTACACATGTGCACCTAATTCCCATGACCGCTGAAGAAGTAATACCCGACCAGACCGTAATTATTAAGGATGAAACCATTGAAACAATCGGTGCTGCTGACAAAATAAAAATTCCGGAGGGTGCAACCGTTATTGAAGGCGAAGGTAAATACCTGATGCCCGGGTTAGCCGAAATGCATGCCCATATTCCTACAGACCAGAACGGAGCCGACCTGGTGAAAGAAACTTTGTTTTTATACCTCTCGAATGGAATCACCACCATTCGGGGTATGTTAGGCGCGCCGTATCATTTAAAATTACGGGAAAGAGTAAATAAAAAAGAAATATTGAGTCCTCGCGTTTATACTTCAGGACCTTCCTTCAACGGAAATACCGTTACCTCGCCCGAAGTGGCTGCCCAAATGGTAAGAGCACAGAAAGAAGCTGGCTACGACTTTTTGAAGCTGCATCCTGGCATTACTTTAGAAAATTTCAATGTTATTATGGAAACCGCTCAGGAAGTAGGAATACCCTTTGCCGGCCATGTGCCTGTAGATGTAGGCATACGCAGGGCTATTGAAGCTCATTATGCTTCCATTGATCATCTGGATGGTTATTTAGAAGGATTGGTCCCAGCTGAAGCCAATGTGAAGCCCAATGAGAATGGTTTTTTTGGGTTTAACTTCACTGATCTGGCTGATACCAATCACATCGCGGCACTGGCAAAAGCTACCAAAGAAGCCGGCGTTTGGGTAGTGCCTACACAAAGTTTGCTGGAGCGGTGGGTAGGCCCTGGTTCTCCCGATTCGCTGGGACATCAGCCTGAAATGAAATACCTTTCAAACCAAACCGTAAGCGACTGGATTTCGCGTAAAAGCCAGTTTATGAGTGAAGGTAATTATGAAAAAGCTACTGCCGTCAGGTTTAATAAAATACGAAGGCAGATCATCAAAACTTTTTATGACGAAGGAGTAGGGCTATTGTTAGGGTCAGATGCTCCGCAGGTTTTCAATGTACCTGGTTTCTCTATACATCATGAGCTGGAAGCACTGATTTTAAGTGGGTTAACGCCGTATCAGGCATTAAGAACAGGTACGGTGAATCCGGCGGTTTACTTTGATGCTGAAGGCGAGTTTGGTACGCTGGTAACCGGCTCTTCTGCCGATATGATTTTACTGAATGAAAATCCCCTGGAGAATATCACACACTTGCGAAACCGCGCCGGTGTGATGGTGAGGGGGGAATGGCTACCAGAAGAAAAAATTCAGCAACGCCTGCAAACCATTGCCGGAAAATATACCATGTGAAATTGAGTTATTACAAATAAGAGAAAAGTAGGAGCCATTCCGGTGTTATAAAATGGAGATTATTTCTTTATGCGGCACCTTCAACCTGAAAAGGTTTTTTTATATGCCGGAGGCCCTGAATGCCAGAGGGGAAGCGATTTTAAGAAAATTCAGCAAGGCATTAGCCATAGATTTTTTTCACACGCACCCCCGGGCTGAAGCCTTACTATGGGTTCAGGAATTACAGGAAGACAAACAAAGCCAGATGGGGGGCTTCAATATTCGATATGAACATCATCTGAAGTCAAAAATGATGGGAATATTCTCTGATATGATGAATCATGAGATTTCCTGGTGCAAGATCCGCTACATTTTTTAGTGACTGCCATGCCTTTTAAGTGATTGAATGCCCTTTAATCTGGCAGGTACGAACTGTAAAAACATAAAAAAAGGGGCGTAACGTAATATGGCCCCTTTAATTCTGTAATTGATTAACCTATCAGAAAGGAAGATCATTTTCCGCGACCTCTTTTTCCGCGACCGGTTCATCATTTTTTTTCCCAAGCATTAGCAAATCAGTAGCGATTACTTCAGTTACATACCGCTTTATACCATCTTTATCATCGTATGAGCGATGGGTAAGTCTGCCTTCTATGGCGACCTGATTTCCTTTTTGCAGGTATTTCTCTACTATTTCGGCCAGCCGCCCCCATATCACTACCTGGTGCCACTGAGTTTCCTCTACCTTTTCACCTTTACTGTTCTTGTATGTTTCAGAAGTTGCCAATGGAAACTGTGCCACTATTTTATTATCCTGCAAGCGCCTAACCTCCGGATCTTTTCCTAAATTACCAATTAACTGTACACGATTTTTTAACTGATTCATAATAATAACTATTTAGTAAAACAATAAAATTAAATTGATAGCACAAAGGTATAGCAGCCAGAAAGCAGGAGTCGGTTATTAAATAATTGTAGACGGTTATAGTCGTTTGTAAACGTTTGCAAATGAATAGTATTTTTATAAAATGCTGAATAATAACTTATTATGTAAAAAGCAGAAATTTAAATTTTTTAGATAATTTCCTTGAAATATTTTGTTTAATATATTTAGAAGAGATTTTTTAAAGAAAAAAAATGAGTTACACAAATACTTTAATTACGGTAGCC
>JBGTIS010000126.1:0-21418 GCA_041745535.1 Cyclobacteriaceae bacterium | reverse complement strand
AGATTAAGCTATCAGGATTATAAAGTTTTGCATCTTCAGGAATAACAATATTTCCTTCTTTCTCTCCTTTGGACAAACCTCTATACTCTCCATTTGGAAACATTACCCATTTATACTTTCCGCCTTCAATACTCGTGTCTTTATCATAGTATAACTGCCTGTATTTAACTTTTGATAGGTCTTTAGAATACCAAATAAGATAGTCTCCTGATCTAGCTAATGTATTTGCTTGAAAACCGCTTGTTGTAACAAAGCTTATTAAACTTACAAAATTCTCACTTCCAAAAACCTCATCCATCACATTCCTCACCAAATGCACATTTTCATCAGATATCTGTACAAAGCAGGAACCGCTTTCAGTCAGCAGTTCTTTCGCAATCAATAACCTGTCGCGCAAATAGCTTAAATAAGAATGTATGCCCAATTCCCAGGTATCCCGAAAGGCTTTTACCATTTCAGGCTCACCCGTTACATGGTCATCACTGCCATCTTTTACATTCCGGTCGTTCAATTTTATTTGCCAGTTAGATTTATAGCTAATGCCATAAGGTGGGTCTATGTAAATAGTTTGCACCTGTCCGGCCATCCCTTCCCGTTCCAGCAAGCTCGCCATTACCAAATGGCTGTCGCCTTGTATCAATCGGTTGAGCCAACCATCCGTATGTTTGTAATATTCACTCACTTTTTCCAGTTCATCCCGTTCCAAAGCATTCCCAAATAGTTCATTGGGAGAGAATAACTCCATCTGGTTTTCATCCCGTTTCTCTACCACGGTTTTATACAAGCCTTCAATCAGTTTTTCAGGAGCAATGTGTTCGGTACGGTACAGCGAGCGGATGTCTACCTTCAGCAAATGGTCGCGGTCGTCGTTACCATATTTGTTCAACCAGAAAAGCTCAGGGTCCTGCCCCCGGTGCACCACCGGGTTTTTGGGCAATTCCAGGGTATCTTTGCCATCTTTTACTTTTTTGTTGCTGGCTTCATACCCCGCTTCTTCCTGTGAAGGAATATGGGCACGCGTTTCGTGAGAATGTTTGAAAGAGTCTATTTGATCCATGCTTTTTTGTTGGACAACTCACCGAGTTGTCATTACATAATTTGTTATAATCTTTTTAATTGTTGCGCAACTCATTGAGTTGTCATTACATAAATTCATTATAATCTTCTTTTATATATGACCATTGCCAATCCTGGCGGTTGGTACAAAGCCCTGCTTTCACAGGATTATCCAGCGTGTACGCAATGATGCGATAAAGCTCATCCTGATTGCGCGCCACACGGTCGTAAGATTCATGTTGCCAGAAAGGTTGCCCCGTTCTTTCCAGAATTAAATTACATTGGCGGGCAGTGTATTTTTTTACAGTTTCCATAATATGCTGCAAATACAGCGGTGCACCAAGCTCATTTTGTTCAAATAACCTAAATACAACATGTACATGATTACACATTATACAATAAGCCATCAATTCAAGTCTTTTATCATCCCAGTAATGCCAGGTACTGGCAACAATTTGTGCTAATTTTTCATCTTTCAGCCAATCTACGCCGTTGTTAACCCTATTTAAGGTTTCATCAAATTTTCCAAAATACCTTCTGTTTTCTTCATCTATAGCAAGCTTATTCTCCTTACTTTTCAGTGCCATTAAGTTGAATTCGTTTTCTGCCTTCAGTTTTTCCATAAGCGGGGCTGGCATGGCACCGTGCAACAAATAAGTAACAAAGAAGGTAGCGCCGGGAGGCTGTATATGGGGCAGCTTTCTTCTTTGAAATATTTTAGGTTTTCTCATAATGTATTGTTTGGACAACTCGGTGAGTTGTCTTTACAGTGATTTGATTTTGTCAATCAATTGGTTTTTAATGTTGCGCACATCATTGGCTATTTCAATAAAATACCAGGGGTCGTACTCATATTTGTCCTTTACGGCATTTACCGCGGGTAGCCAGCGGTTTTCTACAAACCATTTCTTTTCCACCTTATCCTTGTTCATGCCGGTAATCTCAATCATCAGGTTGGCCAGGGTGCCATCTTTTCGTTTTACTCTTGCAATAAAGTCGGTATAATACATTTTATCTTTTCCTTCTTTCACATAAGGAATGGTAAACCCCAGAAACTGATTTTTTACATAGCTATCCACCTCATCCAGTTCTTCCAGCGTTTTCGCGCAAATGCCTTCCCAGTCAGAATCCATCACCACATAGTTTACATGGCTTTTATGGGTAGGATATACATCTTTGGTAGTGTTTCCCCCTACATATTTGGTGCTGCTGAACTTATTGTAATAGTTAAATACCGGTTTCACATATTCGGCAGTATTAATGTGCGGGTTGATGCCCCGCTTAATATGATCTACAATAGTTTTAGGATCGTCAAAATACAGCAGCTTTTTAAAATTATAATCCTGAATGTTGAGCAACAGCACTTTATGATGGTACCAATAGGCCACAATTTCTTTTAGCCTGTTAAACTTCTGAAACCCAGGATTCCCGTCATCGTCGGAAAAATGATACCGGATCAGGTCTTTGGTAAGCGAAAAGATAATTTCCTGTTCCCTTTTTTCCAGCACCTGAGTGATCTGCAATTCAACTTCATCGGCAGAAAAGGCATTACCCAGCTTTGTTTTAATGGGGGTAATAGAACCATCAATCTCATAATTTTCAATATCTGTGAAATCGTATTTTAGTTCATCCTCTTCAAATTCTACCCGGTAACCCTCAATATTAGGAAATTCAATTTCAAAGTCTTTTTGTCGCCCAGGTATAGCCTGCACATGCGTATAATCAGGAGGATCAACGGGAGAAACTGTACCTCCTTTAAACATTTTAAAAGGCACTCCAATTATATGGGCGTATTCCGGCGGAAACTTGTATATCAGATTTTCTTCCTTATAATAATTGATATTTTTAGGTTCAATGGGTTCCCCAGTTCTTTTGTCGTAAGGTTGCAAAAAGTAGTTCATCCTGCGCAAAGCTCTGCCGGCCACCTGTTCGCACAGCAATTGAGAACCGAAAGCCCGCAATCCCATAATATGGGTAACTGTATTGGCATCCCAACCTTCGGTGAGCATAGAAACAGAAACCACACACCGAATGTGTCCGCCCAGTTTGCCGGGTTGGCCAACGGTGTTCACCACCTCCCGTAAAATTTCCGCATCGGTAATTTTCTCAGCCGCTCCCTGTCCGTATAAGCGAGCATAATCCCTTTTAAATTCCTCAATTTCAGAGTCAAATATCTTTTTAAAATCATCGCTTACCTGCCCGGCATCATCCAGCGCCTCTGAGTCAATTAGCAGGGTAGGTGCTTTCTTTTTCAGTCGGCCGGTTTCATCATAATTAGAAAACAAATCGTAATGCCCTGTTACTGTTCGGGTTTCTGTGTTAACCGGTTTACCCTGTTCATCGGTTTTCAGTATTTCTTCGAACTCATACCCGGCTATAAACTTATAAAGCTCTTTAGAAACCGAGGTATTATTGCACACAGCGATAAACACCGGCGGCCTGGTAAACAAAGAGGTTTTTTCTTCTCCCTTTTCCCGCAGGTTTTCAGAGTATTCACTATAGTGTGCATAAAACTGATCCAAGGCACCTTTTACTAGTTTAGGCAGTTTAGGCGGAGCTTCCGTTAGTTTTTCACCTACTTCCTTCGCTTCTTTTTTCTTGGTACGTTGTCCTTTTTTTGGTAGTTCATCTTTCACATGCTCGTACAGGTTCCGAAGCACCGGCATGGTAAGTTCCTGTGTATTGTCGCTTTCCGGCAAATAAGGTATTTTCACCAATCCTGATTCAATAGCCTCGATCAAACCAAAGTCAGAAACAACCCAACCAAACAAGCTATACGACTCATAGCCCGACCCCTGTAAATAATATGGGGTGGCAGACAGGTCATATACGGCCGTGAGTTTAAATTTTTTGGCAAATTCCGTTAAGCCACTAAACCATACTGCGGCTTTGGCATTTTCATCACCTTCTGTATCTTTTGTTTTTCCCTTTTGCCTGGGCAGGTAGCAATGGTGCGCTTCATCATTCAAAATCAGCAAACGACTGCCTGCTTTGAATTTTCCCAACACCCTTTTTACTACCTGACTACTATCTTCTTTTGAGTCTTCTTGAATTTGCCGGATACGTTCATTGGTACTTTTTTCCTTACCATCATAAATACTCTTTTTGTTTCCTTGCAGTACTTTAGCTTCAAAAGCGTGGTAGTTGGTAATAATTAGTTTAGCATTCAGATTAGCCAGATGCGGTTCTAAATTCCGAGGCACCAAGTCTCTGATGGCATAGTAATCAGATCTTTCGTTTTTGTTGTCAGATTTTTTATCTACAAACAAAACGCCTAGCCGGTCTTTAATGGTAATACCGGGTGCCACTACTAAAAAGTAATCAGCAAAACGGGTATCCTGCCGGTATTCCTGTCTGTTAAAAAAATGGTATACAATCAGTGTAGCCATTACCACCGTTTTACCAGAACCAGTTGCCATTTTAAAAGCAATTCTTGGCAATTGCTGGTGCGGATCAGGACTTACCTTTTTTAGTTCTGATTTTATTATATTTAATATATTTTGTCCTGCATTACCTCGTTCGGCAATTTCATTGAACCAGATAGCCGTTTCAATAGCTTCCCTTTGCGCGAAAAATAATTGCTTGGTAGGTGGCCTTTCAGGGTTATTAAACCAATAGGTTAAAAGTTCTTTCGTAACCCGGGTGGTATGCGGGTATCCATCTTTTCTCCATTCGCTTACCTGCTTCCGGGTTAAGTTAACCAGCTGTGTTCCGTAATCTGCTGCTAAATCTTCTACATCAAATATATCTTTCTGAGGCCCTTGCCTGGTAGGTATGGCAGTGATGCCCGGAATAAACACTCTTCGGCCCTGTTTAACAACTTCATAATCTAACTCTCCCTGAACATTGGTTGAGTAGTGATATAGCGGCTCATGATAGGGACTATTTAATATCGGGTTGTTATTCATTATTACTTACAAATCTATTAAGCATATACAAAAATATAATGTTAGTTTTTGGTTATTTAACATTATTCCCATCATAAAAAATATCGGTATGGTAATTAGTATACAAGGGTTTTTACGGTGTTCAATATAAATCAATATTGCTTATGCCCAAAGTAAATATTTTATTTTTTTATAAATAAAAAGCTGACATTTATTACACAAATATTAAAGTTGTCTAAAGTTATTTTGCCCAAACGTCTTTTCTTCTTAGCAAAATGAAAGAGAAGGCTAAATAATGTAAGCCTAGCCAATGTTTGGCGTTGGTTTCGTAACGCACCAACAGTGCTTTGAATCCATCAATCCAAGCATTGGTTCTTTCCACAGCAAAGCGCTCCTCATATAACAGATTATCAAATAGATACTCTTCTGATTGTGAGCTATTCCTGTTTTTTTTGTTGGTGACGATATTAGGAATAATACCATAGTAATCACAGATTTCTCGGAGCTTTGAGGCATCAAAGCCTGCGGCACCATTTAGAAACAAGCCATCGGTGAGTATGCCAGATTGTTGCACTGTAGCCATCATTTTGGACACATTTTCTTCAATCTCAAACAAGTCATGATGTTCGCCGCTCATCGGCTCGCTACAGGCTAGGGGCATACCCTGACGATCAGTCAAAAACAACATGTTCGTGGTTTTTGCCTTCTTTCTGCCTTGATAACCCACCTGTTGCCCGCCTCGTTTAGCCAAAGTGTGTGAGCCATCTAATTCTACACTGGACATATCCAGTAACTCACGACACAAGTCTAATATAGCGATCCACAGCCTGGACCAACCGGGCGTCGGTCGCTACCATCTTTACACCACTTGGAAAAGTAGTGATACACCGGGCGCCGGTGCGCTGATTGCCAGCTAGTTAGATGCCGGCCGAAGAGGGAGTCCATGGGAAGTTCTCTCCACTGAACACCAGTTTTCATACGATAAAGTATGGCTCTGACAATACGCCAAAGACCTACTTTACAGTCGGGACCTCGTTTCCCCTTACTTAAATGTGGCACCAAGTTTTTATTGATTTGTCGTTTTGTTAACTTTAACATCGTTGTGGTTAGGTTATGGTTCTAAATCTCTTTCATTAGAATATAACCTTTCCGCAACACTTTTCAACCCTTTATAACTTTAGACAACTTCGTTTCTTCAGATGAATTAATTTGGCCAATTAAACCAGAAAATAAATCTTTATTATTACTATAAACAATAATATATTCTTTAACATTTGTTATTGTATTCGATAAAAATGTACCCTTCATTTTTTTCTCCCATACTAACTGCGCTACAAAATTCTCCTCACCAAAAATCTCATTCATAATCGCACGAAGGTTATGCACTTCATTATCATCAATACTAATAAAAATTACCCCATCTTCCCGCAACAGGTTTCTCGCCAATCGTAAGCGAGGATACATCATACTGAGCCATTTGGAGTGGAAGCGGCCATCAGAGCGCTTGTTGGTCGTCATCGCTTTTCCTTCTTCATCTATTTGCCCCGTCCGCCTCAAATACTCCTGAAGGGGTTCTGTGAAGTCATCATCATATACAAAATCATTACCCGTATTGTAAGGGGGATCAATGTAAATCATCTTAATCTTACCGGCATAGCTCTTTTGCAAGATTTTGAGCACCTCTAGGTTTTCCCCTTCAATAAAAATATTTTTAGAGTCATTATTGCCATCAGTATCCGGTGTGCCATCTGCTTTTAACCCTTCACCAAAAACAGGCTCAAGCGTTCCTTCTGGAGGTATTGAAGCTATTTTACGAGCCTCTTTTTTACCGGGCCAAAACAAGTCGAAGTGCTCCAATTCAGGGTTATCTTCATCCTGTGCCCAGTCACCTAAATTTTGCCGTAAGGTTTCAAAATTGATTTTGCCATCTTCAAAACATTCAGGAGCAATTTGTTTAAGTTGTTTGATTTTTTCCTCATCAAAGAGGTACTGTGGTTTTAATCGTTCGTGAGCCATTTATAATTTTATAGTTTCTTCTGTTGCTACTTTTTTCCTCCCCCGCCCTTCGGGCACCCCCTCCAGAGGGGGATAACATTTCCCCCTCTGGAGGGGGTTAGGGGGAGGACTTTTCTATCTCCTCGATTTTAGCATCAATTGCGTAAATTACATTATTGATATGCTTTAAAATTTCTTCATCCTCAAACCTTAACACATGAAAACCAGCTTCTTTTAGTAACTGATCCTTTCTCTCATCTTTTTCCACTGTTTCTTCCCAGGTGTGTGTGTGGCCATCTACCTCAATAATCAGTTTCAATTCCTTACACATGAAATCAGCAATAAAATCCAACACAGGTCTTTGTCTTCTAAACTGATATCCTTTTCTCTGACGTGCCTTTAGCGCATATTTCCATAAGCTGGCTTCCGCTTTTGTCATCTCCTTCCTGAGCTTTTGAGCAAAATGCAGAAGCTTTTTATTATAGCCAAAATAATTTGATTTATCTGGTTTCATTTTCTGCCTCCTCACTCCACCCTGAAATTATCCATTAGTGGGGTGGTTTAGCTTAAATTTTGTATTTCGTCCGGGTTCTTGCCCTGCAAATTAGCATTAACCCATTCTTCCTGATCTATATCTGAGCCAAAATCTTCAAAATATTTCTTAAAGCTTCCTCGTTCCCCCTTTCCTTTACTGGTAGCATATTCCCGATAAGAAGCACAAGAAAAACGAGCATCACAGTTCCTGCAAATGGGTGTACCAAACAAGGTATTGGTACCTTCCATTTTTTCTGATAGCCTTTCTACTGGTGCAGGACCAAATTTTTTATCCTCGATATCATCCACAATACAGGCAAAATCTTCAATGGTTTCATGGACTTTTTCCTGCGTGAATGGAATTTCAATCAGCGGTTGCCATTTAGCCATTTCGTGTTGGATTCTGAAAAGATCATTGGCTAGCATAGCATGTTTTAAACTTTGCGGATAAGCTGTCGAAATGATAGCTGTATTATCTAATGCTTCTCCACGAAGTTCCTGCCAAATATGAGCATATACGTTCAGTTGTTTTTCATAGAGTTCCTTATTGGAAATAATATAATCCGGATCGTGCGTTTTGATATCGTACATCCAGGTTTCATCATCTTCACGGACAATATCAACAATTCCTTCGATGGTGAAATTTCTACCTCTTGGTGTTTTCTGATCCGGAAGTGTTAGTTTTACTTCGGTATCAGTAACCTTTGTGGCCACATCCTTCATCTTCTGGTAATAAAAGAGAACTTGGTTTAATGCCAGAATCTTAATGTCTTCAGTGATCGCATGACCACCCTCAAGACGCATCAATTCGTAATTGTCCTCAAAGAATTCTTTGATTTTTTCAATAATTTCGTATTCTTCTACCTACTTTTTGTTGCTGACTTTTTTTACGTTCTGTTATCAAAAGATGGTGTAAGTCCTCAATGGTTTGATGCACCAGACTACCAAAGAACATAGTTTGGGAACGGGAAGGGATAAAACCATATTTTTTGAAAATCATATATTTTCTGGGGCATTGCTGATAATTTAGATAATCAGCTGTATAAGAGTAATTCTTACCTAGTTCCTCTTCTTCTAGCTGAATAGGTGGTAAATCATTTAAGTTTAATGCATGCAGCTGCAATAGATCTTGTTTAGCTAGCATATTTTTAAATGCCTCTGATGTTCGCTGTCCTTGCCCTCCGAAGTGGGGAAGAATTGTCATATATTGAGCACGAGAGAGTCCTACATAAAACATTCGCATATTATCAAAGTGGGATATTTTATCAAGTGGCTCTCCTTCTTTATCAAGTAATTCTCGTACAATTATTTCAGTCATATCCGCTTCTCTTTCATTTCTAAAAAGGCTTCCCATTATTACATAGGGAAACTCCAAGCCTTTTGATTGATGTATGGTAAGAAAAGGTACCCTGCCTTTTGGAAAAGGATCATCCGCATCCTCAAATTCAGATTCACCTAATCGGTAAATAGCATAGAGATAAGAACCAATAAAGGTATTTACGAAGCGGTTTTCGTGAAGAAAAGAAGCGGTAATAATAGGGGAATACTCTTCCATAAACCGGGCGAGATATTGTGTAATGAGACCCAAATTACAAACTGGACCTTCATCAATACCTTCTTCTGCTAACTCATACATTTCCTGAAAATGCTTGAATCCATTGAGTTGATAGAAAAGATCTAATACACTCCAGTCAACAGAAGTTACTCGATTAATAACATATTTTAAGGACACTGGATTTTTTGCTTGTTGCCTTTTCTTGAGAAGATCATTAAAAGCTCGTTTTTGCAGTGTGGCTTTACATTTTGGAGATAATCCGGCAGCCATAGCTAAATCCCGCATCATCTCAAGTTTGAGAGGTTGATCTAACTTCCACTTTTTCCTATTAACTACTTTCATTAAAGATTCAAAATCATTCAGAATGGCATTAATTTCTTGCTGTCGGTCTTTAATATATTCCTGCAGAAGGGAGTCTTCTGAAATGATTTGACTAGCCTCAAATAAGCAGGTATTTTGCCAATCTCTAAAAGCCTGTAATCCTGAACTAGCTCTTCCCTGATGACTTGGCCTTCCAAGAATAGAAAAAAGAAGACCAAAAATTTCAAAAGATTCCTGAACATCCAGGAACCTTCCGGCCCGAGGGGCAAAAACAGGAATACCCAAATCACTCAAGGCTCTCTCAAAGCCTTCAACTTTGGTATTCTTGTCTCCCATGCTTTTAAGTGCCGGAAAAAGAAAGGCCACCTGATTATAATCTTCTATTTTGCCAGATTCTTTTAGGTTTTTTACAAATTGAGCTATTTCAGAAAAAATTTGTTCCTTGTTTTTCTTATCTGTGCATACTACTGCCGGAAAATTGTCTTGGTTAAAGGGTTGGATATTTTTATCTGCTACACGGTAGTAACCATTTCCATTCTCTTTTTTCCAATTGGATTGCTCTATGAAATCAACATAAAAATTAACAATGCTTTTCTTGGAACGATAATTTGTATCTAAGTCTATACGCGTTGGTCTAACACCCAAATGGTTATAACAACGATGCTCAAACTCCACTAAATTTTCAACAGTGGCACCACGAAATCGATAAAGAGCCTGGTCATCATCGCCAACTACGCATATATTTTTACATTTTATTGCTAACTCAAAATAGATTTGTTCTTGGATGGAGTTGGTATCTTGGTATTCATCTATGATGATATAATCATATACGTCGCATGAGCCATCAAATTCTCTAATTTTATTATAGGCTTTTTGTTGTAATAAGGAAAAATCTACGGTTTGTATCTTTTCGCTTTTGTGATGGCTTCTGCAATAGTAGTCATACATTTTCAAAAGCCTTTGAAGTGTTTCATCTGAAGATTTCACCTGATTTGGATCAAGATTCTCCTCAGAAAAGCGATTGAAAAGTTTAATTACATTGGTAACAGCTTGATGCCTAGAATAATAATCTTTCCCATCCAAATACTTATTTATTTCACTCTGTGCTATTTCTTGCTCTTTTTCTGGATCTTCACCTTTATAATATCCTCCAGCCACAAGCAACTCAACCCAGAATCTCTTATTGTAAACTTTGAAATATTGCGAAAGGGAATCTAGCAAAATTGGAGCTCGGCCTCGCGTACCATCTATTGAAAACGTCTATCCGAATCAATAAGAATGTCCTGACAAATGGAGTGTACAGTGCCAATCGACATACCAGAAATATCATATGGTACTCCTGTTTTATTTGTGACAATCCCTAATAAACTACGGAGCCCCTCTTTCAGCTGATGTGCAGCTTTCTCCGTAAAGGTGGCTAGAAAAATTCGCCTGGGATCTACTTCCTCAAAAACTATTAAATTTAAAGTACGCCAAAGCAATACCCTTGTTTTCCCGGACCCTGGTCCAGCAGTTAAAAATAATGGCCCTTCTGTATGACGAATTGCTTTTTCTTGTTTTTCGTTCGGTTTGAAACCTTTTATTTGCCAATAATTTTCTAATCTCATTTTAATTTATTGATAACTCCTTGCATATTTTAAAATATGCTACAATTTCACAAAATAGCAAATTGGTTAATCAATTCTTGTAAGGTCCATAACCAAACTTCTATTATTATTCGTGCCAAATTTAAGGTTCTCAGTAGACTTTCCCTCTGCTATGTAAGATTTAAGTAAAAATTTTTTTATAAGCATTAATATACGAGTGTTTTAATGGTTTTCATCTTAAAAAACTTAAAATACTTTCAAAAGTTAGGATTTTTCAAGTCAATACACATAAGATATCTATTTAACATAACCAAAGCATCTGGCTTAATGGCTTTATGTCGGGAATTTTGTAACGGCAGAGCAATCAAAAGTAGGCTAGGATCTGGAAAATAGAGGGCACGGGCATGGCCGCGTGCGCCTGGGGAGTGGTGATTAGTTTTATGGTATTTGCCTGGGGAATAGGCGGTCACCATAAAAAAAGCTCCGGTGCTTTACCGAAGCTTTATAGTGTTACCTGTAATTTGTACTTTTCTTATTTTTTGGCCCTATTGTAGGTTCGCTCTTCCTTCGCTGTAGGTTCGCTCTTCCTTCGCTCGAGCCAGTTTCTTTACAAATTGTACTTTTACAAGAAAACTACCCCAATACCTGCTCTATTTCTGAAGCATTTCCGGGCAAATCGCTGGCTTTTATAATCAGCTTTGAGCCGGTAAGCGTGGCATTGGCTTTCTGGGCAGTATATAACCAGTCCAGTCCGTTGCCAGCCAGTGTGGCAGTGCCTTCTTCTACCATAGTGCCATCATCCTTAAAAATAGATACAATAACCTGGGCAACCTCGTAATCGTCTACCACTTTTACCACAATAGGGCTGCCTTTGGTGCCATCATACTGGCTTACGTCTACCTCGTCAATGTCGGGTGCGTTCAGGAAATCTGCCAGGGCTACATTAAAAGCCGACTGGTTGCCTTTTATTTTCAGCGCATAGGCTGCCTTCAGATTCTCGTCCTCCATTACGTTGCGGGCATAAATCACCGCTTCCTGAAACCTGCGTTGGTGCTTCTTCTGCGATGGCGTAGCAATGCGATTTCTCTTTTCCGGAGTAGTAGCTACTACCGTTTCGCCTCCTACCTGCCGGAAAACAATCATGTCTCCCAGTTTGCCGGATAATCCTTGTGTAACAATGTTTTTCCCTACACGGGCCATAATTTTACTGTTTAAATGGTTAAAAAATATTTTAAAAAAATGACTGCGTTTGTATGCAAACCAGCGAGATACAAATGTAGAATGGCTAATAAGTAAAGTCGAATTCCATAGGATTTTACACGTGATTTACTTGGTAACTTTTTCTGTATTTTCGATATTTTTCATACATAAAAATGACACTTATCTGGCAAACGGTATCGATGAGGAAAAGATGGTGTATCATATTAACTAGAAACTTTTAAAGAATAAAATTTAATAAACAAAAGAATGAGAGACATATTATCCAAATTTTGATGAGTAGTCACTCATAGTACACCTTTTTTATACCTGCGTAAGATAGGATGCTTTTGTCCGGATAGGGATGTTCATATACCTTTCCATCTGAGGCAAAGCTCCTCCCTCGTTCTTAATATTCCCGACGCCTCCGGCTTACTACCTGTATGTCAGGAATTCTTTAACTGTGGCTAAATGCAGGCCGGAGGCCGGGAGCATAGTGGGCACGTGCGAGGACGCACGCGCCGGTGGTATTTACAGGTTTTGGCATCTATCAACCAGGTCATTATAAGCGTAAAATAAATATTTTAGGCTCGTTTGCTTGTAAGATGCTTCCTAACGTCAGCATGGCAGGGGTTAAATAAAATTTTTACATCAAATAAAAGCAGCTAGAGCGAGGTTCCTGCCTTGTTTTTATTATTCTAAAGCCTCTGGCTTTTTGTAGGCCGGAGACCTGGATAATAAGCAGGCGAGCAAAAGTAATAAAGTACTCCTTGCCGGCGGGTGCCGACCAGATGAGGCCTTGCCGAATTCCGGTGGCCGGCACCCGGCATCCGCTTCATGGGGCTTAGCGCGGCTACCGCCGGAATTCGGCCCAGCCTCATCAGGTCGGCTCTCCGACGGGGATGCCTTAAAATTTATGTCCACCTGCTTAATGGGCACTCGCAAGGACGTACGCGCAGGTATCAGTCGTGGTAATAATTGGTGGCAAAAGAAAAAGGGCTGTATCTCCACAGTCCTGGTTAATGAAATGCTACGCATAATAATCAAACGTCCTGCATATTCAGCAAGGTAATTGGCTTACCGTGCTGCGTAGGGCTGGAGGCTAGGAGCTTTTTGAGCCTCCTTTTTTCCCGCCTTTGCTACTCGCGCTGTGGTTGTCTGGTTTACCACGGCCCGAACCGGATTTGTTTCCGCCGCCCGACTCCTTGTTTACGGTAGCCCAGGCGCGTTTTTCAGCTTCTTTTTCAGAAACACCGCGTTTTTCATAGCTTTCTTCAATGTGTTCGGCTTTGCGTTTCTGCTTGTCGGTGTACTTATCTTTGCTTCCTCGTGGCATAGTTGTATATGTTTAAGTTAAAAAAATAAATTATCTGATACAATAACTTTCTGCCTGAAAAAAAGTTCGCCTCAGGCGGCCATTATGTTATCGAAATATCTACCGGATTCAGGTTGTGCATGGGTGGTCCTTCCAGTATTTCTCCCGTACAATTATAACGTCCGCCATGGCAGGGACAGTCCCAGGTTTTCTCGGCACTGTTCCACCGCACAATGCATTTCAGGTGCGAACATACCGGGCTCATGGCATGGTAAGTGCCCTGCTCATCGCGGTACACGGCCAGCTGTTGGTCATCGTAGCGAATCAGTTTGCCCTCTCCGGCCTGTATGTTTTTCACATCCTCTTTATTTATGGCAAGCCTGTCTTTTATAAAACGGTACGCTACATTGGTGTTTTCTTTGATAAATTCCTTCGCGCCTGCCAAAACATGCAACCGACCGGGCGCTACCACATCAATCAGGTGATTCCCACCCGAGGTAATTAAATCACTAATGATGTGGGCCGCTGTGGTACCCCAGGTGAGTCCGTCGCCTGAATAGCCGGTAGCCATATAGGTATGTTCCTGAAAAGGACTCTTGCCGATAAACGGCAGCTTGTCTGCCGGCTCAAATACCTGGGCCGACCAGCTAAACAACAGTTTGTCCAGTCCGAACCGGCTTCTCACATAATCCTGCAAAGCGATGTAGGCATCTTTGGTATTGTCGTGCTGCCCGGTTTTGTGGTCGAAGCCACCTACAATCAGGATGGGTTCATCGTTGTATTGTGCCTGCCGGATATACCGATACGGATCATTCAAATCCCAGAACAATCCGTTCGCGGGTAATTTTTTTACTTTGGCTGCCACCACATACGACCGGTAAGGCGCTATTGCGGTTTGCACGGCATTGATTCCCAATGGCGCATGCGTAGCCAGTACTACTTTACCGGCTTCAATGGTATGGCCATTGGCCAAGGTCACCGTTACTCCCGTTTCATTTTCTTTTACCTGTTGGGCTTTTGTATGCTGGTACATCGACACACCCTGGCTGCTCAGCTTATGCGCCAGTGTGTACAAATAATTCAGCACATGAAACCGGGCCTGATTGGGGAAGATAATGCCTTCCTTTACCGCAAAGGGCAGGGGCAAATCGTCGGTTAGCGCTACCTCCACATCCATTTTACTGAGGGTGGCATATTCCTTTTCCAACTGTTTCTGCTGGCGGGAAGTTTCCGCATACAAATACCCATTTACCCGCTCAAATTGGGCATCAATACTTTCCTGGCCGATCGTCTGTTCTATAAAATCAATGGCCTTTGCAAGCCCCTGGTGAATTTTCCGGGCTACCTCCAGGCTGTATTTATCGGCCAGGGTACTGAAATGGGGGTCGAAGGCAGTGGTTAAATGCCCGGAAGTACAGGAGGTGACCCCGGCGCCCAGGGTTTCACCTTCAATCAGGGTTACCTGTTTGCCGGCTCGGTGTAATAACCAGGCTGTGGTAATGCCGGTAATACCGCCGCCAATAATTAAAATATCGGTACTGGTATCAGCGTCTAATACCGGTAAAACCGTGGCCTGGGAGGTGGCTTTCCACAATGAATGATGTATTGACATATTATATAATTCATTTAGATTAATATCGTAATACTGATAGGATGTAAACCAGAATTAGAATTGAGTGTTTGAGGGATATATAATTATTTATCAACCTCTTTTTTTTGCCAGGGAAACCGTTCTTCTATTTCAACTTCAATAGATAAACTCAGGAAGGTTCTTATCAGTACAATTACCCCTAACACCAGTACCCGGTCCATTGTCGGTTCAGTAACTATAGTAGCGATAATATCGCCGGCTACGAGTATTTCCAGTCCTAACAATATGCCTTTCCCTAGTTCCTGCCGCAGTATTTTATAGGAACGGGGCTGCGTATGCTGCACAGAAAAAATAAACTTTATCAGGGCCAGCATGGTGCCGATTACGATGGTAATCACACCGGTGGCTTCAATAATTCTGGCAGTGTAATCAATGTATATTTTAATGTCTTCCATACTAAATTTTAAATGAATAATTAGGAGCGAATTTAAGCGAATAACGACACGCGTAAATCCTATACTATTTATGCGCGGGGCGTGAATTAAACAAGAAGCCTGTCATTAAGGTTTACCTAACGTGGATGTATTCCCACGTATCTTTTAGAAAAACTTGTTTTTGGCTTGGCGGCCCTGGGTATTATGGGTACCATCTTACTTATCAACCTTATTACTAACAAATACGCATACAATATGAGCACAACAAAAAGTGAAATACTTAAAGAAGTAGGCAGGGCGGCAGGTGCCGTGGGCAGAGGCTTGCTGGCAGGGCTTGCCGGTACGGTGGCCATTACCGCTTCGCAAATGATTGAAATGGCCATTCAAAAGCGCGAACAGAGTAAAATGCCAGCCGATGTGGCTTCCAAGGTGCTGGGGGTAGAACCCATTAATGAAAAGGAAAAATCAAAGTTTGCCCAGGAAGTTCATTGGGCATACGGCACTTCATGGGGTGCCATACGCGGGTTGTTAAGCGAAAGTGGCATCAAAGGCTGGGCAGCCTCTGCCACGCATTTTGTGCTGATCTGGGGTACGGGTATGATGGTAGAAGACAAACTGGGCGATGAGCCTGCTGTGGATAAATGGGACGCGAAAACCATCGCTATAGAAGGATTGCATCATGCGGTATATGCATTGGCTACCGGTTTGGTATACGATGCCATCGACCAGGAAGAGGATTAAGCAGCACAGCTGTAGCGATAAATGTTTGCTGTTTATCGTAGCTAATCTGTTTTTAAAATCCTCCTGGCATCGGTAATTCCTGAATGTATACCATTGCCTGAGATATTTTTGTACTTTTAAAACCAAAAATATTGACGCCATATTATGCCCGGAACCATCAAAAACCTATGCTACAGTTTTGTTCTTTTGTTAAGTGTATCAGCTTGTCAGGTACCCCCTGAAACAGTAACTGATACCAAACCCGGTTGGCCGGAAATTACCGTTACCACCAAACCCTGGACACGGTGGTGGTGGATGGGCAATGCCGTAGACCGGAAAAATCTGGATCATTTGCTCAGCCAGTATGCAGCCGCTGGGTTCGGTGGCGTGGAAATTACTCCCATTTATGGGGCCATGGGTTTTGAAGACCAGTATCTGGATTACCTCTCACCTGCCTGGATGGACAGGCTGCGGTTTACCATCCAAAAGGCCGATTCTCTTGGAATGGGCGTTGACATGAACCTGGGTACCGGATGGCCCTTCGGCGGACCGCAAATTACGCCAGCACAGGCTGCTTCCAGACTTATTGCGCAAACGTATCGACTAAAAGCCGGACAAAAGCTTCCCGATAAACTGGTAGGAAACGATCCGGAACAGCAGTTGCCCGGCACCACCCAATTGAAGGCGCTTACCGCCTACAACCAGCAGAATGAATCGGTAAACCTACTGGATAAAGTTGCTGCGGATGGTACCCTTGCCTGGACACCCCAGGCCGGCGAATGGGAAATTTACGCGGGTTTCCTCGGTAAAACCAAACAACAGGTAAAGCGGGCCGCCCCCGGTGGCGCGGGCTATACCATGGACCACCTGTCGGAAGAGGCGCTACAGACCTATCTGCAGCGTTTTGACAAGGCTTTTGATGGTGCTTTGCCGAACATCCGTTCATTTTTCAATGATAGCTATGAGGTGTATAATGCCGATTTTTCACCCAATGTGTTTGAGGAATTCCAGCAACTGCATGGCTATGATGTACGAAATTATCTGAAAGAACTGGTCAGTAACGAAGATAGTGAAAAAGCACGCCGCATCAAGGCTGATTACCGCAGTACGCTGGGCACCATGGTGCTCCACCATTTCACCATTCCCTGGACCCGCTGGATCAACCAGCATCGGGCACTTTCGCGCAATCAGGCCCATGGTGCCCCGGGCAATCTGCTTGATTTGTATGGCGCGGTGAATATACCCGAATGTGAAACGTTTGGCTCTACCAACTTTCCTATTCCGGGTTTGCACAAATATACCCACGATACCCGCAATGTAGCACCCGATCCGGTGATGATGAAGTTTGCCTCATCCGCAGCGCGCATTTTGGGTAAACCTCTGGTATCCTCGGAAACCTTTACCTGGCTGGGCGAACATTTTAAAGTGTCGCTGGCACAGTGCAAACCGGAACTGGAGCAGGTATTTCTGGCAGGCGTGAATCATGTGTTCTTTCACGGTACCACCTATTCGCCGGAAGAGGCCGGATGGCCGGGCTGGATGTTTTACGCATCGGTGAATTTTGCGCCCTCCAACAGTTTCTGGCCGCATGTAAAAGGGCTGAACGAATACATTACCCGTTGCCAGTCGGTATTGCAGGCAGGCAGTGCCGATAATGAAATCATGATCTACTGGCCAGTAGATGATATCTGGTACGAGGCCAATCCTGAGAAGCTGGATACGCAACTTACCATCCACAGCATCGAGGAATGGCTGCACCCTACCGATTTCTACAAAAATGTACAACATCTGACGCGAACTGGCTATGGTGTTGACTTTGTTTCCGACCACCTGTTAGACAGTGTAGAAGTAGAAAATAACCTGCTTCAGGCTTCACCGCACGGATCTGCCTATCAAGTGCTGGTTATTCCAAAAATGAAGTTTATGCCGGTGGCTACTTTCCAAACGGTGCTGGAAAAAGCAAAAGCCGGTGCTACGGTTATTTTTCAGGAATTACCCCATGATGTGCCCGGGCTGTATAACCTGCAGGCCCGTCGGCAACAATTACAGGAACTGATCGGTACTTTATCGTGGAACGATGCCGGAAATGGGGTACAGGAAATAAAAACCGGAGCCGGTTCCCTGCTATTATCAGCGGATATACAGAAAGCCCTGGACTACAAAAAAATAGAAAGAGAAAGTCTGGTCGATACCGGACTGAAATTTAGCCGAAGAGAGGTGAAAGGTCATAAAACCTATTACCTGGTCAATCATACCGCCGCACCCATTGCCGGTAAAATTCCACTGAATACAGAAGCAAGATCGGTACTGATCCTTGATCCGCAGGACGGCAGACAGGGATGGGCAGATGCTTTCGTTGAAAACGGCAAAACGATGGTAAAAATTGATTTAGCGCCAGGCGAGGCTTTGATTCTCCAAACCGCCGCCCAAACCATTGATCAGATACCAGCATGGCCTTATCTGGAAAAAGCAGGCAATCCTGTGCCCATCGCCGGGAACTGGCAGCTTCAGTTTGAGGAAGGCGGTCCCGAATTACCGGCGCCACACCCATTAGACAAGCTGGTTTCCTGGACGGAATTAGCTGATTCTAAGGCTGGTTATTTTTCAGGAACAGCCACCTATACCACCACATTCAATCTGAGTGAAAAAACCGCGGATGATTATCTGCTGGAACTGGGTGATGTGCGGGAAAGTGCGCGGGTATGGGTAAATGGAGAAGAAGTCGGCATATTGTGGAGCGTCCCTTTTCAGGCTAAAATAGGCAAATACCTGAAGCAAGGTGAAAACACCCTGAAAGTGGTGGTTACCAACCTGATGGCCAATCGCATCCGGTATCTGGATCAGCAGGGTGTGGAATGGCGGAAGTATCACGAAATTAATTTTGTGAACCTGGAATACCAGCCCTTTGATGCCTCCGGCTGGGAGCCACAACCTTCCGGACTGTTAGGGCCTGTAACCCTGCAACCGCTGGAAGCTAACCATGAATAACCTTATAAGGAAGTTCGCTGACCGGTTTCCGGAGATCAGTAATATACATTATTAACCCAATGATTTTTATGAAGCACACAAAATTATACCTTTTTCTGTTACTGTTGAGCTTATCAAACCTGGGTCGGACGCAACCTGTGCTGGAAAAGCTTAACAGAGGGTTGGTCGCGGTAGCCCAAAGTGATGGAAATGTGTTTCTTAGCTGGCGGCTGTTGGGTACCGATCCTGAAGGTATTGCTTTTAATGTGTATAAAAACATGGCTGGTCAGCAAACCCGGAAACTGAATGAAAAGCCGGTTACCCAAAGCACCAACTATGTAGACAGCACCGAAAATAATATTGAGATAGATACTTATTTTGTCTCTCCTGTGCGCAACCAGAAGGAACTCGCACCTTCTAACCCGGTAAAAGTCTGGGCGCAGCCTTATCTTTCCATTCCTTTGCGAACACCGGAGGGTTATACCCCCAACGATGCCTCAGTGGGCGATCTGGATGGCGATGGAACCTATGAAATTGTGCTGCACCAGGCTGGGAAAAGTCATGATAATTCCCATACCGGTTACACCGATGCTCCCATACTGGAAGCCTACCGGCTGGATGGTACTATGCTGTGGCGAATCAATTTAGGGAAAAACATCAGAGAAGGGGCCCATTATACCCAGTTTATGGTGTACGATTTAGATGGCGATGGCAAAGCAGAAGTAGCCTGTAAAACCGCCGATGGTACCCTCGACGGACAGGGTAAGGTAATAGGCGATGCCCATGCCGACTGGCGCAATGCCGATGGAAGAATTCTGGATGGCCCGGAATATTTTACCATTTTCGATGGGGAAACCGGGGCCGCACTGGCTACCACTGATTATATTCCAGGCCGTGGCGATCTGAGTGGCTGGGGTGGTGTAGGAGGGAATGGGGGGAACGACCGCAATGGGAACCGGGTGGATCGGTTTCTGGCTTGTGTGGCCTACCTGGATGGTAAACTCCCCTCCGTAATTATGTGCCGGGGATATTATGGCAGAACGGTGCTGGCCGCCTGGGACTGGCGAAAAGGCGAACTCAGATCCCGGTGGGTATTCGATTCCGGAAATAGGGAGAATCCATACTCAGGAATGGGCAACCATAATTTGACGGTGGCTGATGTGGATCGCGATGGCAAAGATGAGATCATTTACGGCGCCATGTGCATCGACGACAATGGTCAGGGGTTGTACACTACCGGACTTCGACATGGCGATGCCCTGCATGTGAGCAACCTGAATCCTGGCACCCCGGACCTGGAAGTATGGGGTATTCATGAAAATGAGGAACCGGTACCCGGATATGAAAATGGTTTTGGGAAAGCCCTGTTCAATGCCCGCACGGGTGAAATATTGTGGGGCGACGATGCCGGAAAAGATGTGGGAAGAGGGTTGGCTGCCGACATTGATCCCCGTTTTTCCGGTGCGGAAATGTGGACCAATTCCGGTGAGCTGTATGCCTGTACCGGTGAACGCTTGGGTACGGCCCCCGGTTCCACCAACTTTGCCATCTGGTGGGATGGGGATCTGCTGCGTGAAATTCTGGATCAAAACAAAATCACCAAATGGGATTGGCAGAACAGTAAGGAAATTCCATTACTAACGGCGGAAGGCTGTCTGGCCAATAATGGCACTAAGGCAACCCCTGCGTTAAGCGCCGACCTGTGGGGCGACTGGCGTGAAGAGGTAATTTTCAGAACCGACGACAACCTGCATCTTCGCGTTTATACCACCATCATTCCTACCACCCACAGGCTATATACCCTCATGCATAATCGGCAGTACCGGCTTAGCATCGCCTGGCAGAACGTCGGCTATAACCAGCCCCCGCATACCAGCTTTTTTCTGGGCCATGGTATGGATCAGCCTGAAGCACCTGCAATGGACATCAGGGGAGAGAAGTGAATTCTAAAGAAACTCACTTTTCCATGGGCTGGTAGCTAAGGAGCACAACCCCACTCTTAAAAACTTTGGTAGCTTTAAGTTTCAGATCCAGCTTATGCCTGATGTGCTGGAACACGGGCGTGCCTGCGTCCAGGGCAACCGGATCTACCATAAACTGATATTCATCCACCAGACCCTATAAGGTTATTGTAAGGGTAAATTACCGCTTTAACTGAAAATTGTTAGCCGATCAGAACTGTTAAAATTGATGACCTAAATTAATTATTTCCTCCTGATTTATATGGGTGTAAATGCGACAATAGAAGGGTGGTTTGATC
>JBGTIS010000125.1:0-2333 GCA_041745535.1 Cyclobacteriaceae bacterium | reverse complement strand
GGTAGGAAGGTTCGCTCAGGTCGTTGAGCAGCAGGAAGAGTCTCATTTGTTCACTGCCGGGTCGGGCATAGTCAGCCAGGTATACCGAGTAGGGTGGGGTGAGTTGTAGGGTGCCGCTTACCGCCCGGTGCTGGGCCTGTAAATTCTCTGGTAAACTCATCAGAAAGAGCGACATGATCTGACAGAGCGTTTTAAGATATAGCCGGCGCGATAAGGCAGAAGGGGCAATCCGCCTGTTGCTGTATTGAGGTTTCTCAGGTGAGGTATAAAATAAATATTGGGCGTCCCTCTCCCCCTGGGAACCCATCTCCTGGATACCATTTCGTGAAATGTTCATTCTTCTCTGAGTCATTCTGTTTTTATTGGCTGGTACTATTGCAACAAAAACTTGGCTATCTTCTTTTTATATTAAGATTTAATACTTAAGAAGTATTGGTTCGCGCGTGTATGAGTCAACGCGAAAGTCAACGATGGGGGTGGTATTGAGAAACACAAACAAGAAAGGAAACTGATGTAAGATCGTTGATATATGAAAGTAACTACTGAGTAGGATCAGGCGAATGAATATAGTTAAGGAATGATAAAATGACACTTAACCATTCTTAGTAGGCTTGTCTATAAAATATTCAAATAGATCGGCTATTGGGTCGTTTTATCCACGACTAAACAAATAGAATCGCCAAAATTGGTGTTACCGCGCTGCTGATTTTTTGCCGGATATCAGTTGTGTTTTAAGAAATATGAGCGCCGCGTGGATGATACTTCAGTGAATCGCGACAATCAATTTGGCTTTTAATAGGCCCATAGGGCACCCTTGTACCTATTTCAAAGAATTGCTATGGAAGTTGTTAACGACTCCTATTCTAAAAAATACATAACACTTTGGAATCAGATGACGGACGGGTGGAATAATAAAGCTTAAAACGACATTCCGCCGCGTGGGAATTCACCCAACAAAATGCCGTTTAATAGCGCTAAATATAAAATTTTAATAAGTTCTTTTTCCTTGCTATTCAGCATCCAGGTCAGAGCGTATTTTTTGCCTGCCCCTGATCAATTTTAGTTACCTTAAACTCGGTACGACGGTTTTGCTGGTGTTCTTCTTCCGTCATCGCGTTCAGTATTTTTAACTGGGTTTCACCATATCCTTTGGCCGTAATCCGGTTTGGATTAATACCACTGGAAATAAGGTATTGCACCGCCGATTCAGCCCTGCGTTGCGAAAGCTTCAGGTTATAATCGTTATCAGCCCGAGCGTCAGTATGAGAACTTAACTCAATGAAAATTTGCGGATTGTCTTTCAGAATTTGGACTAGTTTATCCAACTCTATGGCTGCATCCGGACGGATATCAGCTTTATCTAAATCGTAATAGATATTTTCCAGTACAATGGCTTTATCAATTACGATTTTGTTCAGTTCAAGGTCGGCATAAAAAGTAGTATCAGTTATCATTTTTGTTAACTCCTCCTGTGGAATAGTTTTGCCGACGGTGGTAAAAGAAATACGGGTGGTAAAATAATTTTCTTTTTCGCCTATTAACTCATAATTAGTGCCGCCATCTATTTTAAATTTGAAAGCACCGTCCATGCCGGTAACATCCGAAGCAATTACCTGTCCGGATGGGCTGGTGAGTTTCACGCTTACGTCCTGTAATATTTCTTCTTTACCCTCCTCATTGGTAGTAATGGTTTTTCCGGCCAGAAAATAATTCGCGATTTTCAGGTTCGGATCATTGTTGACGAAGGCATAAATATCGTCATCACCTTTGCCGCCTTCCCGGTTTGAGGTAAAATAACCATCTTTTACGGATGTGAAACAAATGCCAAAATCGTCAGCGGTAGAATTTACAGGTGGACCCAGATTTTCAATATTAATCTGACCATCAGTACGGGTAGCGACAAAAATATCAAGGTTGCCCATACCAGGATGGCCAGTTGAGGAAAAGTAGAGTTTGCCATCGTCAGAAATATAAGGAAACATTTCATTGCCGGGTGTATTAATTTCTTCACCCATATTCTGTACGCGGCCCCATCGTCCATAGCTATCGATGCGTGCCGAATATAAGTCGGTTCCGCCATAGCCGCCCGGTCGGTTAGAAGCGAAATACAGTACACTGCCATTACCATTAAAGGCGGGTGTAGAATTCCATGCGTTTGGGTCGTTAATAAGCATTAGCTGCGGTTCGGTCCATTCTCCTTTCACAAACCTCGACATATATAGATTTACATCTTTGGCGCCTTTCTTTTTACCGTCGTTACCCCGGGCAAACACCATGGTTTTGCCATCGGGCGAAAAGGCAATGACACCTTCATTGGCAATTTCAGAAGTAAA
>JBGTIS010000124.1:0-2354 GCA_041745535.1 Cyclobacteriaceae bacterium | reverse complement strand
ATGTCAGCAAAGGTGAAATCATGCCATCCATTGGTAAAGACATCGATTATGCCATTATCAGGGTTCACGTAGCCAATGACAGAAGCGGCGGACGTATGTATGGCGGAGCCAGCCCGGATGAATTAAACCTGCTGGCGTTCTCCGATATGGCCAAATCAAAATCCTGGAAGATAACTCCTTCTTTGGAAGATATACAGGCCATCATGAAAACGGTTGGCGCAGACAGAACAATTCTATCGATAGACTTTCGTCAACCTTATGTGCTGGATGAAGGCAGTGGTTTCCTAAATGCAGGGGCTATTTTAGCAACATTTGGGGTAAGTGATGCTGCGGTCATGGATATCCTGACTGGAAAATTTAAACCAACAGGAAAGCTTCCTTTTGCCTTAGCGAGTAAACCAGAGGCAATTATCAAGCAAGACCCGGATGCACCGGGATATGCTGAGGAGGATACACTTTTCCCATTTGGTTTCGGTTTGACCTATTAATGGTAAATTAGGGATGATGGAGCAGTGTACTCCAACTTAGCGTTTGTTCCCTTTTAGAGGATTACATACAAAGCCGATAACAAAGTGCAGTGGGGTTGCCCCACCGGGGTGCCGGCCAGCCGTCAGCTCGCACAGGCCGTTGGACGACTCCACAAAAGCACAAATGTGAAAGAAGAAATCAAGAGAATTACATTCGGACTATAGCACATAGTGAAAAGACAATTATAAGAATTAAATGAGTATGATAACAACACCTGAACACGATGAACGAATGGCAAAAATGACATTCGCATCGGTATATCCGCATTATATTACAAAAGTAGAGAACAAGGGCAGGACGAAAGAAGAATTACATCAAGTAATTGAGTGGCTGACGGGTTTTGATGACAAAAAACTGCAAGAGTTGATTGACGATAAAGTGACTTTTGAAACATTTTTCACGAATGCAAAATTGAACCCAAATGCTCACCTAATTACAGGTGTAATTTGTGGCTATCGGATAGAAGAAATTGAAACTCCATTAACAAAACAAGTGAGATATTTAGACAAGCTGGTGGACGAACTGTCCAAAGGCAAGAAGATAGAGAAAATTTTGCGACAAGGAAAATAATAAATGACACGGTAGAAACACCGCTACCAATATGTGCCCTGGCTTTAATTTTACCTTTTATCAGTGCCAGGGTAAAGGAATTTAAAAGGTTATTACTCCATAGTTTCCGTTTTGTCATCTGCACTCAGGGCAGTAATCGGCGTAAACATCACTTTGCGGAATTCCACCTCCGAGCCTTCGGCCTGCAGGGCAACCTGTCCCTGGGAAGCGGTGCAATCAAAACCGTGGTTCACCAGGTCGTTGTTCACCCAAACTTTAACTTCGTCGCCCAGGCATTCAATGGTCATGGCGTTCCATTCTCCTACCGGATTTTCTGAGCCGTCGGTCAGGTTCAGAATACGGCGATTTTTGCCTTCGGTAATGCCCCATTCTGCTTTCGGGCCCCGGCGGGCTTCCATATCGGGTACACTGATGTCCTGCACAATACACCAGAAATCACCCGCGTTTTCGTGCATCATCTGTACTTCTACCGATTTGGGAAACATGTCGTACAGCGCCCGGGGGGTGGAGGCATGTACCAAAGCCCCACAGTTTCCGGGTTCACCGGCAAAACGATATTCTATTTCCAGCCTGTAATTCTGATATACCGAATCGGTAATCAGATGGCCGCCGGGCGTACCCAGACTTACCAGCATACCATCGCGTACAATAAACGGATTGCGTGCATCAGTACTATCCATTTCTGGTACGTCTACATGCCAGCCACTTAAGTCTTTACCATTAAACAGGCTTCTGGATTCATTTTCCGGTGAAGAGGAACAGGACCATACAAGCAAAATTCCGATTGTCGCAAAAAGAAATGATTTCATAAACTGGGTTTTCGATGGGGTGTTGTAAGAATATGTATGATATTGAGTGATATTTTTCAGCAATGTCACTTTAAAATGGATTTAAATTTCAAACGGTATTGCACCCAAATATAACCTGTTTTTTTAACTGGCCAATACTTCCTTATTTTCTATTTTCATATAATCCGGCTTGTTACCAGATCCAAGTTTTTGCTGAAATTGAAAGTGCCTTCTCAGTTAACGACGGATTTTTACGGCACATATCAGGATAAAAAATCTTCTATATAATGCGCAATAACTTCTTCCACACTGTTGTCTGCTGTAATACCAATGGCTTCGGCCCGTTTGGCTTCGGTGCCAATGGGCCAGCCCTGCACAATTTTGATGATGGTTTCGTCGGGACTTTCTATAATATTTCCCAGCCGGATGCCTTTGGATTGCGCCACGGTTTCCAGGGCATAGATCATA
>JBGTIS010000123.1:0-6921 GCA_041745535.1 Cyclobacteriaceae bacterium | reverse complement strand
AATCAGGTTCTTACTTAAATCAGGCAGTGAATGCCATAAAGCGTTCCACGCCGGATTCTACTATGAAGTAGTGATGGGCATGCCCAACCGATTTTACAGTATAGAACGTCCGCGCAAGCAAGAAAAATTGCCGGAAGTACTGAGCAAAGAAGAAATTAAGCGGATGATACAGATGACAAAAAACCTGAAACACCGATGTATAATTAGCCTGTTATATTCGGCCGGCTTACGGCGGGGGGAATTGCTCAATTTGAAAATTGTGGATATTGACAGCCAGCGCATGTTGATAAAAGTAGTGCAGGGAAAGGGCAATAAAGATAGGTATACTTTATTAGGGGAAAATGTACTGCATTCCCTCAGGGCATATTACAAGCAATATCGCCCCAAAGAATATTTGTTTGAAGGAGAGCAGGGAGGGAAGTATTCGCCCGCCAGTGTTTTGAAAGTTGTAAAGCGGGCAACTCGTTGGGCAGGTATACAAAAAAGAGTAACGCCCCATATGTTACGGCATTCTTTTGCTACGCATTTGTTAGAACAGGGTACGGATTTACGGTACATTCAATCTTTAATGGGGCACAGCCGCGTCGGCGGTCCGATCTAGCAAAACTACAGAAGTGTACACCCATGTAGCCAATAATGCTTTCAAAAATATCAATAATTTGTTAGATTCGCTCTAATGATATAATACAAATAAACGCACCTGGTGTGTTTATTCAATTGTTGGCAACAATTAAGCATGGAAGGAATATAGAAAATTAAAAACCACATGCTTACGGGAAACTAACTAAATATTCATTTAAAATTTTAAACCATGTTAAATCAAATAACAATTCAGGAATTTTCGCAAACCTTAAGTCAACCATTAATTATGCCTTTAGAGCCAGGGTATGATGAAGCTCGTTCTCTCTGGAATGGCATGGTTGACAAAAGACCCGCAATGATAGCAAAATGTTTACATGCAGATGATATAAAAAACTGCGTGAATTTTGCCCGAAGTCATGATTTATTGGTCTCTATCAGAGGAGGGGGACATAATGTTGCCGGGAGGGCAGTTTGCGATGACGGCTTAATGATCAATCTTTCGCAAATGAATGCTGTTGTTGTTGATCCGGTTAAGAGAACAGCAAAAGTTGAAGCAGGGGCGACACTTGGTGAGCTGGACAGGGAAACTCAGAAATTCGGATTGGCCACTCCCGCTGGTATTTTTTCAACAACCCGGGATAGCAGGTCTGACTTTGGGAGGAGGCAATGGCTATTTAGCGCGTAAACATGGACTTACTATTGACAATTTACTATCCGTAGAACTGGTTACTGCTAAAGGTGATTTGATCTCTGCAAGCGAAACTGAAAATTCAGATTTATTTTGGGCTCTTCGGGGCGGTGGTGGAAATTTTGGAGTGGTTACCTCTTTTGAGTTCAAACTGCATGAAGTAGGCCCGGAAATCATGGCTGCACATGTATTTTATCCTATTGAAGATGCTAAACAGGTGCTTACATTTTATAGGGAGTTTACGTCAAATGCGGCAGATGAATTGGCAGGTCATGCCTATGTTCTAAGGGTTCCACCAGCAGATCCATTCCCGGAAGCGTTTCAGGGAAAAACAGCAGTCGCACTCGTTGTATGCTATGCAGGCAGTTTGGATGATGGTAAAAGAGCTTTAGCGCCACTTGAAAACTTTGGGAACCCCATTCTTCGTGCAATAATGCCTATGTCATATATAGCACTACAAAAAAGTTTTGATCAGGCAGGGCCTAAGGGAATCCGATCTTACTGGAAATCACATTATATGGATCATCTTTCAGACGAAGCAATAGCTGTTTTTGTTAATAACACCAAACATATCCCGGGGCCATTTTCTGTTATTGGATTTGAACCGTTTGGGGGTGCTATCAATCGGGTAGCAGAAAGTGCCACAGCATTCCCCCAACGGAGCGCCTCTTATATTTTAGGAGCATTTTCAGGTTGGATGGAGGCTGGGGATGACGATAAAAACATCAACTGGACTCGTGAATTTTATAATAAAATGACACCTTTTGCATCTGGGGGTGTATACAGCAATTACCTTGATAATGATGATAACGATAAGGTAAGAGCTTCATTTGGTTCTAATTATTCGCGCCTGCAGGATGTTAAAAGTAAATATGACCCTGCTAACTTCTTTAAACTGAATCTAAATATTATACCAAAAACCTGATTTATAAGGGTGTGAAAAATGGATTAATAATCACTTTATCTATTGAGGATTTTTTTAATTAGTGAGAATATGGTAGCCTTTAAAGAATTGTTGCCAACAATCGCCAAAAGCAATGCCTTTCATATTCCTGCTTAAGCGATGACTTACTAGTGCAGCACAGCTTTTAGCTACATGTTATGCCCTATGAAAAAAAGACCTTAAAAAAATGTAAAATATCTATCTTTGGGGTATGGATAACAGAGAATGATATATTAACCCCTTCACCGACTTCGGATTCAAAAAACTCTTCGGCACAGAGTTTAATAAAGAACTGCTCATAGACTTTCTGAATCAAGTTCTTGGGGATAGGGATCGGATTCAGAATTTGACTTACTTAAACACTGAAAATTTAGGCAATACAGAAACTGACAGGAAAGCGATTTTTGATCTTTACTGTGAGAATGAGAATGGCGAAAAATTCATCATAGAATTACAGAATGTTAAGCAACAGTATTTTAAGGATAGGAGTATTTTTTACTCAACTTTCCCTATTCAAAGTCAGGCACCCAAAGGCAAAGAATGGGATTATTATCTAAAAGCTGTTTACACTATTGGTATTTTAAATTTCAGCTTTCCGGATTCCAGCGAAGATGAGCGATTTTTGAGACAGATTCAGTTGATGGATACGCAAACTCATGAAGTCTTTTATGACAGATTTACGTTTATATATTTAGAAATGCCTAAATTTAGGAAAGAGGAGTATGAATTAACCACACATTTTGACAAGTGGATGTATGTGCTGAAGAACCTGCACCGATTGCAGGAAAGACCTAAGAAATTACAAGAAAAGATATTTGAAAGATTATTTAACGAGACGCTCCACGCAGGACAGAGATAGCCAAATTAAAACCAGAAGATATGAAAGCATATGAAGAAAGTTTGAAAATCTATCGTGATAACTATAGCATTATAGAAACTGCTAAAAAAGAAAGGGATATTGAAATAGCAAAGGCAATGAAAAAGTATGGCGATCCAATAGAAAAAATATCTGCTATAACAGGATTAACAAAAGAACAGATAGAAAAACTTTGATTGAAAAAGAATCACAGGGCATAACACAAGGCAAGTGCTATGGCTGACTGAATTGCTAACCGAAATTTGAGAGGTCCAACTTGCGGCATAGCTGGATGTTATTAATCCTTCTCAAATCAAACTTATATGCGCTTATATGAAAAAAGGAGCTTTGACATTTCTTTTATTCTTGCCAATTTTACTTATGGCACAATCTAATAATAAACTGACAGCAGATTTTCTCCAGTCTTTTGCTGATGCGTTTAATGCGCATGATGCCGCGGCTATCATGTCTCATATGACCGATGACTGTGTGTTTGAGGCTTCGGCGGGCCCAGATTTTAACGGAGAAAAGTTTACCGGGCAGGAACAGGTGAAGAAAGCGTTTGAAAACGTATTCTCGACGTTCCCGGATGCGCATTGGGGTAATGCCCAACATTTCATTTCAGGAAACAGAGGTTTCTCTGAGTGGATTTTTACAGGAACCAAATCAGATGGCACCAAGGTTGAGGTTACAGGATGCGATTTATTTACTTTTGAGGATGGTAAAATAGCCATTAAGAATTCTTACAGAAAGAATCGCCTGCCAAAAAAATAAGAAGAAAAGCACTAGTAACATCGAACAGGTATCCTGACTAGGCGTCCCCGACTGGAAGTCCCTATCGTGGGCCGAACGGCTGATAAAGAACAGCCCCAGTGGAACTGACGGCTGGTAAATGAGCGTAAAGCTGCCCCCCTTCAGGCGCAGCGCCTATGCGGCCCAGACCTGTGCGAAAAATGGTAATCAGGCCTATGTCTGCTGTGTGTCCCTGCTTTTGAGAGAGAAAACTCCCTTTACCAGTGTTTTCACCGTTAAACACCTCCAGCAGGCAATACTATTCATTCACCTTCATGCTACAAACTGAATAGAAGATTAAATAGGTTGAATTAGGCGAAAGAATTGGTGGTGAAAACACCACTTACACGGGGGAGGAGTGGAAATAGTAATGGCTATCAGCACGATAGATGGCATAGGCGCTATTTATGTAAATTGAAAATAACCTCGATGTGGTTATCCAAATGTTGGCAACAAGTTAAATAAGAAATCTGACGTTATGCAAAAAACAGAGTTGAAGAGGATTATTGATCAAATAGACAGACTTTATAGTAATAACTGGACAGGAATAGATATCAACCAAATGTTGAACGAAATTGATGATGATATTGCAAATACTGAACTACCGCTTTTTACCAATACCATTCATCAGGTTGCCCGGCACATAATAGCTGACGATTTCTTAGTAATCAAGAGGCTACATGGTATTGACTATAAACTGACAAAGGAAGAAGATTGGATACCTACTCATAAGCTTAAGCGCATAAAATGGTCAGATACAAAAAATGCGTTTATAAAAAGTAAGGATGATTTGGTTGATGCGTTACAAAGCATATATGACGCTGACTTGGATAATCCAATCTTAAAAGATCATTCAACTGTTTATGTTACCCTACATGGACATATACAACATTCGTATTATCATTTTGGGCAGATGACCCAAATAAAGAAAGCAATAGAAAATCTTAATAAGATATAAAAAGCCTGAATGGGTATGTCATAGTTCTTCTTAAACGTTTTGGATAAATAACCTGAATTAGTAAATGCCAGCATGTAAGGCACTGCGCTTCAAATAGTTTTCTGCCAGTTTCAGTTTTGATTCCATATTTCTGAAAGGTTAATCCTTTAGTTTTGTATCAAACTATAAAGAGAAACAAAAACATAAAATAATGAAAGCAATAGGATTTAAACAATCGTTACCCATTTCAGAAGAAAATAGTTTTATTGAGTTTGAAACCGAAAAACCGACTCCGGCCGGTTACGATCTTTTGGTCAGGATATCGGCCATTTCGGTAAACCCTGTCGATTTTAAGGTCAGAAAAAACGCTGCAAAGGATACGGTGCTTGATACGCCTAAAATCATTGGATGGGATGCTGTGGGAACCGTGGAGGCTGTGGGCGACAAAACTTCAAAGTTCAAAGTGGGCGAGCAGGTATACTATGCCGGCGACCTTACCCGCAGTGGCAGCAATGCCGAATACCAGCTTGTTGATGAGCGAATTGTAGGTTTTAAACCTAAAAACCTGACCATAGCTGAAGCGGCAGCTATCCCGTTAACGGGATTAACTGCCTGGGAATCGCTTTTCGACCGCATCAAAGTTAATCCTGAAACCGACAAGGGAAAAACTGTCCTGATTTTAGCAGGTGCCGGTGGGGTAGGCTCCATTGCCATACAAATCGCCAAAAAGGTGGCCGGGCTTACCGTAATCGCTACAGCATCACGATCTGAATCTGAAAACTGGTGTAAACAATTGGGTGCCGATTATGTGGTCAACCACAATAACCTGAAAGCCGAACTGGAAAAAACAGGCCATAGCCAGGTGGATTATATCTTAGATTTTGTGGATTTGGGAGGATATTGGGAAACCGCTGTGGAGCTTATTAAACCACAGGGACATATTGTTTCCATTACCGGTAGCAGCAAACCATTGAATCTGGATATACTAAAAACCAGGAGTGTGTCTTTTTCCTGGGAACTGATGTACACCCGTTCCATGTTCACTACGGATGACATAGACAGGCAGCATCAAATCCTGAACGAAATAGCCAATTTGCTGGATGCCGGAACACTAAAAACAACTTTGACCACCACTTTGCAAGGCTTTACTGTGGACAATCTTAAAAAGGCACATCAAATGCAGGAGTCGGGCAAAACCATTGGTAAAACGGTAATTCAGTTTTAAAAATCGAGAAAAATTATAAAGATGTAAACAGGAAGGTCAATGATATTAAAATTCAATAGTGCGCATACATTTGATTTTTCCTCATTAAGGGCATTTAAAATGTAAATCAGGAACAAATCAATTAATCGGAAAAAGAGTCTTTCTGCTTTTCTTACCCGATACTTCTGGCGGTATTAATTACATTTACGCCATTAAAGCGGGTGGTGGGGCAGCCGTGTGAAACCGCGCTTACCTGACTGGGCTGGCCTTTGCCATCGAAAAAGGTGCCGCCCAGCCGGTAATCGCGCTGGTCGCAGAGGCCCACACAGGAATTCCAGAACTCCTGCGTATTGGATTGGTACGCCGCATCGTTCACCAGACCTCCCAGTTCCCCATTCTTAATTTCATAGCATAGCTGGCTGCTGAACTGGAAATTGTAACGCTGCTGGTCGATGGAATAGGAGTTTCGGCCCAGCATATACAATCCTTTTTCTACCCCTTTAATCATGTCGGCAGGTGCCAGGGGTGCGGTACCCGGCTGTAACGAAACATTGGGCATGCGCTGAAATTGCACGCTGTTCCAGCTATCGGCATAGCAGCATCCCTGCGATTCCTCCAGTCCGATGATGTGCGCCTGGTCGCGGATGGTTTGGTAATTAACCAGAATACCGTCTTTGATGATATCCCACTTTTTAGTTTCCACGCCTTCGTCGTCGTACCCCACGGCACCCAGCGAACCGGGTTGGGTTTTGTCGCCAGTAATATTTACGATATCGCTGCCAAAATTAAAATCTCCCGATTCCCATTTGTCCAGCGTCAGAAAGCTGGTGCCGGCATAGTTGGCTTCATAGCCCAACACCCGGTCCAGTTCCGTAGGATGCCCTACTGATTCGTGGATGGTGAGGAAAAGCTGCGACGG
>JBGTIS010000122.1:0-9089 GCA_041745535.1 Cyclobacteriaceae bacterium | reverse complement strand
GTAGTGGCGACAGATATCCTCTACATTCTTTCCGCCATCTTGTTCAGCTAAAATGGCTAGACGTTGCGATTCACTAAATTTACTCTTAAGCATCTCTCTTTTTCTTTAAAAGCGCCCGGCGCCCGGTTAAACATTATTTGCTTAACCGGGCGCCGGGCGCTCTCTAATTTTAAATGGTTGCGCTTATTGGGAATAGGACAATAGGTACAAAAGGAAAATTAGAAAGAAAGTAATTAATCGTTTACTAAACAACCATTTTTCAGAAATGGCTATATATTTATTTACCATTGAATTAAATTATTTGGTATTTGGACTCAGTAAAAATACCACCGAAATTTCAAAAAAGTAAATGTAAACTATTAGGATACTTCATGCTGTAAATTCAGATTCCTGGATGTCTTCAAGCGCTAAGCCCGAAATCTTAATTATTTTTGGATAATTTTTTCTGATTTCAGTTCTTAGAAAATCTGGGGCGATAAAATTAAAAAAATTAGTAGAATTAATCAGCAGGTCTCCAATCTTGCTATTTGAGTTCAAAATCGCACTAAAAATTATATTAGCATCAACAACAATCTTCACTTTATAAAACGGCTATGGTTCTTCTCCCACCATGATGCGTTTACCTCATCAGCCAATTTATCCACATCAGCCTGTTTGGCTTTGCTTTTTGACGTTGCCTCTAAATACTTCATATAACCAATAAGTCTTTGCAATCCAAAACTGTCGACTTTAGAGGAAACCGTTATTATGATTTTATCATTATCTATTCTATCTATATGCATTTTATAATCATTATCAATTGAAGATAACACAAATTAATTATTCTTGTTAACGTCTAACTCTCAAATTGATGTTGTTTCTCGAAGGGCTAACAACTTAATTCAACTAACTAAAATTACTTATTTTTTCCTGAAGATTTTAGAATAAACGAATAATTTCCTCCTTTTTACCCATATCCCGATAAAACCATTACCTTTCCTTTGTATTACTTTTTTACAGGTCGGCCGTTGCCTATATTTACAACTTATAAACTTACGCAAATGCTAAAATATATCAATATGCCGGTGGTGGTAAAGGCCTTGTGTGGGGCTACCATTGGCTTTTTAATCGGGCTGTATATTTCTACCAGTTTTATGGATGGCCGCATCAACCTGCTGGTTCTTCTTTTTTCTGCTGTAGGCACTGGAATAGGTATCTGGTTGCTGCGGCGCTAAGCTGAAATACAGATAAAAATCCTCAGGCGCTTTTTATTTCGGCTTGGTTTTCAGTATTTTACATTTATATTAAAACGATAGTCAGAATGCACATTAACTTTATATTTTTTGCAATATTTTATTTTTTATTTAAACCATGTAAATATTATTTGTGTCAGAAATACTGATCGCGTAAAAATATCAGCAAATTAAATATGAATACAAAGCATACAGATTTTTTTGAACCGCGAAGTGACGCTGACTGCTGGCAACTTTTTAAAAAAGGGAGTGAGCAATCGTTTACTTACCTCCATCAGAAGTATTATAATGATCTGTATTTTTATTCTCTGAAAATTGCCGGAAACGAAGCTATGGCTAAAAACGCGATTCAGGAACTGTTCATTTATTTGTGGAAAAACAGAACCCAACTGGGTGATGCGCGCGATATTAAACATTACCTTATTTTTTCGGTGCGGCGCCATGTGGTCAGGTTAATGCAAAAAGAAAACAAATTCGGGGCTCCGTTCTCAAACCTGGACGCTATGCATCATTTTACTTTCTCTCAGGAAGATATCCTGATTACCAGGGAAACGGAAGAAATTAATAAAGACCGAATTATTCATGCCCTGAACCAACTTTCCGGGCGGCAGCGGGAACTGGTATACCTTCGATATTTTAATGAATTAAGCAATGAGGAAATTGCCGAAGTAACCGGACTGAATTATCAGTCGGTGCTGAATGGCATAAGCAAGGCGCTTGCTAACCTCAGAAAAATAATGATTACCAGCCACACTTCCGAAATTTCGCTGGTATCTCTGATTTCCCTATTGATGTATCTGCTTTTTTTCTGATGTACCGCTCACATTTATTTCAGAAATTATCTGTTGTTTTTTTTCTTGCTTGGCTACATCTCACAAATATCTTTTGAGCTGAAAATCGTTTATCAGGCACTGCCTGGAAAAAAAATTTTCCCTTACACGAGTATATTTTAATCGCGACGATGTCTTGTTACTAAAAGTGTGACTTTACAGCAACGTTTAATTATCACAGATGTCATCTGACAAAAAAGGTAGCGGTAAAAAAAGATTATTTCAGGATATTTTCGGTAATGAACATCCTGCAGGGCCGTTTGAGATCCGAAACCAAAAACTATCTGCCCAGGAAATACAGAAAGAAACCGAGAAATTAGCAGATGCGATCCGGCAGGATAAAACAGTACCTGTACGGATGAAAAATAACCGTGTTTCTTATTTTATGGCGGCAGCAGTTTCTCTGCTTGTGGTGACCACCGGAATCTATTTTTTTATTCAGGGCCGTCAGCACCTCAGCGAATACCAAACCGGCTATGGAGAAACCCGGCAGATTATGTTGCCCGACAGTTCGATTATTAAGCTTAACGCCAATTCTACTTTGGCCTTTCATGCCAACTGGGATCAGCAATCGATGCGCGAAGTCTGGCTTTCGGGAGAAGCTTTTTTTGTAGTTACCAAAAAACTTAATGCCCGTAATACCAGGTTTGTAGTACATACCAATGACCTGGATGTAGAGGTACTCGGAACCCGGTTTAATGTGCAAAACCGTCACGATAAAACCAAAGTGGTATTAAGTTCGGGCAAAGTAAAACTTAACATTGGGCAGAACGAACAGGAAGTGCTGATGGAACCTGGCGAAATGGTGGCTTATTCACTAAAAACACAATCTTACGAAAAAAAACAGGTAGAACCCCAGAAATATACTTCCTGGAAAGACAATCTTTTAACTTTTGATAATAGCACATTGGCAGAAATAGCCGCAGTATTGAAAGACAGCTATGGGATTAGTTTCATTTTTGAAGATGCGGATATTGCTAAAAACAGGTTTACCACCACTGTACCGTCTCAGAAAATTGACGTGCTTTATCCCATGCTGGAGGAATCATTTAATTTAAAAATCACTAACAAAGGAGGACAGATTATTATGCGGAAAAAACCCTGATCACTACCGTTACAGGGCAGTGAACGCACCTGTGCTGTAACATAAAAGTAACTCAATAAATTAATTACCCTTTCAAATTTAATAATTATGAGAAACCACTTACATTTTTTTAGAATACAAATGCTAACGCTGTTGGTATTCTGCTCCTGTTTCGCTGTTGACGCGCAGGATCTTGCTTTCGTAAACGGAAGCGACACCTATGATACTTATGATCAGATTCATGAAAAATCATTAAAATCTATTCTTAATGAACTCGAACTGAAGCATAAAATCCATTTTAGCTATGCTAATGAGGTAGTTAACAACAAATTTGGTGTTGTGAAAGATGATTTGATCAATAAAAAAAATATTGAAGTCGCTTTAGATCAGATATTGTCACCGTTAGGTCTTAAGTTTCGGAAGGTAGACGAAAATCTTTTTTTTATCTATCAGGATCAGCACAAAGATATCCATAAAATAAAGCGCAATGAAACCAGTGCCGCTACTCAGGATAATTTTTCGTATCAGGTAGATCAGATCAGGCAAATGGGGGTATCAGCCATTTATAATAAACTGATCAAAACCATTTCTGGTACCATTACCGATGCTGAAACCAACGACCCGCTTCCCGGCGTCAATATTCTGGCAAAAGGTACCAGCACGGGAACGGTTACCGATGTAGATGGCAAGTATCGGTTAACGGTAGATGACGAAGTTACCACACTGATTTTTTCTTCTATTGGTTATACCAGCCAGGAAGTTGAAATTAATGGCAGAAGCGTAATCGATATCAATCTGGCGCAGGATGTGCAATCATTGTCAGAAATTGTGGTGATTGGTTATGGTACAGCTAAAAAATCGGACCTTACTGGTGCGGTGGCCAATGTAAAGTCAGAAGAACTGCTCGACCGGCAGCCTATTAACGTAACCCAGGCTTTGCAGGGCCGCATTGCCGGTGTTGATGTGTATAATAACAATGCCGCACCTGGTTTCAATTCCAGGGTACGCATCCGGGGTATTAACTCTATCAACTCCAGCATTGATCCATTGTATGTGGTAGACGGTGTTATTGGCGTGTCGCCCGATGCGCTGGACCCTAATAACATTGAGTCTATCGAAGTATTGAAAGATGCTTCAGCCACCGCTATTTATGGTGCCCGAGGTGCCAATGGCGTCATCATGGTTACCACCAAAAGAGGTATGCAGGGCAGCCTGATCAGCTACGAAGGTTTTGGTTCGTACAGCGTACCTTCCCGCAGCGTACCCCGGTTGAATGCCAAAGAATTCATGCAGGTATACAATGCCGCTTTTGATAATGCGGAAAAATACGACCCACAGGGGTTTGCCGATGGGAAATATATCAGAAACAATCCTGCTGATTTTCCTAATCTGTTCGATGCCAATGGCAATCCGTTATACGATACCGACTGGGAAGCAGAAATTTATCAGCCTGCTTTTTCCCAGAATCATCACCTGAGCGTACAGGGTGGCGCCGATAAAACCACCTACAGCGTATCGCTGGGTTATACCGATCAGGACGGTATCATGAGAAATTCTGATTATAAAAGGTACAATGCCAAATTTACCCTGGACAATCAGGTGCGCGACTGGCTGAAAATTGGTGGCTCAGTAACCGTGCTGAAAAGCAAGCAAACAGAAGTAAGCGATGCCAATGGCGGACTGAATGTGGCCCGTATGGTATTTGAAGCCCTTCCCATTCTGCCGATCAAATACCCCGATGGCAACTGGGGACGAAACAAAGACTGGCCTGGCATGGAAGGTGGCGAAAACCCTGTGCGGATTACCGAAGAGCGACAGCGCAAAAATAACCGGGTAGAGATGTTGGGCGATATTTATGCGCAAATCGACATTACGCCGGATCTGAATTTCCGTTCCAGCTTTGGCTACGACGTGATCAATAGAAAACACAATTTCTACTCAGGCAGAGACCTGAACGCGCTTTCGGCCGACCAGAACGGAAGAAGCGACATTGCCACCTGGTTCACTACCTACTGGCAGAGTGAAAACTACTTTACGTATAACAAAGGATTGTTTGGCGATACGCACAACCTGACTGCCCTGCTGGGTTTATCGTGGCAGGAATGGTACGAGGAAACCACCTATACCGCCAGCGAAAACTTTATAGATGATTTCTGGGGATGGCATAACCTGGGCGTAGGTACCAACCGAAGTGGTGTAGGATCTGGCGACAGCCGCTGGGCACTGAACTCATATTTCGGCCGTATTAACTATAATATTCTGGAAAAATACATCATTACCCTAACCGGTCGTATTGATGGTTCTTCTAAATTTGGTGCCAATAACAAATATGCCTTTTTCCCATCTGTGGGGGTAGCCTGGAGAGCTTCTGAAGAAAGCTTCTTCAATGTAGATGCTATTAGTAATCTGAAATTGCGCGCCAGTGCCGGTTCTACCGGTAACCAGGAAATTGATTCGTATCGTTCGCTGCAATTCCTGGGTACTGAAAATGTATTGTTGAATGGCGACAGACAAACGGCTATTTACCGTTCCAGCTTCGGTAACCCCGACCTGAAATGGGAGGTTACCAATCAGTTAGATGTGGGCTTGGAATTAGGTCTGTTTAACAACCGTATTGAGTTAACTGCTGATTATTATTACAAAAGAACCAACGACCTATTGCTGGATGCGCCTATTCCGTGGTCAACCGGTTTGAGCAGCGTTACCCAAAACATTGGTTCGGTTGAGAACAAGGGCATTGAGTTGACATTAAATACCATTAATTTCAGCCAGGGCGATTTTGTATGGACCACCAACATCAACTACGCCATGAATAGAAACAAGGTGTTGAAATTAGGTGTGAACAACGATGATATTTTCCCCGGTCCCTGGTTTTTAGGACAAACCAACATTTTGCGGGTAGGCGAGCCTATCGGCTCATTCTGGGGATACCACCGACTGGGTACATGGGGTTCTGACGAAGAAACTGAGGCAGCCAAATACAACCTTTTGCCTGGTGACCTGAAATGGGAAGACATCAATGGAGATGGAAAACTGGATGCGGCCGACGAAACTATTATCGGCAGGGCCTATCCCAAAGGAACTTTGAACCTTTCCAACTCATTCAACTATAAGAATTTTGATTTCTCATTTGATATCCGGTTCGTGATGGGGGTAAATACGGTAAATGCCATTAAGCATTCTACCGAAGACCGACAGGCCATTGCCAGCGGTTTGGCTACCATATTGGATGCCTGGACGCCTGAGAATCAGGATACTTATGTGGCGCAAATCAGACATTACAATGCCGGATACAGCACCCATATGGATGACTGGTGGGTAGAAGATGGTTCCTTTGTTCGCGGACAGAACTTTGTAGTGGGTTACTCAATTCCTGCTGCTACCTTAGATCGCATTGGTTTACAAAAGCTGCGGGTATATGCCAGCGCGCAAAACCTGTTCCTGATTACCGATTACAGCGGATACGATCCGGAAGCGACTACCTTCGGTGGGCAGCTTACCCAGAACATCGAGTTTTTCCAGTATCCCAAGCCAAGAACATTCAATGTGGGTGTTAATTTGTCATTTTAAAAAGAGCATATCATGAAAAAAATATTTGCGATTAAATCATTAATTCTGGTCTTACTGTTGGGGATTTGCTCCTCTTGCGAAGATTTTCTGGATGAAGATCCTACGGGAGCACTTACTACAAAATCTAATGTTTCCAGTTTGGACATCGCCCGGGCATTTGCCAATGCTTCGTACAAAGGGCTTGAAACGCTGAACAATGGCGGCGGCGGCTGGGGTGGCAACAATGCCTCGTTAATGGAGTTCATGACGGGTAAAGCCGATGGCAATTCTCAAACAGAAGCGTATAAGTTCAATGAATTAACGTACGATTCCCGTGCTTTTTACATCGATAACTGGTGGAATGGCATGTACGGAGGTATTTCACGTACCAACTTGGCTTTAACTAAAATTAATGAAATTACTACGTTAAGCGCTACTGATAAAGCGAATCTGCTGGCTGAAGCCCGTACCCTGAGGGCACTGTATTACTTCTACCTGGTGAGAATGTATGGTGATGTGCCTAAAATTACTGAGAATCCAACAGAGTTGTCAGAAGTACAGGCACCGCGTGCGCCGGTAAAGGAAATTTATGACGAAATCATCATTCCTGATCTGCTGGAAGCTGAAAAATCCACGCTACCCTGGCAGGATCCTTCGGGCAGGGTATCTATGGGTGCCATCAAATCCATTCTGGCCGATGTGTACCTTACCTATGCCGGCTTTCCGGTACAGGGTGGCGACCAGTATTATGCGGAATCCGCCAGTCGGTCCAAAGCGGTAATTGAACAGGGCGGCTATTCCCTGTTTCCTGAATATACTGACATGATTAATCCGGATAACAAAAATTCGGGCGAATTTATCTTCCAGGTGCAGCATGCCAAAACCATTCGTGAAAACGGGCTTACCCCAGTTACTTTACCAACTTTACGGGGCATTGCTTCTTACGCTGATGAATATGGCGGATTGGTACCCCGCAAGGAATTTGTAGAGAGTTATGAAGCAGGTGATAAAAGAACCGAGGAAAAGCAGTTTTTCTATACCTACTATAAGGGCCATCCCAGCGACTATCCAGATGGTGATCCGCGCCGCGATAGCCTGAACCTGGGTGGATATTACATTTATAAGTATTTTGACAAAGTAGCGATTGACGACGATGCCCGTGCTTCGCTGAACTTTACTGTATATCGACTGGCTGATGTAATGCTGATGTATGCCGAAGCCTCTAACCGCACTGAAGGCGGACCTAACGCGCTTGCACAGCAAAGTCTGAATGACATCAGATTACGGGCAGAACTGCCTCCGGTTACTACTACCGTCCAGGCTGACTTTGAACAGGCGGTGTGGGCAGAACGCTATTTTGAATTATGCTTTGAAGATAAAGTGTGGTTTGATATGCTCAGAACCCGCAAGGCGCGCAACGATATTACCAAGGAATGGGATAATTTCGTGGGCCATACCAATGTGTTTGGTAAAACTTTTACCGAAGACCAGTTGCTGTTCCCTATTCCGCAAAGAGAGATCGATAATAACCGCAACCTGAGCCAGAACCAGGGATTTAATTAACCATATCTTGTTCAGAGTTGGAAACAGCATAAATCAAAACCCCGGTATACAATGACCGGGGTTTTTTATTGGAATATGTTACCAATAATTTCCTAAAGTACCCTGCGTACTTAGTTTTTCGTGGTAACAGATAAGCGGTTATTTGATATCTCCGCCTGATTCAATTGGAAAAATACTAATGAATCATTATTCCTGGCCACCACATATAAAAGTTTACCCCCGATCGTTCGCAAAGCTTTTATATCTCTTATCTCACCCGTAACCACAAAGCCAGATTGCAACGGAGAAAGTACCTGCAGGCTTTTGTTTCCTAGCATTACCGCACCGTAACTGGCATCGTAACGCCCTTCGTAAGGCAATACCCCATAGAAATTACCAGCGGCAATCAGGTCGGTTCGATCATCCTGATTAAAATCGCCGGTTATAAAACTGAATACGGGTGCCAGCTGAACGGCTACCGGTAACCGAATGGCAGTAAACGTTCCGTTTCCGTTATTTTTAAAGCAGGTAGAAGATAAACGGCTGGCCGTTAACACATTTGCTTTTTGTAGTTTTTCCCCAAAAATTTGTGTTACGGTTTCGGTAGCAAAGGTTTTGTAGGTAAGGTATTTTTTCCTGATGATGCCCGGAAGCTGTTTGCCCAGTTCATCTTTGCCCAGGAAAGGGTAGTAATTCCCATCCTTTTCAACGGCCAGTATCTGATCCAGGTCACCATTCTGGTCCAGGTCGTCTACATAAAGTTTTAATGGAAAGTCTTCGCTGGCATGCAGCTTGGAATTTTCGCCCCAGTTGCCTGCCAGCAAATCCAGGTCACCATCCCCATCTATGTCT
>JBGTIS010000121.1:0-34154 GCA_041745535.1 Cyclobacteriaceae bacterium | reverse complement strand
CTGATCTTGTGCCCGCGGCACACAAAACCACTGAAAATTGTGCTTTGGCGTGGTAATCCGCTGAGGTTACGGCTTACAAAAACCAACTCATCCAAGATATTCTAACATTAAATAGGTTAACCTAAAGGTCAGCCTAATTATTGTATGGGAGGATTGCACCCGAATTTCCTATACAAATAGCTTGTCCAGAATTTCGTCATAAGCGAAATCAGCAGCCTTGAGCTCATGCCGCATGCTTTTGACAACTTTTATCAGGGCATCTGTTTTGTCATCAGCAAGATTGATGAGTGGCAGGCGGCAGGCGCCTACAGCAAAACCAGCCCTGTTCAGCATCGCCTTGACGCCCATAGGATTGGCTCCCAGAGTCAATAGCGATTTGCAGAATTTGTGAATAGCCATATGCAGTTGTTGGGCTTTCCGGATATCCTGGTTATGAAAACTACTCACCAGCTGGCTCATAGTCCGGGGCATGAGGTTGGCTACTACAGAAATCACCCCCTGTCCGCCCACCGAAAGTATGGGCAATGTCAGAGAATCGTCACCGGAAAGCACGGAAAAAGGCTTGTCCAGGGTTTTGCTCAGCACCACCGTTTCGGCAATCTGATCCAGGTCGCCATTGGAAGCTTTCAACCCGATCAGGTTTTTACAGTTTCTGGCAATATGAATAATATCTTCAGGAATCACATTAATACCGGTACGGCCGGGAATGTTATATAGAATTAAAGGAATATCAATTTCATCCAGGGCTTTAAAATGAGCCAGCAGCCCTTCCGGTGTAGGTTTGTTGTAGTAAGGAACTACTATCAGGCAGGCATCGGCTCCTGCTTTTTTAGCTTCTGATGTTAAATGAATAGCTTCCCGGGTAGAGTTAGAACCGGTTCCGGCAATAATTTTCAGGCTGGTACCTTTGGCTGCCTGCACTACGCGTCTGATTACTTCCGCATGCTCTTCAGGAGAAAGGGTAGGCGATTCGCCAGTAGTACCACAGGGTACAATAGCAGCAGTGCCATGATCAGCATGAAACGCGACCAACTTTTCAATCAGGTCAAAATCAACCTGTTGAATGTTCTTTTGCTGAAAAGGGGTAACCAGTGCTACGATACTTCCTTGAACTGTTTTCATAATTTATTTGCTATCAAGAGCGACATCATACAAAAATGCCCGGGAAAAGCTATTTTCCGGTAACACAAGTAAAACGTCTTTTAAACAGGAAATGATATTCAATGGCAAATTTTGTAAAATTTATCTTTAAAACACCAGAGATCAGGAAAAATATCGCTGACATTTAAAAATTTCCTTTGAAAAGGGAAATACCACCAGAGGTTGGTGTAAAATGTCTGAAGAAAAGAGAGCAGGAAAGTTAACTGATTTAAAAACGCGAAAAAAATCTACTTCCAGTCTTTTAATTAAAACACTGGTTTGCTTGCGTAATCAGTAGTAAAAAACTGAAGGTGATCCTTTCGGATCACCTTATAGTTTTTACAGAATGGAAATTAACCATTTTTCTTAGACTGTACTTCCACTCTGATTTCTTGGGCTAAGTTTTTTAGTTCTTGCATCCCTTTTCTCACCCGAGTGCCGGCAGCCTGGTTGCTTTTGTCATAAAACTTTTCAAAATCACCTTCTAAGTCCATTAAAAGGTTCTTTACTTGCTCAAATCTGTTCATAAGTTATTCTTTAATAGTTAACAGTTGTTGATTAATTTAATGGCAACAATATGGTTAATATGCCAATTAAACAAAAAAAAAATTAATTAATCTTTCATTATTGGTGAAAAGCAGCCGCTAATTCACCATTTTTATATACGCCGTGCTCTAATTTGTCTTTAATAGCCTCAAATGCACTGATCGTAAGCTCTACATCCTCTAAAGTGTGCATGGCTGTCGGAATAATACGGAGCATGATAATGTCTTTCGGAACCACCGGATAAATAACCACCGAACAGAAAATATTAAAATTTTCTCTTAGGTCCATGGCCAGTGCAGCCGCTTCGCCTACGCCTCCGTTCAGTATTACCGGCGTTACCGGTGTTTGTGTGGTTCCAATGTTAAAACCTTTCTTCCGGAAGCCTGTTTGCAAGGCATTTACCACTTTCCAGAGGTTTTCCCTGAGTTCCGGTTTTTCGCGCAGCAGTTCCAGCCGCTTCAGGGCGCCTTCTACAATCGGCATGGGTAGCGATTTGGCGAATATCTGCGAACGCATATTATACCGAAGGTAATGGGTTACCTCTTTGGTTCCGGCCACAAAAGCGCCCACACTGGCCATTGATTTGGCGAAAGTAGAGAAATATAGGTCAATATCGTCCTGTACGCCCTGTTCTTCGCCGGTACCGGCCCCGGTTTTACCCATGGTGCCAAAACCGTGGGCATCGTCTACCATCAGCCTGAAATTGTACATTTTTTTCAGCGCTACAATTTCTTTCAGCGCGCCCATGTTGCCTGACATACCAAAAACCCCTTCGGTAATTACCAGAATTCCTCCGCCGGTTTCTTTGGCAAGCTTGGTAGCTCTTACCAGTTGCTTTTCCAGGTTTTCAATATTATTATGGGTATACACAAAACGTTTCCCCATATGAAGCCTTACGCCATCGATAATGCAGGCATGGCTCTCACCATCGTATACAATAACGTCCTTTCGGTCTACAATGGCATCAATAATAGAAACCACCCCCTGATACCCATAATTGAGCAGCAGTGTGCTTTCTTTTTTGATAAATGCCGACAGTTCCTTTTCAAGCTGTTCGTGCCGGATCGTATTGCCCGACATAATGCGCGCTCCCATCGGATAGGCTAATCCCCATTTTTCGGAAGCTTCCGCATCTGCTTTTCTTATCTCCGGGTGATTGGCCAAACCCAAATAATTGTTCAAACTCCAGGTCAAAACCTCTTTGCCCCTGAACTTCATTCGGGGAGCGATTTCACCTTCTAACTTGGGGAACATAAAATAGCCCTCTTCAACGTTGGAATGTCTTCCCAGAGGGCCTTTGTTGGTGTTAATTTTTTCAAATATATCCACGCTATATAGTATTTTTTGAAAGAATGGATAACTTAGCTTCCTTAATTATCGCCGTAAAATTAATATTTAATAGTTCTGCCGCAATGAAAGCCGCAAATTTATTAAGAGGAAAAAACTATTCTTACAATTTATTATTAAATTTTTAACATTTACCAGTATTTTATTGAATTATATGCCTAAAATTAAAAAACTTCTGATAGCCAATCGTGGTGAAATCGCGCTGCGAATTATGCGTTCTGCCAAAGAAATGGGCATTTTTACTGTTGCGGTGTACAGCGAGGCCGACCGTACGGCACCGCATGTAAGGTATGCGGATGAGGCAGTATGGATAGGACCTTCCCCTTCTTCTGAATCTTATCTGGTAATAGAAAAAATTCTGCGGGCAGCCCAACAAACTAATGCCGATGCCATTCATCCCGGCTATGGTTTTTTGTCTGAAAATGCGGTGTTTGCCCAAAAAGTATTGGATGCCGGAATTTTGTTTGTGGGTCCTTCACCGGCGTCTATGGAAATAATGGGCAGCAAACTGGCTGCTAAAGCCGCTGTTTCAAAATACGACATTCCCTTGGTTCCCGGTACCGAAGAAGCAATTACCGATGTAGGAATAGCGAAGCGAAAAGCGCGTGAAATCGGATATCCGGTACTGATCAAAGCCAGTGCGGGTGGAGGCGGAAAAGGTATGCGGGTGGTAGCGCATGAAAAAGATTTTGAATCGGAAATGGAGCGGGCAGTTAGTGAAGCCCAATCGTCATTTGGCGATGGGGCTGTTTTTATAGAAAAGTTTATTGACAATCCGCGGCATTTGGAAATTCAGGTACTGGGCGATCAGCATGGGCAGGTTATTCATTTATTCGAACGGGAATGTTCTATACAGCGACGTTATCAAAAAGTAATTGAAGAAGCCCCTTCCGCTATCCTTACCGAAGCTATTAGAAAGCAAATGGGTGAGGCTGCTGTTAAAGTAGCCCAGGCGTGCAATTATTACGGGGCTGGTACGGTAGAATTTATTGTAGACAATAATTTGAATTTCTATTTCCTGGAAATGAATACCCGCCTACAGGTAGAACATCCCGTTACCGAACTTATTACCGGCATTGACCTGGTGAAAGAGCAAATTAAAGTGGCGGAAGGGGAAAAGCTATCCATGAGGCAGGAAGATCTGAAAATTTCCGGGCATGCCATCGAGATCAGGGTGTATGCGGAAGATCCTGCCAATAACTTCCTGCCCGACACGGGCAACCTGACCAGGTATGTGCGTCCACAGGGGCCAGGCATTCGGGTGGACGACGGGTTTGAACAGGATATGGATTTACCCATATATTATGACCCGTTGATTGCCAAGCTGATTGTGCATGGCGCTACCCGCGAACAGGCTATTCAGCGCATGCTCCGCGCTATTGAAGAGTACCAGATCAGTGGCGTAGCCACCACCTTGCCTTTTTGCAGGTTTGTGTTGCAACACGAAGCTTTTACTTCCGGAAATTTCGATACCAAATTTATAAACAGGTATTTTGAACCACATATGCTGGAGGAAAAAAATACAGACACTGAAGAGCATATTGGAGCGGTTATGGCAGCCTTTCTGTTATCGCGGCAGGAAAATGTATCAACCTCAGCAGAGGTTACGGCAATTGGAGAAAAAAGTAATTGGAAAACGCGAAGATTTTAATTGCTGAGAACAACGATCTGTAATCCAATATTGAGTTTTCTTTCGTAACTTGATAGGCTTTCTCGCTGATTGATTGAAAACGAAATCTTAAGCTCATGCATAGCAAACAAAACATATTCAGGAATGTCTGGATTTTCTGGCTGCCATGTCTGGTGTTGCTGCTGGGATGTAAAAAAGATGAGGAACTACCCGTTGTAGATGAAGTCACCCAAAAAGCTATTCAGGAGGTGTACGACATTATGAATGAATGGTATTTCTGGAATGATGAACTGCCCCCAGTAGAAGTGACAGATTACAAAACACCAGAGGAATTGCTGGAAGCATTGCGGAAAAGACCCTTAGACCGCTGGAGTTATATTGAGGATGCTGAAACCTACGACCAGCTTTTTAATCAGGGGATATATAAAGGTTATGGCGTACAGTTTGGCTGGGATACAGAGGGGTATTTGCGGATCGCGTACGTATACCAGGATTCACCTTTTTATAAAGCTGGTGTGAGAAGAACCTGGAGAGTGATTTCTATTAATGGAATATCCGCGGAAAATTTTACCGGCAGTCTCCGGGCCGATAACAATACCTTTGTGCTGGAAGATACGGAAGGACAGGTATTTACCAAAAATATTACAGCGCAGGAAGTCAAAGTAAATACGGTGCTGTACCATGGTGTAGTGCCGGTACAGGGCAAAAAAATTGGATACCTGGTTTTTAACAGTTTCCTGCAAACGTCAAAAGATGAACTAAAACCTGTATTTCAGGAGTTTCAGTCGGAACGTATTACTGAGCTTATTCTGGACTTGCGATACAATGGAGGTGGAAGAGTTAATATCGCTGAATATCTCGCTGCCAACATTATTGGCGCAAATGGGGAAGGTAAAAATTTCTATGAGTACATTTATAATGAAGACAAGGCGGATGAAAACGAAGCGGTTCCGTTTTATACCCCTGATATTCCCCTGGATTTACCCCGCCTGTTTGTAATTGCTTCCAAATCCACGGCTTCGGCCAGCGAACTGATTATTAATGGGCTGCTTCCTTTTATGGATGTGGTGGTGATAGGAGACGATACGTATGGCAAACCGGTAGGCAGTTTCGGATTCAGGCTGGAAGCGTATGTGTTGAATCCTATCTGTTTTGCTATTACCAATGACGACGGGTATGGGTTTTACTTCGATGGCCTGAAAGCCAATGCCTATGTGCCCGACGATTTGACCCGTGACTTGGGCGATGTGAATGAGGCACGGTTGAAAGAAGCATTGTATTACATTGAAACAGGTAATTTTTCTTCCTCAGGTTCTCGCGCCCGGCCTTCTCAACTACCGGAAAAGAAACAATGGCAGCCACAGTCAGAATTGCAGCAGGTGATTGGTGCCTTTTAACAGCTTCCGGAAACTTTAATCAACTTTTTTTGTTATCTGAAACATGAAATGCCCTTATACCTTCGTTCAACTAGAAATGCGATTGTAAACAAGGATATTCCATCCATCCTTAGAAAATAAATTATACAGATGAAATATATTGGAGAGAAATTGTTGTTGAGAAATTTAAAAACTTCCTACAGCTTATTATTCATTATTATTATTACCGTTTTTAGCAGTTGTATTACCGATGACGGTCCGGTTAATCCGGGTACTGAGGAACCATCAAAATTTGTTTCGTATCAGTTGCTGGCCGAAATTTCTAAAAACACTTTAAAGGTACTGTTATCTACCGCCGAAGGTTTTGAGCCTTATGCCGATAATATTGAATTTGGCGTTAGTATTTATCAGATTACTTATAAAACCACTTATCAGGGTGAAGAACAACTGGCTTCCGGCTTGATCTCCTTGCCAGAAGGATATACGGGGGAAATGCCTTTGTTAAGTGCCCAGCACAGAACCATAACAGCCCATCGGGACGCGCCTTCAAATTTTAATACCAGCAATATTTCAGGGCTGGAAATTTTCGGCGCGCTGGGTTATGCCACGCTGATTCCAGATTTTCTCGGCTTTGGCGCTTCCAAAGAAATGTTGCATCCATATTACAATGAGGAAGCTACCGCCACGGCTACCATCGACATGATATTTGCCGGAAAGGAATTTCTGGATTCTTTGAATATTCCCTATAATCAACAGCTATTTCTGGTAGGATATTCCGAAGGAGGTTATGCTACACTGGCAACCCTGAAGGGAATAGAAGAAAACCCAGATCTGGGATTACAGGTAACTGCCGCCGCTGCCGGAGCAGGCGGATATGATGTAAAGGGTATGGTAGACTATCTGGTTAGGCAGGATGTTTATCCCACACCTGGTTATCTGGCATTTTTAATTTACAGCTATCAGGTAACCAATGAATGGAGCCGGCCGCTTACTGATTTTTTTCAGGAACCTTATGCCTCCCGAATTCCAGAGCTATTCAGTGGTGAATTAGCGGCCACCCCAATTCATGAGCGACTCAACGATACGCTTTCTGTACTGCTGAACACCACGTTTCTGGAAAATTCGCGCAACGGAACGGAAACCCAATTTATGGACGCCTTGGTGCAAAACAGCGTATACGACTGGGAACCGCAAACACCGCTGCGCCTGTATCATGAGCAGGATGATGAAGTGATTCCGATAGAAAACTCACAAACTGCTTACGATACCATGCTGGAGAACGGTTCATCTTCTGTTACCTATTATCCTTATGACCTGGCTACCTCGCATGGCGATGGATTTATTCCCATGGTTAATCAGGTAATTCCGTGGTTTAAATCTTTAAAACAGTAAAAATTAAATTATTCCGTATAGGCACCTTCCGGAGCGGCAAACAGGCCTTCGTCCGGTGGGTCCTGACTGAATGCTATGTTTCTGATTTCTGTTTCCCCCCTTTTTTCACCCAGTTGGTCATTTTCCCAAGGGTAAGAAACCATTTTTTCCGGAACCCATAATCCGTCTACCTGCTGCCATTTATTATAAACCCTGGCACTAAACTTTTTCTTCCCCTGATTGCCAAAAAGGTAACCGTAAACAACAGTAAATACAACCGGTGGGATTCGGTATCCAGATAGCACATATATACATCGCCGGGAGAATCGCCGGTACTGGGTTCAAAAGCAATATTGACTACGTCGTAGGTTTTGCCCTAGAAATCTTTTTTCCCTACTGCTTCAATCCGAACTCCAGGATCGGCCAGTACAAAGGGCAAAAAAATAAAACTCCAGGTTATGGTAAAATCGTGGTGAACTGCCGGGAAAAGCCTGCCTATCAGGCATTATCCACACTTCCTTTCCATTAAAGCCCAGTGTGAATCTATCGTAGCTAATGAGGGTTTTTCTGGAATTTAGATCAATAAACAGATGATTATTAAAAGTTCCGTTGTGGTATACAGGTTCTGTAAGCCACCATGTGCTGTAAAAGCAGGTTGTAACAAAGCTTGTTTTTCTTCTCCCTGTGCTTCTCCCTCTTTTTTCTGACTGGTACAGCCCATACAGATGCGCGAAAAGGCAAAAAAAACGCACGAATAAAATAATTGATTTCTAATCATAATATTTTTATTTCCCTCTATTCAGTCGTCTTTTTGAGAGCTTATTCCAAATACTATTTGAGAGTTCAATGTCTTTCTTTGTCAGTCCGTAATTTTCTTGAAGAATCTGTTTGTTTGTTCGATCAAGAATTTTCTGTATTTCATTTTTTTGCCGAATCAATTTATCAATCTCAGCCAGTAAGTTAGCATTTCGTTCATGGTAGGGCAAAAGAATTCGTTCTGTTTCATTGGGCATGAGTTCCAAAACCCCCCCGCCGTGGCTTCTGCCAAAAACCTCGGCGAATGCTAATGAAAGAGAGTTATAGTAACTAGCTGTAAAAGCGTTAATGTTAGTTCCCGGTCTCACAAAAACCCGGTGCATAGTATCTGTAGTGTATGCATTTGCCTCGTTAATAATGAGTTTAGGGTAAATATTATTCCTGCGAATAAATAAGGCATCAGAAATTTTTAAAGATGGAACAACAAACCAATTATCTCTTATACTACACTTATATCCCTTATGTATTTCCAGTTTTTCACCGTAATTAATGTATTTGATCGATCCATTGTTCTTTTTGAGGCTGTTACGATCTGGAAAAACTAATAAATGAGCCTTTGCTTTTGAGTATTTATTTTTCAGCCAATCTTCATAGTTAAACACTACGCTATTTACCTGAACACTTCTACCGACCATCGGTCGGGCATAATCATCAAGCTCATATTTCTCGACTGTTGATAATGGAACTGTAAAGAAATCATTAGAACCTGTGGTAATACCTACCTCTACGTTAGCATATTTTCCAATATTTGGAATTTTAAAGTTTTTCGCGACATTCTCTAAAAAATCTATTTCTTCTTGGTCAAGGAAGTAGAAAGTCCATTTGTTGGATTTGAAATCAATTTTCTTTTTTGGGAACTTTAACTTTAAAAGTCCCAAATTTTTTAGTTCGCTTGCGTCTTTAAGCTCGATATGTTCGATATTATGTTCCTTACTATTATCCTTCTCACACAATAGCAATACTACTTCTTGCTGAATATCGGGAAAAATTAATTTTTCAAATGAAACAATATTGATCTTATTAAAAAAGTGGGCAATAAAATTTCTTAATTGTTGTCCATAAGAAACTTGTAGTATTTCCGCTGGAAGAACAAATCCAATTTTTCCCCCTGTTTCTTTTAAAAGTAATGATGAACCTACTACAAATGACACCCAGGCATTGGTCAGTTTTGAGTATTTTAATCCTGCTTTGATAAATATATCCTCCGCGGCAACCTGTTGACTCTTATCAAAATACTGATAACGAATATAGGGTGGGTTACCCACAATTAAATCAAATCTCTTTTTAGTGTTATTACAGAAAAAGTGAAAATCTTCATTAATTACTTCAGTATTTTCCAATTCAATTAAGGTTGCTTTAGAAGCTTCAATAGGATCATATTCGATGGCTGTAACAGAATTGAACTTGAAATTTTCAGCCTTTAAACTTTTCAAAAAATTGCCGTCACCGCAGCTTGGTTCTAAAATATCCGCATTTGTACCACCATTGATAGCCCATTTAAGAATGAAATCGGTAATTGGTTTAGGAGTGTAGAATCCTCCTCTAAGTTTTTCTTTTGTTGCTTCTTCAATTAATTTCATTTCTTAAATTTTTGATTTTACTGTTTAATTTCTGATAAGCTACTTTTCTTTCCGCGACTTTGAGAATTTCATGAGCTTGCTCATTATAATTTTTTATGACCTGTTTGACGACTTGGTCGCTAAGCATACTAATCCTAAGTTGTTTTTCGCTTCTTATCCTATCACTTCTACTCCTTTAACCGTAATGAAGAAATTAGCCTTTGCTCCTTCCACATAAGGGTTATTTTTTATTTTAGACCAAGTTAAAGAATTAAAGATCGTACTTCTGAAATATGTTGTTTGGTCAATCACTTTCTTATTTAATACAAATCCATCTTGAACTAATCTTAATCCACCCGTAGGATTAGTGCCTGAACCGGCAGCCTGTACACTTGAGGCAGGTAATTTTTTCCTTACCCAAATAAGCTCTCCTTTTTCAAAAATATTTTCTTCTCCAATTGGCGATGTTTGAATGATTAGAGAGCTATTGCTATTCTTTGATCTAAAGTTGAAGAATTAATTCAAAACTTAGCTACCGATGCGGTTACAATTTATAATTACGATTAAAACCGTTATTAACTATTAGCCGGAAGTGGCACTGGAATGGTCGGCTACGATTACCCATTTGCCATTAATTTTTCTGAAAAGCAGAGAAAAATGCCCCTGTGCATCACCGATGGTTCTTTTTAGGTAGAATTTTCCTACCATAAAATAGGCATCATCGGCCACAGGTAGCAGCTCGAGGATATCGAAATTCAGGATACCCCGGGCCGCTTCGTTCGGATAGTTTTTTTTGTAATTATCCAATGCGGTCTGGTAGCCATATTTCAATCCTGATCCGCCAATGTACATCACCGAATCGGAATGCCAGTAACCGGCCATAAAACAATCCAGATCACCTTTGTTCCAGCAGCTTATCTGGTTGTTCATAATGCTCATAATTTCATCTTCATCCTGCTGATGGTTGGGTGTAGTATGCTGGCACGCAGCTATGGCAATACAAAAAGAAATTAGCGGAAAACTTTTCATAGCATTTACAATTGAGTAGTTCATTCAACAAATATAAACCCGTGATTGAAGCAAACAACTGAAAATAGGGTAATCCTGCCGCCTTGTGTTGGAATAAGCGACCAGAAGGAATAATTCCAATTGGTGGTATTCACCGAAATTGATATATTGTGATTTCAACACCATTAGCTTGTTGTCAGGGTATGCGCACAGGCATGAAGTTTTAAATCAAGAAACCAATAAAATGATAAAACGGCTCTGCAGTATTGCTTTTAGTTGCTGCTGTTTATTAACCTTTTTACTATCATTTATAACTGATAACTCCCTGCCGCAGCAAGGATTGCTGCTCGATCTGGACGCTGATTATGGAATTACCCTGAACGCTGATAACCGGGTAAGTGCCTGGCAAAATCAGGTCTCTGCCTCTGCGGCACAGTTATTTGTAAGTCGCGACGAAGGGCGCGATCAGCCAAATTCGGGCATGCCCACCCTGAGAAAAAATGTAAAAGAATTGAATGGACATAATACCCTGGTATTCCGGCAGCAGGAGCTGGTGAGTCTGGAAGAAGATGTTTTTGATGGACTTACCACCGGCTCTGGGTTCACCTGGTTTGCCTTGCTTTTGCCTTACGAGCAAAGAGTTGGGTTAAAGGATGTCAACTCTTTTCTGGGTAACCTCCGCAACAGCGATCATTATGAAGGCATCTGGGCTAATTTAACTGATGATAATACTTTTTGGTCGGGCGGTAGAAATGGCATTACTTTCGGCCGGTTTGATGAAAATAACCCGATGATTATGGGACCCCAACTGCAACAGGACCGGTATTATCTGCTGGCTGGCCGAATGGGAGCCGGAGAAGGCAAGCAAACCATCGAGCTTTTTGTGAATGATCCGGATAGCGTATCAACCGGTATTTTTCCCGTAAATCCTAAGGCCAATCCATCTCGTATGGCCATCGGGCAGGAGCGGGATGCCATTCAACACCCCGGACAGGAATCTTTTGATGGTGAAATTGCCCGAGTGCTGATCTACGAACGCCCGCTCACCAATGCCGAACTGACCCAGGTTTTTGCTTTGTTTAAAAAGAAGTATGGGTTTTAAGCGCGTTATTGTAAAAGTCGCAAGCCCTCAGCCGCAAGCGCGTTTATTTGTTTGTGGCTAAGTACAAACAAATAAAAAGTGTCGAACGCGGTAGGACAACTTGTCAAGGTGTCCTACAAAAATTACCATTCCTCCCGTCAAATCTTTCTTGATTGTACTTAGAATCCTTATCGCATATCATTTTTAAAAAGGAGCCTAACGTGGCTTATTGTTAAAATTTAATTCTCATAAGTGAAAGATTCCAATCCTGTGCTTGTGATAATTTAAAGGTAAAAAGCTACTCTTTTTTACGAACAATCAATCCATCAGCGCTAACCCTGATCTGGTCGCCAGGCTGTAAGGCGGTAGTAGCGGCCTGCCGGGGAAAAGCCTGAATAAAGTGGCCGGAGGTGGCGATAATTTCATTGTTATCTGTATCTATATACATGACCTCTCCTTCAAACACATCGCTTTTCAGGGTAGTAAGCAGTTGGGAAGGTCGACCCATAGCGATAATTTTTCCTCTTTCTATAACAGCCAGGTTTTGTGCCAGCCTTACTATTTCTGCCGGATCGTGGCTCACTAATATGGTGGTAGTGTTAAATTTCTGGTGTAAAAGTTTCAGATCTTCTTGCAACCGGTATCGCATGGTTTTGTCCAAAGCGGCAAAAGGTTCATCCAACAGCAATATTTCAGGATGCCTCACAATAGCACGGGCCAGTGCCACCCGCTGTCGTTGGCCGCCGGAAATGCGGTCGGGTTTGCGATGTTCCAGGGCCTGTAACCCCATCATATCCAGAATTTCGTCCACTATCTGCTGGTTTCTGTCTTTTCCAAGTGCGAACAGCAGGTTTTCACGCAGGCTCATGTTCGGGAAAAGAGAATAATCCTGAAATACATATCCTACACTTCGGTGTTGCGGTTTTGTATATACTGATTGTCCGGCATGGTACCAGGTTTTTCCGTTGACTGTAATTTCACCTTGCTCAGGCGTTAGCAATCCGGCGATCATTTTCAGAATACTGGTTTTTCCAGCACCCGAAGGACCCATAATACCCAAAATGGAATGAGCAGGAATATGCAGGGCGACATCCAGCACAAAATCTCCTTCCGCTCCGGCTAATTTTTTGTACAGCTTGAGGTCTATCATATAATTTGTCTGGATTTATTACCCTGGTACAGATAAACGGCCATCAGCACCGCAAATGAAAAGATCAGCAAAATAAGGGCGTACGTATGGGCATTGGTATAATTGAGCATTTCTACCTCATCATAAATAGCGATAGAAGCCACCCTGGTTTCACCGGGTATGTTACCCCCAATCATCAGAATTACCCCAAACTCGCCAATCGTATGGGCAAACGTCATTACCAATCCTACTACCACAGAATGCTTCGCATTTGGCAATAAAACTTTGGTAAGGGTAATCCAGTTAGATTTGCCCAATGTGTAAGCTGCTTCCCGGTAATGTACAGGCAGGTTTTCAATAGCGGAAAGAATAGGATTTACCATAAAGGGCAGACTAAAAATAACCGATCCGATAACCAGCCCCGGAAAGCTGAATACCAGTCGTAATCCAAACAAGCTTTCGCTGATCTGGCCCACCCATCCTTCGGGACGAAAAAATATTAGTAAATAATAACCCAATACAGTAGGAGGTAAAACCAGGGGTAAACTCACCAGAGCTTTCAGCACAGGTTTCAGACGTCCTGTATAAAAATAAATGAAATAAGTAATCAGAATGCCGATAACAAACAGGAAGCAGGTGGTGATGAAAGCTAATTTCAGACTTAACAGAAATGGGTCAAAATTTAATTCCATACCAGCAAAAGTAAGCGATCAGCGCATAACATAACCAAATTCCTCAAAAATTGACTGAGCTTCAGCGGATTTCAGATACTGTACAAATTCCTTTACCTGATTAGGATCAGCACTTTCGTTTTTTAGTATCACCATACCATGAGTGAGCAAGGAAGCTTCATCAGCAGGAGTACTAAGGGGTAACCAGAAGCCTTTATTTTTAAGTTCATTGGAAAACATGGCGGAAACAGCAGTAAAAGCTCCTTCTACAGTTTCGGCTACAATGTACCGGTTTACCTGACCGATGTTTTCACCATATACCAGTTTTCTTTCTAATGATGGATACAACTTGTTGTCTTCCAGCCAGTTTTTAGCAGCCTGTCCATAAGGTGCCAGCTTAGGTTGGGCAATGGCGACAGACCGTACCGTAGCCAGATAGGCGCCGATCTGATTTTCGGTAACTTTTTTCTTGCTCCAGAATACCAGTCTGCCTTTTACCAAAACCTGAGGTGCACCCTGGGTTTTTCCAGATTGATACAAAGCTTTCGGGAATTTCATATCAGCGGAAAGAAAAAGTGCATAGGGGGCGCCATTGCTGATTTGGGCGGTAAGTACGCCAGACGAGGCTACTACCAGATTGATTCGGTTTCCCGTAGTATTTTCATAGTGCTGTTTGATTTTTCGCAGGGGAAAAGCCAGGTTAGCGGCTACCGCCACACTGATGGGGGCCTGGGCATTTGTATTTGTTACCAGCGCAAATATAAAAGGCAGTACACAAATCCATCGCATCATTTTTATCAGGCAGTTGCATTATAAAACAAGAAACGTTTCTAGTCGGGAAGTTACTATTTAGAATGAAAATTAGCAGAGAAGTAGCTGGTAAATTTTAGGGAGTAAGCGTAATCGGATCTGCTTCGAAGGTAAATAGCGTACCATCTTCCAGTCGGTAATGAACAGTAAACCGATGGGTAGTTTCCTGCCGCGGACGGGCCAGCGGAACGAGAAAAAATCCTTCGTCGGAAGCAGGAATTTGTTTGGAAATTTTCAAAAAGGTAGCAAGCCCTGTAATATTGCCACTATAAAAATCAACGATTTGAAAGATTCCGTTCAGCGTATCTCCTGCATATAGAATAGTATTGCTATCCTGTTGCTGGTAATCGGTATTACTGAATACAGTAATTTCCGAAACATTTTCTGTAGGCGTGGGAGCGGGAGGAGAACAGGCATAAGCCGGATGGGAAAAACCAGTAAAAAGGGAAGGGACAGGGAATGTATTGGTTGAAACGCGTTCAGTTTCAGGATATACCGCTAACGCGAATTCATTAAATGGAAGAAGGGTGCTATCGGGAATGGAACTTGCATTGCGGTACCCACGGTTATTCAGTTGCACATTATCGGTAGTAATTCCGGTGACGCGATAAGCAGTTTCGGGAAAAGGACCACAGTCGTCTCCCAGTTCACATCCGATATTTAACATCAGCAAAGGAAGAATGGCAATAATTTTTTTTATCATATTCACCGATTACAGATAATGATCTGATCGCATAAACTGTGCCTTACCGATTTGAAAAACGTGTATACGTATTAATATTGCTTTATTTTGCCAAAATTAATGATGAAGTGGGTTGGTTTTTGCGTTATGATTAATGAATTTTTAGGTTTGCATATGCATTATAAAAAGGTAGTAAAAGCTGCATGCTTTTTAATTTTTTCGGTAGGGATGATTTTAGCGGGTGGTTACTACCAAAAGGTGATAGCACAAACCGATTCAACGTATATTCAGCCATTCTCAGAAAGCTTATCGCTAAGTCCGCATTACGATTTGCGAAAATACAATTTAAGGTTTCGTTTAAAGGGTAATAAGTACGATAAGTCGGTTTTGTATTACCCCACCGTGCGCAACGTGATAGGTTTACGCGCAGCCTATAAAGGTATTGTGCTTGGTTTTGGCATAAGAGGGCCACGAACAAATTTTCAGAAAGAGAATTACGGACGTACCCGTTATCTGGATTTCAATGTGAAATATACTTCCCAAACGGGTATTGTGGTAGAATGGCTTTTCAAGTATTACAAATCTCTGACGGATATCAATACGCCGGTATACACCGCCAACTGGCAGGAAGGTGATGATTTTTATATCCGCGACGATTTGGGGGTTTTGTACAACCGCTTTAATTTTTCATACATCTTCTCAAAAGAGAAATTCTCTTATCGTTCTGCTTTTGATTTTATAGAAAAACAGAAACTGAGTGCGGGATCATTTATGGCGCTGGCCAGTATCGCTTATCTGGATGTGAATGCGGATTCTTCCTTTATTACACCGGTACTGCAAGATCAGTTTACCAATTTTTCAGATTTGGAACGATTGCGGGCCTTTGGCATTGGCATTGGTCCAGGCTACGTCTACAATTATGTGTATCGTAATTTCTCGATGTCGGTGGCAGGTTTTGCCGGTATGGAAATTCAACGCTATAATTACGATCGGGAAAGCAATCAGCGAAACGTTCCCGGGTTAAAAGCATTGCCCCTGTTAGGCGTACGAACAGGTATTGGCTACAATGGAGAAAAATATTTTGCCGGAATAGCCGGCACTTTTGATTTTAACTTTCTGAATGTGTCTGACCTGAAGGTGAGCAGTTACTACCATAATATTGCTTTTTTGGTAGGAATCCGGCTGGCACCCCCAAAATTCCTGCGAAAGCTGGATGATTTCGAGCCGCTGAATGAGCTTCGCCGTTAGGCATTTCCTTCCCATTCCTGGTAAAATCGCGCCAGGTATTGTTCCATAAAACGGTGCCTTTCTGCTGCCATTTTTTTTCCGGTAACGGTATGCATCCGGTCTTTCAGCAAAAGCAGTTTTTCATAAAAATGGTTAATGGCCGTATTTTTACCATTCTTATATTGTTCAAAAGTAGTATGTAATTCCGGTTGTTTGCCAGGAATGTGCAGTTCATGCCCTTTGAAACCCGCATAAGCGAACACCCGGGCAATGCCCATGGCACCGATGGCATCCAGTCGGTCTGCATCCTGCACTACTTTGCCTTCAATGGTTCGCATCGGCGTGACCTGTGCTGCTCCCTTGAATGATACATGTGCTATAATATCGCATATTTGCTGGATGATATCCGCTTTCATATCAAACTGCCGGAGCCATTTCCAGGCCAGGCTTGGTCCTACAGATTCATCTCCGCCATGGAATTTATGATCACCAATATCGTGTAAAAGCGCGGCCAATGACACAATAAACTGGTCAGCTTTCTCCTGTTTGGCTATGTACAAAGCATTGTTCCAAACCCGTCGCATGTGCCACCAGTCGTGGCCCGAACTTTCTCCTGAAAATTTTTCCCGAACGTATTCGCTGGTTGTCCGGATAATAGCCTGCTGATCCATTAATGTTAACTCTTAAGTGTTGAACCGGCAAGTTATTAATTCCAGAACATTCCTTCCAGCTTTACTCCATGATATTGTATTCCTTCCAGTTTTCAACAGGCATTTGTTTTTCTTCCCTGGCTGTAGCTGTTAGCAAATTATAATAATGAATAATTACCATTTGGTTACGCGGCGTAAAGTCCAGTATGTCATTTTCCTCTATGTAATCGTTCAGCATTTCTTTTTGATCTGATAATATGGGCATTACATCTTTGTGAAAATTGTAAATGCGCTGGATTTTATCCTGGTAACAATAGAAATAATCGAAGCACAATTTATCAATCCTAAGAAAAGCCCCGGGTTCCTCACGCCCTTTGGAAGGGGTAATTCCCATGTTAAAAGCCCTTTTATTTGGCTTTCTTAAAAATGCCAGGAGGCCATCTAAAATGACTTCAAAAAATGCTTCTCTTTCATACGACAGATAAAACGCATACGCAAGCGAAACATATTGATAGAACTTTTTAGAATCTTTGCTGATAATTTGAAAGTAATCAACCTGTCGAGGGGTGTACGTTTTGATCAATTTGCCATCCTGGTAAAGCACCAGATCATTGACATAATCATAACCCACCTTCCCTACTATTTTTTTTGTTGAATTGAAAATTATACAGCCTTCGCCCCAACTGGTATGGGGCATATCTTTTGAAAAAACAGTAAAACACAAGACACATAAAAAAAATGTAAACAGATAACGCATAGGAATTTATTTTACAATTAAAAATTGGTTGAAATTCTATGGATATCTTTAAAAGGGATTAAATAAAAATTCTGGTTAAATATTAAATATCTTAATTTTTAACAAATTAAATATTTTATTGCGTTAAAAACAATAATTAACCAATATTATTATGATTCAATTATAAAATAAGAAACATAATTATATTTATCGTATTGTATGCCAGATAATTTCGGTTGCCTAAACGAAAAGGAAAAATAAATCGGGCAGGAACCAAACTTGGGAAACAATCAGTAAAGAACATAAGCTTTTACAAGAAGCACCAATTGTATAATTGGCCAATTGTTTAAAATTACTTTCCAATTTCCTCCCACCACCTGCCCTGGGGAATTGGCCCGGACAGGATAAAAGGTTCACCGATTGCAGGCGTAGCCAGGGATACATTCAGTTTTTTAGCTTCAGCAGAAGATCTTGTTACAGGTTCTGTCCAGCTATGCAGGGCCAGGGTAAAGGCACCCCAATGGATCGGCATCATGAGTTTCGCTTTTACATCAAGGGCCGCCTGTACGGTTTGTTCCGGCAGCATGTGGATGTTCTGCCAGCGGGTATCATACTGTCCGCATTCCAGCAGGGCCAGGTCGAAAGGGCCGTAAACATTACCGATTTCTTTAAAATGCGGTCCGTAGCCACTGTCGCCACTGAAGAATATTTTTTTGGTGGGTGATTGAATAACCCAGGAACACCACAGGGTAGCGAACCGGTCGCTTAGGCCCCGACCTGAAAAATGCCGGGCTGGGGTAGCTGTAAAAGTCAGATTGTCCAGCTTTAAGGTTTCTCCCCAGTTCAGCTCATGAATGCGGGCGCTGTCTATGCCCCAGGCTGCCAGATGATTGCCTACCCCTAAGGCTACATAAAAATGCTTTGTTTTGTTTTTAAGGTTTTGAATAGAACCATAATCCAGATGGTCGTAATGATCGTGAGAGATCAGTACCGCATCAATGGCAGGCAACTGTTCAATTTCGATGGGCAATTCTTTGCTGTAGCGGGTGGTTCCCAGAAAGGGCAATGGTGAGGGAGAATCGCCCAGCATAGGGTCAATCAAAATATTCTTTCCGTTTATTTCCAGTAAAAAGGCGGAGTGGCCGAACCAGGTAAGTCGCGTTAGTGTATCCGGATGGTTTACAATATCCAGAGAATCTATTTTCTGTACCGGAACATCAGCGGCAGGTCGCTGGTTAGGAATTCCCCTGGCATAATCGCCCAACAAACTGACAATCGTTTTAAAGCTCATGCTCATATCAGTAGGAATCGGATTCACAAATATCCCATCTTCAAAATGCCCTGATTTTGTATAATTTACCAATTGCGCCTGACTGGGCGAGCCGCCAAACTGTGGACTTACGTATAGGAAAATAATGCCTGTCAGCAGCATGAATGCCAGCATACTTCCCATAGTAATGCCAACTACTTTCAGGGTTTTTTTAAACAAGTGCATGGATTAGAGGGTCAGTTACAGGAAAAAATATGATAGAACCCTGTGTGTTTCTCAGGCAACAGGCAATACGATTAACGGTATTAGTTCCGATGTAGTTTTAAAAGTGATAATGCTTTCCCTATTGTTGTAGGGCAAGCACCTAAAGTTTTATATTGTTGTTAATTTAAATTAAGGCGAATCCTTGTTTTATACCTCTGAAATCAGGTTTTGGTACCACCAAAAAAAGTATAATAAGGCTCATTTTGAATAATGCGCTGTAAGTATAATGCCACTTCCCGCATGTGATAATCGCCCCACATACTGGACTCTCCATTGGCGATTTTACTGCCTTCCAACACATAATCCCATCCGTTGGGCTGGTGATAAATAGAATGGAGGATCAGCCCCTGATGCTCAGGGGAGGTACTGAGATAAGGTTCTTCCAGTAAGGTAGAAAGTACGGTTAATCCGGCCTGCCAGTACTTATCTCCGTTTTTACCATTTTCTTTTAAATATTTTCCCAATCGCAACAGGCCTTGCGCACCAATGGCCGCAGCCGAACTGTCTACCGGTTCATAATCGTTGTACGGATCGGCAGGTCTGTCGAGGTAATCGCCCAGTTTATGAAGGTTGGGCGCCCCGGTATCCCAATAGGGAATGCCATCGGTAGGCGTATGTTCAATAAAGAAATCGCAGGTAGCCTGTGCTGCTTTCAGAAAAACTGATTCAATGGCTTTGAATCCGCCAAAGGGTTGCAAAGCATCTTTGGGCAGCGTTTGCAGAAATTCCAGTTGTTCCGGGAAGCCTGTCATTGCCCAGGCCAGGCCACGTGTCCAGGTAGAAAAGCCACTGTAACCCTGTTGTGCATTGGGGCAGCGATAATTCCCATCTGTAGTATTGAAAATACTCTCGTGGGCAGTTCGTCCCCATAAATCGTAACTGTCGCGGCCTTCGCCATAATAAACAGCGTAATTGGCAGTAGCCGTAACATGAGCAATATTTCTTTCCAGCAAACTTATTTTTCGGTCATTCTCATCCATCAAATCATGCCCCAACTGGTAGCTTACCAGTAAAGCCCGGCAGGTACGGATGGTATCTACAAACAGGGAATGCGGACCATTGAAAGAGTGAATGTATCCGCCATTTTTGATGGGCGTCCATCTTTTGGCCTGTACCGCTCCGGAAAGTTTCAACGCCAATTCATAGAAATTTTTTTCCCATTCATTGAAAGGTATTTTTTCTTCCTTTATCAGGCGAAGCAGATTGCCGTAGGTGCTCACATTGTTAAAACCATGGTCGTGCACCCCGAAATGCCCTACATGCGAAGCCATTTTTTCTAAAGTATTTTTCCTGCCTGCCTCCAGAAACTGCTGTGCTCCGGTAGCATCAAACTGAAGAATTTCAGAACCATACTGGAAACCCTGTGTCCATTCCGTCCAGCCCCGGGTAGTGTATTTCCCTTTTACGGTAAAAACCGGGGAACCCTGGGCGGCATCATAGTTTTTCTGAATGTTCTCAATTTTTTCAGCAGACAATTCCCAAAGCTTTTTCAGGGGTGCCGCAAGATTTTCGGGGGTAATTTGGGTATTAATTTTCATGTACAAGTATTAGCTTTACTACAGCCTTTCGAATAATTTAATTTTTATGTGGGGAAGATAAATAAAGAATCCTAAAGAAGAAAAAGACCTGTAACCGGGTTTGCTTTTATTAAACAGCTTTGGCTACCGCATCTTTCATTTTCTGTAATCCTGTCTGCGCCACTTTCAGCGGTTCCTGCTGCCAGTAGTCTTTATTGAATAGCTCCAGCGACAACACCTTTTTTCCACCAGCTTCATTCAAATAGGTTAATACCTGCGAAACAGGGCCTACGCCATCGCCCGGATAAACCCGAAAACTGTCGTCAATTTCCGCCTGTTTTGGGCTTGCCGGATAATCGTTCAAATGAAATACCTCAATGGTTTGTCCGCTGATAACTTTTAACCCTTCAATACTGGAACCACCTTTATACAGATGATAGACGTCGGGTAAAATGCGTGCTTTGGGGTGCCCACTTTCAATCACAATATAGGCTACCTGTGCCAACCGATTCAGGTTTTGCGAAAATCCCCACACTTCAAGCTGCGGAATTACGCCGGTTTTATCGCCCAATTCCAGGATAGTCCGATACCGTTCGGCAGCTTTTGTTAAATCTAATCCGGGTTTGTCGGTAGCGCCGGCAGGAGGTGCGGCTATGCGCATGCAGCCAATCTGGGCCAGCATATCCATTTCCTTTTCAAGCTGTGCCAATGCCTGTTTTCTTACGGTTTCGTCATCAACAATCCATTGCGCGAAACCGATGGCATCTTCAATGGTAATGCCCAGGTCATCAATTCTGCTTTTTAAATCTTTCAGGGTGCCACCGCCTTTCATATATTCTTCCAGGGAATTGATCCAGATTTCAACGCCATCGAATCCTGCTTTGGCAGCGGTTTCCAGCTCTTTTACAATTCCGAGCTTTTGTCCGCGGAGGGTACTGGTATTCAGGCAGTATTTAAATTCTGTTTTTTTAGGTTTTACCGGCGCTGCGGAATGTCCCGTTGATGGCAGGAAGCAAGTACCCAAAGTGGCTCCCATACCAGCCAGAACTTTCCGTCGGGAAATGGTTTGTGTCATAATTTTGAGGTGCAATTAAAGTAGTAATATCATTTTAGCATATAAGCCCCGGTGTGGTTACCAGGCAATTTAACCTTTTAAGAATAAGCAGGAGTTAATTCCTCTCTTACTTTTTCAAGCAGTTTTCTGGTAGCGATAATACCTTCTTCCTCACTCAAACCAGAACCTTCGTACTCGATGCCCACATGACCGCGGTAACCGGCATCCAATACAATTTTCATCATTTTTGTATAATCAGTTTCCGTTTCATTTCCCTGATCGTCGAATTCGTGGGTTTTGGCGCTTACTCCTTTGGCATAAGGCATCATTTCTTCCACCCCTTTGTACCGGTCGTATTCTTCTACACATTCTGAAGTATATTGTCCGGCGCCGGAAGCCTCTGCCCTTTTGATGCAGAAATTGCCAAAATCGGGTAAGGTACCTACGCGCGAATTATTCGCCATTTTGATAGCGCCTACCAGCCATTCTCCATTACTGGAAAAGCCACCATGATTTTCAACAATGATATTAATACCCACTTTTTCGCCGTATTCGCCCAGTTTGGCAAGTCCTTCGGCAGCTAGTTTCTGCTGTTCTTCGTAACTGCCTTCGCTGCGGGCATTCACCCGGATGGAATGACAACCAAGGAATTTAGCGGCATCAGCCCACTTATAATGATTTTCTACAGCTTCCATGCGTTTTTTCATATCCGGATGACCCAGGTCGCCTTCCAGGTCGCACATAATCAGCACACTGGTAACGCCTTCGCTGTTGCAACGGTTCTTTAATTCGGTAAGATATTCTGTGTTTTTAGCTTTGTCGTAAAAGCAGGTATTGACGTATTCCACAGCATCTACGCCCAGGGCTCGGGCTTTCTGTGGGAAATCAATATTTTTCAACGTACTACCGGCCATTAAACTCTCAAAATTATTTCTGAAAGATTCTTCCGGTTTTGAAAAATCTATATTTTGAAAAACATCTCCTAAAATAGCTTTATGCAACGACCATTCTGCCAGTGATATTTGAAATAAGGGAGCTCCGGCCGATTCCATAGTTGCTGTGCTGTCGGTTTCCTGGTTTTCATTTTGAGAAGTGGATGAGCTACAGGCATATCCTACCAGCCCAATTCCTGCGGTGAGGGCAGCGGATTGTTTAATAAAAATTCTTCGTTTCATAGCAATGCGTTGTTATAGAAATAAGGGTTTTGTCGCTGGTTTGGCGCGATATTTTTTTCTCTACCAATATTGGTACTAAATATCTGAACTTCCAAATATTAAATCTGATCATGGGCAAATTGGAAAAAAATCGGATATTTCACAAGAAGAGTTTTATTAGCGGCCGAATTGGGAGTTGATCGTTTTTTGCCTTTGGCCTTAATCAGAAGAAGAAATTGGTTTTAGCTTTTTAATAATGATTCCGTGTGGCAAACTCTGAGTGGATGAGGCTGTAAAAAAATGGTTATCAGGCTTCGCCAATTTGGCAGCCTGATAACCATTCAAATAAATTTATATAACGTAACCTACCCGATTTATTGGGTATCATCGGTAACTGATTCCTGGCGTTCGGTATTCAGGTTAAACCCAAGCGATACCCGTAGCGTTTCGCCCAGTGGGTTGTTCTGTTCCTGTGGTAATAAATAGGCGAAATCAACCCCAAATATCTGGTAGCGCAACCCAATACCGGCAGAAAAATAGTGGCGGTTTCCTTTATTCTGATTTTCATGAAAATAACCGGCCCGCACCGCAAACAAATCATTATACCAGTACTCTACGCCAAAAGAAATCATAAATTCCTGTAATTCTTCCTTAAAACCTCCCGGGGCATCGGTAAAAGATCCAAACATGCCAGCAATTAAGCCACGATACGGATCTTTACCATCTTCAATAATTATGTTTCCATTCACATCCAAAGAATCGCGGCCTTCACTGGTTTGTAAATATCTGGGTGGCGTGGGCACCATCAGTTTATTAAAATCCAGGGCGAAAGTTATTTTATTAAAAGGATCCAGATTGGTGGTAAAGGCGGTTCCTAACCTCAGATTGGTAGGCAGGAAATCAGCGGTTTGCTGGTTCAGGTATGTAATTTTAGCGCCAATATTAGAAATATCAGCCGCAAAAGAGATATTAGAATTGTTACCACTCAGAATAAAGTCGGAGGTATAATACAGGCTTACATCGGCCGCGCCACTGATGCCTGGCTGTGCATCGCCATAATTGCCGTTAGAAGAGGCTCCGGCCAGCAGGTTAGAATGGATAAAACGCCCGGTAAGTCCGGCACTGAGCTTTTCGCTTAATTTCATCGCGAAAGTAGCGGCAAGGCTAAATTCACGGGGACTGACCTGTTGCAGCGGATTGCCAAAGTTATCGGTAAGCTGTATATCTCCCAAATCAAAGTAGCGCATGGACACGGCCAGTGCCTGCTCCCTGTTTATTTTTTTGTAGGCAGACAAATAAGAAATAGACATGTCGTTAATTACTTTGGAAAGCCAGGGCGTAAATGAAAATGACACTCCCAGGTCTGTTTCCAGAAAGGCCAGTTTGGCAGCCCCCCAGTGGGTAGCATTGGCATCGGGCGAGATAGCCGCGCCGGCATCGCCCATGGCGCCTGAACGTGCATCGGGCGCGATCAGCAGAAAGGGTACGCCCGTGGTAATTACACGCCTGTTGGGATCTGAACCCAGCAGCACAGATGGATTGGTTGGTGTGTTCTGACCAAAGGTAATATGACAGGAAGTGAAAAAGATAATCGCGACGATTATCGTTTTTGTCCAATTATTCATAAGTTCTTGAATACTTTATAAATGCAAATATAATTAATTAATCTTTAGGAGCTTCTGATATTTTTTGTTTTTTAGGCCGGTAGTTTCCGATTGTACTGTAACCTGGGCAATATATAAACCCGGATTCAGCCTGAATCCGAACCGATTGGTGCCATCCCAAACCATATCGTCTAAATGCGTATTGCTGTCTGGAAAATCATAATATAAGGTATGGATGATTGCGCCTTGTCCATTATAAATATCAATTTTAACAGAAACATCATCACCTGCCTGGTTATGATCTAATCTGAAAGTAGTTTGTTCTGTGAAAGGGTTAGGGTAATTGATCAAATTATTGATTGCCAATTCCGACTCAGCAACCACTACAAAATCTATGCTTGCTTCCCCTGGATTGTTATAAGTATCCCAGGCTTTCATTTTGATTGTATACTTTCCCGGCGCTAAATCGTTAATGGGAAACTGAACCATGCCCTGCTGGTAGGTATCCAGGTCGGTGGTAAAATAATCATTTAACATAAACGATTGTTCTTCCTGATGCTCACTATTTATTAACCGGGCGGTTATGCTTTGGCCCAATCCATTTGATGAAATATTAATTCCGTTTTCATCCTGAAGGGTAGCCACCAGCATGGTATTATTTCCGGTGATGTTTCCATTTTTGAACGAGGTGTCATCCATATACAATTGAATGGCAGGAGGAGTGGTATCGGCAATATTATTATTTGAAGTACCACCGATAACAAGTGAGGTGCTGGCGCCATTGGCATCGATGAGTTGATCAGATCCGGCGGTGCGCCAGGCATACAAACTGATTTTTCCGAAGTCTTTTTTATAGACAATATTTTTAGGCATTACAAATTCTATGGTGAAACTTCCGCCGGTTACACTGGCGCGACCTCTATGGATAACGCTATTCCATTCATTGAATTGCATAGTGGTTCCTTCATTTCCTAAAGTTTTTGTAACGGCCTGTTTATCAAGCACAATCATCTCCAAAATGCCATTAAATGCCGTGGCTTTCTTACCGGTCTCCGGGGTAATGATACTTCCGGTAAGCCGTATTTTGCTCAGCGCTTCCAGGGTATCTGTGCTCAGATTTTGCCCAATATTTTCTACCCGGTCGATAACAATCTGGTTTTCCGGATAGGCCAGGGTCATAGAAGGGTCTGCCAGTAACGAGAAGTTTCGGTTAACAGGACCATCCAAACCATTGTTTTTTGTGTCGCGGAATATCGCACCGAGGGTAGCGTAATTACCATTATCCTTTTCAAATACTTTCTGATAAAAGGCACTGTTCAGTTTAAAATTTGAACTGGAAAAAACAGGTCGTGCCGTAGTTACCAAACCAATAGCGCCCCCTTTTTTGTTAAGAATGAGTTGTTCTGCCCCGGAAACCCGCAGCGGATCGTCGTGCCGGCCAAATTCACAGGTGGCCGTTACAAAAAAAGGTAGTTGGTTCGTATTGTCAAATTTGTTAATCATATCCAGATCCAGCACGCTTTCGTATGCCCAGCCCAGTTCTCCGCCATGGCCGGTGTAGTTCACAATCAGTGCTCCCTGATTAACCGCTTCTCTGATGGCCTGGTTTACCTGCGGTGCTACTTCTCCGTTAGCAATAGGTTGCTGCCGGTACGCATCCAGGTATATTTTCCGAATATTAAAGTACCTGAAGGCGGTATCTACATAATTAGCGATCAGTTCCGCGTCTTTCTGATGCCGGTCATTGTCGCCATCGTCTGCCACAAATACAATGTTATTCCTCCAATTGCCCAAAGTTTTGGTTTCAGAAGCGTACTTTATCAACTTATTGACTAATGCTGCCGCTTCATCTTTATTTTTTACTGGTAATCTGCCTACGCCAATATCCAGCGTATGGTCACCGCCCGATGATTCTTTCCATTCTCCTTCCTCATCTTCCAGAAAACCAAAATAATCGTCTGATGAATAACTATAGATCGGATGTAAGGAATTTCTTGATTCGTAGGTAGGCACCAGGTTTGTATTATCGGTAAGCCGGTCTTTATAATCGTAAGAACATTTGCCGAATAAGAGTAGATATTTCAGTTTATCCGGATTCCGATCGTACAGATATTTCACATAATCGCGGATGGCGGTAATATCCTGGGCGCCGGACGAAAATTCGTTATAAATCTGTGCTATGGTGACTATCAGCACATCCAGCCCATCGTGTTGCCTGCGGAAATTGGCCAGTTGTGTGGCTTCATTTAATAATAATGGTGGTACAACCACCAGCAAATCAGGTACTGCTTTTCCTCTTAAATCCTGGTTGGCTACCTGGCCGGTAAAAACAGGTAACAAAAAATCCTGATCCTGAAAAACTATAAACTCTCTGAGCGTGTCGGTAGTAGTGCTAAACCGGACTTTGCTACCATCCTGCACCCATGTTTGCTCCTGAGGAAGTAAAGGATTGGTAATATCCCAGATAGTGCTTTTTGGTTCAAACTGATCAATTTCAAACGTAGAGATTCCATTCCCTACGCTGCCAAGGCTCCTGAATGTAAACCGCGGCTCAGCAGACACCAATTTACGCTCCGCCTGTATTTCAATACGATTCAGATAGCCTATGGCCTGGGTGCCACCAGCAGCATTATAGCGCAAACTGACTCGGGCATCGGGTTGCCCGTTTAGCGGATTGCCATCAACCTGAAAGCTGGCTGTAGCTATTTTACCTTTTTCCGTGTAAGTACCTTCGAGCACGGCTTCCAACTGAATTTCGCCAACCGATTGCCCGTTGAGAAATACATCAAACGAGGCAGCAGACAAAGAAGTATGCATTACTTCTATATCCAGTTTTATGTCTGAATTTTCTTTTATACCGGGGAAGGTAAAAGTAAAATCCTCTATTTGCCCAGAGGCGAATTTTTCTCCGAACCATTCTCTGCCGGAAGCAATAACTTTATAAATATCCGCTTCATGAGCAGCATATGCGTTAAAAGTATTGATAACAGGAAAGTTACCGGATATAGTTTCGCGTTGGGGAACGCGTTTGCCTGCTGCCTGTTCAATATTTAAAAAATAATAAACAGTATCAGTATATAAATTTTTTTGAAATACCAGAGAATCGGTGAGGGTGTAGGTAAACCGGTCGGGCGACTGGCCGTAGAAAAGCAGATAGTCGTGTGTATTGAATACCCCATCGGCTTCACCCTGAACAAAAATCGCGTTTTCCTGAAGACCAGCGTACCGGAATGCCTGGTTGGGTTGGGGCAGCATACCGCCTCCATGTCCGAATATTCGTATTTTTCGCGGGTCAACCGACTCGGGAGCAATTCCTATTGCTTTTAGAAATTCGTAATTAATTTTATAAACACCCTGCTGGGTTACCCCAATTTTATACCACAGCCCATCGGACAGCACCGAGCTTTGCGCCCACACATTTTCATTGAGAAAAATAAGGCTGCTCAATAGTAAAAAACATTTGGATAACCAGAATAGCGGGTGCCCCACAATTGCGTAAATTAAATATCAGGACTTCTTAATTTTATAGGCGAACGGGAAATATTAATATTTATTATGAAAAAATGAAAAATTTATTGACTTATACAAAACGTTTCGCGTTAGTCGATGGCTTCTATTTCAAATTCATAGCTCTCCATAATCATATTTGCCAGCAGTTTCTGGCAGGCCATATCCACTTTTTCGTTAGCGGTTCGCGCGTTTTCGGCATCAAACCGCATGGTAATATGTTTACCTACCCGGATATCGTGCACTTCTTTTACACCCAGGTTGCCCAGGCCCAGTTTTACGGCTTTTCCCTGTGGATCCAGAATCTCTTTTTTGGGCATTATATTAATTTTTGCGATAAAGTTCATATATATGGTTTTTTTAATGAGTAAATTTTGTGCAAAAAAAGCTAACTAGCTGTCTTATACAAAACAATTACTTCGGATTTTCTAAATGTTTTATGCTTTCCATTAACTTTTACTCAGCTTCAGTAAATCTGTTTAAATAAGAGACAATAAAATAGAGTACAAAAATAACAGGAATGGCGGTTGCCTGAAGCAGCGCCAATAAAATAAGTGAAACTGCCGCAAAAATGTAGCGCAACCAATTGTTTTTCCAACGCATCGATTTAAATTTCAACGCCATTAGTTCAACAGGAGCTACCAGTAGCAATGAAAGCGCGACCGACAGTGCTATCAGTACATAATATTGGGATAAACCTGCTGCCAGAAAACCTGTATCGCTGCTGATAATAATGGGAAATGAACTGATTAACAAAGCATTGGCAGGAGTGGGTAACCCAATAAATGAGTGCGATTGCCGGGTATCAATATTAAATATGGCCAGCCTTAAGGCAGAAAAAACAGCAATTAAAAAGGCGGTAAAAGCCAGATAATTTAAATTTTCGGGAGCAAATTGCCGAATGAGACTTAGCATAATAAAAGCTGGTAATACACCAAAGCTGATCATATCGGCCAACGAATCGAGTTGTTTGCCCAGTTCGGAGTAAACCCGCAAGGCGCGGGCGGCCAGTCCATCGGCGAAGTCAAACAGGGTAGCGAGCCAAATTAAATAAGCGGCAGTTAACAGGTCGTGCCGCGCTACCAGAAACAAACCGGCACAACCGCACAGCAAATTGCAAAGCGTAAGAAAATTGGGTAAATGCTTATAAACTGACAAAGTATTCCGAGCGTATAAAATTACAAAAAATGTGAAAGCCGTGACAACCAAACGCGGTAAATACTGGTATTTGAAAGATAATTGGCAGGGGCGTTTTCAATGGTTATAACCCTATTTTCGTGTAATATTAGTAAAGATTGTTCAAAATTTTTTTTGTATATTTCAAATATGATTCAAATATCTGCCATTTTCAAAGTTATCGCTGCTAATTTAACTGAATGAAATTAGATTATCTGGTTGTGGGTCAGGGTTTGGCAGGCACTTTATTTTCTTATCAGTTGCTGAAAAGAAATAAGAAAATAAAAGTAATTAACCAACAAAAGAAGGAAACCGCTTCGCAGGTGGCAGCAGGTATTTTTAATCCTGTTACCGGCAGAAATATGGTAAAAACCTGGAAAGCCGATTTGCTTTTTCCGTATATTGAAATTTGCTACCGCGAGTTGGAACAAACCATTGGAAAAAAAGTTCTCTATAAAAAAACAATTTATCGCCCTTTTCATCATGTGGAGGAACAGAACGACTGGATGGGTAAGGCCAGCAATAAGGAGTTCAGTTCTTACGTTGATAATGTATCCTTCAAAAGCGAGCATAAAGATTTTGCGCATGATGCAATGGGCGGGATCAGCCTTCGCCAGTCAGGGTATGTGGATGTGCAAACATTAATAGAAGGGTACAGGCAATATTTAATACAAACCGATAATTATATAGAAGCAGAGTTTGACGAAAATGCATTGTTAATTGATACCGATGGCGTAAAGTATGGCCAGTATTTCGCGAGAAAAATTATTTTTTGTGAGGGACCTGAGGTTTCCTCAAATCCTTATTTTAACTGGTTGCCCTTTCGTCCTGTAAAAGGAGAAATTTTGTACATTCATCCAGAGAAGGATTTTCAAATCATTTATAACCGGGGGGTATTTGTGCTTCCGCTGCATGATGGGAAATATAAGGTGGGTTCCACCTACCATCATCACGATTTGAGTTATAACATTACCGCGGATGCCCGCAGGTATTTATGTGAGAAGTTAGAAACTTTATTAAATATGAAATATACGGTAACTGGTCAGATAGCGGGCATCCGGCCTGCTACCAAAGACCGTCGACCTATAATTGGTTTACACCCTGAATACAACGTATTGGGAATTTTTAATGGTATGGGGGCCAAAGGAGTTTCGCTTGCCCCCTATTTTGCTAATCAGTTTGCCGGAAACCTGGAAGGCCAATCGGAACTGGATAGCGAAGTGAATGTTCAACGATTTGTGTCATATTTTAAATCAGCAGCTATCAAATGAATTATACCATTGTAAAACTAACTGTAATCACTAGCCTGTTATGTTTTGCGGCGGCAGGCGCTTTTGCCCAGCAAACTCTGAACGATTTTGGCAAAAACAGAGTGCAGTACAAAAATTTTAACTGGCGATACCTCAGCTCCGATAACTTTGACATCTACTTTTACGACGAAGGGGAATTTACCGCAAGGGTGGCAGCCAAATACCTTGAAAAAGAGTTTGAACGCATTACCGATATGCTGGGTTATGCCCCCTATTCCAAAACCAAAATTTTTCTTTACAACTCAGTAAAAGACCTGCAACAAAGTAATGTGGGGGTGAACGAGAACAACTTCACCATTGGCGGGCAAACCAACTTTGTGAAGTCCCAGGTAGAAATCGCCTATCCAGGTAATATGTCTCAGTTTAAAGAAGACCTGGTACTTGAAATTTCGGATATGCTGATCAACGATATGATGTTTGGCGGCAGCCTGACCGATATGTTCCAGAGTGCTTATCTGCTGAGCCTGCCGCAGTGGTTTGTAAAGGGAGCCGCCAAATATATTGCCGAAGGCTGGAGTGTGGAAATGGACGATTATATGCGGGATTTGCCGCGCAACCAGAAAAATATAAAGCTCACCAAGTTTAGTGGTAAAGACGCTGCCCTGATCGGGCAATCTGTCTGGAATTTTATTGCCATTAAATATGGTAAAAGTAGCATTTCCAATATTCTTAACCTGGTTCGTATCATCAGAAATGAAGAAAACAGTATTGTAAACACGCTGGGTGTGCCCTATAAGCTTTTCCTCAAACAATGGGAGAGCTTTTATGGCGAAATGAACACACAGATCAGCGACAGTTATGTCTTTTTAGATAAAGACGTGCGATTAAGAAACAATAACCGTAAAAGTTTAGAATATAACGATGTTCGCTTCAGTCCGGATGGCAAGTTTATCGCCTATTCTGAGAATTATAAGGGAAAGTATAAAGTATATATTGAAAATGTAAAAACCGGGAAAAAGAAGCGGGTACATACCAGCGGGTACAAAGTAATTAACCAGGAAGTAGATTATTCGCTGCCCTTATTAAACTGGCGCAATAACACAACTTTAGGTATTATAGGAGCGAAAAGAGGTGAGAATTATTTATGGTTATATAGCGCGACCGCCAAGAATAAACAGCAAAAAATACTGCCCAGATTCAACCAGATCAAGGGGTTCGACTTCAACGATAATGGCCGGCTGGCGGTAATTAGTGGTGATTACAATGGTCAGAACGACTTGTTTATGTATAATCCTGACCGGAATACTACCAACCGGATCAGTACGGATATTTATGACGACCTGAATCCCCGGTTTTTGCCCGGCACCAATACCATCGTGTTTGCCAGTAACCGACCTAACGACTCACTGATTTATGTTGACAATACCAAAGTGGGAGAAATTGACCTGACCAATGATATTGGCGATAATTTTAATATTTTTATGTACGATGCTGACCAGTCGGATACCTTACTTTCGCGTGTTACCAATACCATTAGCCGCGATATTATGCCTGTTCCGAAAGATGAAACCAGCATTTTCTATCTGAGTGATCAGCGGGGTATTTTCAATATTTATAAGTATGATCTACCAGACAGTTTGTTTAATCAGGTTTCTGATTTTGGGCTCAGTATCAAAGACTACGATATCAACTTTGAAACAGGAAATCTGGCATTTATCATGATTGCTGATGGGAAAGATTTTGTACATTTAATCAAAGGTTATGATTTTAGTAAATCTACTTTTACCCCCAAAACCCAGCGGGAAGATGCCATACAGGTGAAACTGCTTTCGCAAAGGCTTGCTGAAAAAAGGCAGCAAAACAATTTGGCGAAAAAGCCGGAGATGGTTGAAAGTGTACCACAGCAGGCAGAAAGCCCTGGTCAAATAACGCGACAGCAACCCGCGGCTGATAGTGCAGGTAATGCTGTTATAGAAGTAATGCCGGATTCTTTACAACAAAATAATGTGCTGGAGCAGGAGCCGGTTATGCGGGAAAATGTAACTGCCGATACCATTCCCGCTGACCCTGACTATATCGATACTGATAATTATGTATTCGACAGCGATCCTGATATTATCAATACCGATAATTATACATTTAGCAACGATACAGCCGGCATTAACGCTGATAATTATAATTTTCAGAACAGGCCTTCCGCCAGAAGAGAAAATACCAACTCATTTTTAGCCAGATACAGAAAGTTACAAAAGGAAACCCAGATTTATGGTCCGCTTCCCTACGAAACCCGTTTTAGTGCCGATAATATTGTAACATCTCTGGCCATAGATCCACTCAGGGGGTTTGGTTTCCAGATGGAAGCCCAGATGAATGATATGCTGGAAAATCATAAATTTTATGGAGGGTTGCTGGCAATTACCAATTTAAGAAGCTCCACGGTATTTGCCGAGTACCAGTATCTTAAAAACCGCATTGATTACCGGGTCAGATTCCAGCGTGATGCTATTTTCAAGGAATCGAACAGTGATCTAACTTCACACAAATACTTACTAAATCAGTTTGAAGTAGGGGCTTCCTTGCCGATAAATACCACCACCCGTCTCGAAGTGAATCCTTTTTATGCGAATACACAATACTACGATCTGGATTGGGTGTCTATTACCCCACTGGGGCGTCCCAATACCGAAAGCTATTTTAATTATGCCGGCGTAAAGGCTGGAATCGTGTTTGATAATACCTTAATCAACGGGCTGAATTCTTTTGAAGGAACCCGCGCTAAAGCTACCTTTACCCGGTATCAGGGAATTAATGATGCTGAAAAAAGTTTTAGTAACATTACCGTAGATATCAGAAATTACCAGAAAATACACCGGGAGTTGGTGTTTGCTACCCGCTTATACTACGGGACTTTCTTCGGCGAAGATCCAAAAAGATATTTACTGGGTGGTATGAACAACTGGCTGTTTAACCAAACCGATACTGATGATGAGAATGACCCAATTGAAATAACCCGTAATGTGGACAACAGCGATCTGTTATTCCTGCAATATGCACCGCTACGCGGGTTTAATTATAATAAATATAACGGAAGCTCTGTGCTTACCTTTAGCGCGGAGCTGCGGTTTCCGGTAATCCGGTATTTTTTCCGCGGACCCATTGCCTCTAATTTTTTCAGAAATCTGGAATTTATAGGATTCTACGATGCAGGCTCTGCCTGGACGGGGAATAGTCCGTTTAGTGAAGAAAATAGTTTGAATACTGAAATTGTAGAAAATGAAGGCAGTCCGTTCCGTATCGAAATCAAAAACTTTAAAAATCCATGGCTAATGAGTTATGGGGCTGGTATCAGAACCGTATTATTGGGGTATTACCTGAAGTTTGATATGGCCTACCCTATCGAGGACAATATAATAGCAAACAAGCCACGGTTTTATTTAACATTGGGGTATGATTTTTAACTTGATCCAATAAAATTTTAAGTAAGTCGTTTACTTTTGAAATTACTATTAAACAACAAATTTTGAAATTTTAGATGCGGATACGCATATTGTATTTTCATTACAACAAAAAGATCAAACT
>JBGTIS010000120.1:0-7966 GCA_041745535.1 Cyclobacteriaceae bacterium | reverse complement strand
TAGTTCCAGATTTTTTCGTTTGCGTAAACCCGACTCTAATTTCAACGGCGTGCGGATCGGGGCCATCTCCTATAGTTTTCGCGGCATGCCCGGCACCGCCGACGATATTCTCAATTACCTGGTAGATGCCGGGCTTAGTGCTGTGGAACTGATGGGCGACCCGATTGAGCAATTCGCGGGCGCTCCTGAACCGATACCCTGGAAAAGAGGTGAACTGACCCAGGAGGAAAAAGACGCGCGACAGGCCCGCACCGAAGAAATCAGCAAATGGCGGTTGTCGGCTCCGATGGATAAGTTTAAAACGCTGGGCAAAAAGTTTAAAGATGAAGGCATTGCGGTGGAGATCGTGAAGTTTCCGCTAGACCGGATGAGCGATGCGGAGATCAATTACTGCTTTAAAGTAGCCGACCTGATGGGCGCCAAAGGCATTACCCTGGAACGATCGGATGAAGGCGCTAAAAAAGTGGGACCTTTTGCCGATCAGCACAAAACCCTGGTAGGCTATCATAATCATACGGAAGTGGACTACCACAGCTGGGATAAACCCCTTTCGTATGCAAAATACAACGCCATTAACTTAGATGTTGGGCATTATGTGGCGGGTACCAATGAGTCGCCCATTCCTTTTATGAAAGAGCACCACGACCGCATTCTCAGCCTGCATTTGAAAGATCGAAAGAAAAATGAAGGAGACAATATGCCCTGGGGACAGGGTGATACGCCATTAAGAGAAATACTGCAGCTTATGAAAAAGGAAAAATACAAGTTCATGGCGGCTATTGAACTGGAATACCCAATTCCGGAAGGATCGAATGCCGTTCAGGAAGTAAAAAAATGTGTAGCGTTCTGTAAAGACGCATTGGCTTAACAGCAGCATCGGTTGATCCGGTTGGTTCATACAAAAAGAAAAAAAAGAAATCCTAAAAATAATAATCATGAAATCTGACAGACGAAAATTTATACAAAATCTGGGAGTGGGCGCTGCCGGGTTGGGCGCCGTAAGCATGGGCTCTACCCTAGGTTCCTGTGAGGCACAAGCCGATAAAAGTACTGAAGAAACTGACGAGCAGTTCTTATTCATTGGTGATGACATTGCTATCGCCGATACAGCTTATGGGAAAGTGCAGGGTTATGTACTGCGTGGTATTCATACTTTTCTGGGTATTCCCTACGGTGCCGACACTTCGGGTGAAAACAGATTTATGCCCCCTAAAAAGCCCGAATCCTGGACGGAGGTAAAGCCGGCCATCTGGTGGGGCAATTCCGCGCCGCAGATCATGGAAAACCGATATGCCAATGCCCATGCTTCTTTTGCCGACCACTGGAACTACGACGATGTGAGCGAAGATTGCCTGCGACTTAACATCTGGACCAAAAGCATCAGCGACGACAAAAAACGGCCTGTGATGGTTTGGCTTCATGGGGGTGGGTTCACCAATGGCAATGGCATTGAGCAGGATGGCTATAATGGTGAAAACCTGACCCGTAAAGGGGATATTGTTTTCTGTTCTATCAACCACCGGTTAGGGCCCATCGGCTTTACCGATTTATCAGGCGTAGGCGGTGAAAAATACGCTGCTTCCGGCAATGTCGGCATGCTGGACATTGTAGCCGCGCTGGAATGGGTGCGCGATAACATAGCCAATTTCGGTGGCGATCCTGATAATGTAACCATTATGGGGCAGTCGGGAGGGGGTGCCAAAGTGTGTACGGTAGCCGCCATGCCTGCGGCCAAAGGTTTATTTCACAAAGGGGTAGCCCTGAGTGGGTCTTCACTGAAGGGTATCGACCAGGATTATTCCCGAAAGCTGGGAGCATATATATTAAAAGAAGCCGAGCTGAATGCTTCGCAGGTAGACCAGTTGCAGCAAATGCCCTGGCAGGCATACCTGGACCTGGCCTATAAAGGCTACGAAAAAATGAAAAGCGAGCTGGGCGACAGTGGTATGCGGCGTGGTGGATTCGGTCCCGTAGCTGATGGTGGTGATATTCCTGAGGAAGATTTTTTTACCCAACCCAACGGACTGGCCTCTGATGTACCGCTCCTCATCTGTACAACCTTTCACGAAAGGTCGGCTGCCCGTACCAATCCTGAACTGGAAAAGATTAGCTTTGAAGGGGTGGAAGATCAGTTGAAAGAAAGGTTTGGAGACGATACCCAAGCCATCGTAAAAGCATACCGTGATAATTTTCCTGATAAAAAACCAGTAGAAATCTGGTCATTAATTACTTCTAACCGGCAGGCAGCCATCAGTACGGCCAATGCCAAGGCAGGTCAAAAGGCGCCAGTGTACCTGGCCTGGTTCGGATGGCAACCGCCCTTATACAACAACCGGATGCGGGCTTTCCATTGCCTGGATATTTGCTTTTGGTATTACAATACCGACCTGATGTATACGCATACCGGTGGCGGTAGCCGTCCCCGAAAACTTTCTGAAAAAATGTCGGATTCGTTGCTCAGTTTTATGAAAACCGGTGATCCGAACACCCAGGGATTACCCCAATGGCCTGCTTATACCCGCGACAATGGTGAAACTATGATTTTGGATGATGCACCGGAAGTGAAAAATGATCCGGATCGGGCGGCCCGGGAATCGTTGCCCGTATAGTCGGAGGGTTAATAATACGATGGATACATTCTGATATTGAATACTAAGGAGCCGGATGTCTGGATAATACTAGCATCCGGCCTTATATTATTCATGTACAACCGATTTCCGCTGCCATACAGTGGGGCGAAAATGCATTGCTCTTCAAGGACAAATATTCCCTGGTTCTACTGGTATTTTTTTGATCCATTTCAGGGTGATGAAACAATCAGGGGGAGTTATTAGTATAAATGAGATCATGTAAATTTTATTTCAGAATATTGTATGGCTATCCTCGGTAATATTATTAAAACTGCTATTGAACTTAAAGACAAGCTTACTCCTGAGCATTCGCCCGTTCAGGAACAACAGCAGGTGCTGAAAGATTTACTGGAAAAGGCAAAAGACACTGCATTCGGCACACGCTACCAGTTCAACCGAATTCTTGAAGCAGAAAATATACAAGATACATTTGCGGCATCAGTTCCGGTACACGATTATGATAAAATTTATGAAGAATGGTGGCACCGTTTGCTGGAAGGAGAAAAAAATATTACCTGGCCGGGGGCTACTCATTATTTCGCCCTGAGTTCCGGAACCACAGGCAGCAGCAGCAAGCGCATTCCGGTTACCAACGATATGTTAGACGCTATCCGGAATACCAGCATACAACAGATTACCTGCCTGGCTAATTTTGACCTGCCCGCTACTTTTTTCGAAAAAGAAATTATGATGCTGGGCAGTAGTACCGATCTGAAACAAAAAGAAAATTACAAAGAAGGGGAAATCAGTGGGATCAGTGCCAGCAATATTCCTTTCTGGTTTAAAGGTTATTATAAACCGGGCGACGATATTTCAAAAATAGACAATTGGGATGAGCGGGTACAGAAAATCGCGGAACAGGCAGAGGAGTGGGATATTGGCGCTTTGTCGGGCATACCTGCCTGGATAGAACTGATGTTGAAGAAGGTAATAGCACATCATGGTTTACAGAATATCCATGAGATCTGGCCCAACCTGAGTGTGTACACTACCGGTGGAGTAGCTTTTGAGCCTTATCGTAAAAGTTTTGAGAAACTGCTGGCTCATCCTTTGGTTTATATTGACACTTACCTGGCTTCAGAAGGATTTCTGGCTTTTCAAAGCAGGCCTGATACCCAGGCCATGCGGCTGGTGCTCGACAATGGCATCTACTTTGAATTTGTGCCCTTTGAAGATAAAAACATGACCGATGACGGAAAAGTGCACCCGGAAGCGGAAGTACTGACCCTGTCCGAAGTAGAAGAAGACCGCGATTATGTACTGTTGATTTCCACCGTAGCCGGTGCCTGGCGATACATGATTGGCGATACGGTAAAATTTACAGACAAGGAACGCAGTGAAATTGTGATTACCGGGCGTACCAAACATTTTCTGAATGTGGTAGGTTCGCAGTTGTCGGTTCATAAAATGAATGCGGCCATTCAGGCTTTGGAAGCACATTTTCAGGCTACCATTCCTGAATTTACGGTGGCTGCCGTACGTCGTAAGGAAGACCAGGAATACATTCACAAGTGGTATCTGGGCTCCGACGATTCGCTGGATTCTGTAGAAACCGCCAGCACGCTCGATCAGATATTAAAGGATATGAATAAAAATTACAGCGTGGCCCGGAGCAAGGCCCTCAAAGGCGTAGAGGTGCGAATTGTACCCACCGATATCTTTTATAGCTGGAATGAACGCGACAAGAAAAAAGGCGGGCAGGTAAAAATGCCCAGAGTTATGAAAGAGGAAGAATTTGCCGAATGGGAAGCCTTCGCCGGTAAAGAAAGCAAACAGGTGAATTCTTAAGGGGCGACTTCGCTCAGCAACAGCATAAAATCTTCGGGCGACAGATACAGGCGGCGAATTCTGGCCTTGTATACATCCGGAATATCCACATTGTTTAGCACGAATTGTTTCGTAGTTACGATGTTGTCACCGAGCCCATGTTCCAGGGCATAAAGGTCGGCCCTTCTTTCTGCGGCAACAATATAGCTATCAAAAAACAAATACTGCATGCCGAACCCGATCATGGCCAGGGTACCACGGTCTTTGTAATCCACAATGTGTCCCAGTTCATGACCAATCCACCCAACCAGTACGTCACAGGGAAGGGTGGTTATATCTACTTTTCCCTCGTTAAGCTCCAGGTATCGACTGATTTTGACAATGTATTTTCTTTTGGATTTCCTTTTAAAAAAGGTGCTGATTTTGGGTTGTGCCTGCATCACAGATTTGTTAATGTGATCGCGGAAAGCAAACTCAATGTGGGTATTTTCTAATTCAGGATAAAAAGATAATGCTGTAAGAATTACTTCCCGCATGGTATCGGGAATAATTTTATAATTCGTATCTGATAGGAGCGCCTGATCAGAAGCATCCGTTTTTGGAGAAAAAAAATCAGGCTGAGCCGGAGCCGGCGAAAATAATAATAGAATTAAACAAAAAGAAAGGGAATGGAATTTAGGAAAATTAATAGTCATTAAGCATACATGGTTATTGGTGAAAAAGCTTTTTTAGTTTAGGTTATACATGGTTGATCATACATAAAATTTTACTTGTACTTTGCCAGACAAAAGAAATGATACAAGTTACAGGAGCGGACAGCAAGGAGAGGAAATGATAAAAAAATATCAACCTGAAGCAAAACCATCCTTTTTCTGTTTTTTAACAGTTCAATAACGCGGCAGGTTCCTTAGGTAAAAAAAAATCTGCAATTTATCTGTGAACTGCAAAGTCAAGGGAGCAATATCAAAAAATAAACGACAAAAAGCTTCCGGTTATTTCAGGAAAAATTACACTGGTGCTTTCTGGAAATAATGTATGGGTTTAAAATGTTTGTGTTCAATAAATATTAGAAATGGTCAACAAAAAAATTCAAATCATATTTTAAACCTTGGATATCATTAAAAAGAAACCTTCCTGTTTTTTGCTTTTGATCCAAATATTTATACAATGAATTATTTGGGTTTTCATCTCGATAATAATGTTTAAGTACACTATTAAAATCTAATCGATATTCAATTATTATTGGCTCAGAAATATTATTAATTCTTTCTTCCAAGTGCTGACTTAAGCACTTTCCATTTCCTTCGTTATCGTAAAGTACAAAACAACCTTCTTGATTTTTAAGGTTGTAATTTTCATCAGGATTTTCTATGTTTTCTAGAGGGTATAAATCTAATCCTAAAAAGTAACCATCCCTTTTGATTCTGTCTTTCTCTTGGTAACCATATGTGTGATAACCACCAATTAGGTTAAATTCTTTTGTAATAGTATGTACACCCAACTGATCAATCATAAGCTTATGATTTAATGCATAAACTGAAATGTAAAAATTTGGATGGTATAATTCATTCTTTCCAGTTTGTGAAATTTTACCTCCACTGTTTCCACGAATTTCGGCCATTGCGAAATATAATGCTATCAAAGGGTCTTTTGTAAAATCTATAAAACAGGTAGGAATTCCATAGTGCTGTAAAAAATAAACTTTTTCAAGAATGGTACATTTTTTCAGATAATTTATTTCTCCATAAGAATATTTCCCATAGCAATATTTAAACAATCCAGTCTCCAATTGTTGAGCTAAAAAATTAGAGAATTTATGGTGATTTGATCTATAGTAACGGTTAAATGAAGAAATAATATCCCATCTTTTAAAATCATTTGGTGAGTAGTTAGATTGCCCGCGAAAAATGTAATTACTTTTATCTAAATCCTCTAAATCCTCAACTAGAATTTTCCAATCTTCATAGGGTGGTTTAATATCAATTACTTTCATGGGATTATAGTTGACTGTTAGGGTAATAATAATTACCAATGGTTATATTTTTACAATATTAACATAATAATATAGGGTTTTTTTATGAAAATTTGTATTGTATTTCATTTTATCCTTGTAATCTTTCCAACAGATGGATAGAATACAAGGATGTTGGATTAATATGTTGTGAAAATACATTAACTATTCCCACCCGTAGGTCCAAATCTTTCGGTCAGAATGGAAGATGCCGGTACGCCTAGCGCTACCAGCATACTGGCTGCATTTTCTACAAAAGTTGTGGAACCACAAATGTAGGTAAGAGGTACCTCCTGATAAGTATGCAGTATTTCCTGTAACATGCTTTGGTCGATACGCTGCCGGTAACCCGTCCAGTTCTCAGGCGTACTGCGGGTGTAAGTGAGCACCACCTGCAAGCCTTCGTCCTGTTGTTGCAGGAAAGCAAGTTCTTCTCCGTAAATCACTTGCTGCGGCGACCGGATGCTGAATAGCAGGGTGGTGGGAATGGTAATGCCCAGGGCAGCCCGGTGCCGGATCATAGCCATCAGGGGAACCACACCGGAGCCTCCTGCAATCAGCAGCAGGGGTTGGGTGAGTTCAGGTTGCCATACGAAATAACCTCCGATAGGGCCGCGTACTTCCAGCTGGTCGCCCACCACAACCACCTCATGCATAAAGGAAGAGATTTCTCCGTCTTCCAGTTGCTCAATAGTCAGGTTTATGGTGCCGGTTTGCGTAGAAGAAGAAGCGATGGAATAACTTCGCTGGGCCTGATAGCCATCGGGGGCCGTCAGCCGCAGGTCGTAATGCTGTCCGGGTAGAAAAGGCGCCCAGTGGGGCAGGGCCAGGGTATAGGTTTTTACTGTGGGGTTTTCCTCCCGGATAGCCTGTACAGTAGCAAGTTGCCAGGAAATAGAAGGCATCATTTATTTAATTCAGGTATAATCTAATTTAATCACCATCGTAGCGCTGTTCTTTCCACGGGTCGCCGTACATATGATACCCAAAATTTTCCCAGAAACCCGGTCGGTCCCGATCCATAAATTGGATGCCCTGTATCCACTTGGCACTTTTCCAGAAATACAGATGCGGCACCACCAGCCGGGCAGGTCCACCATGCTCGGGAGCCAGGGGTTTTCCTTCGAACTGATACCCAATAAAAGCTTTGCCATCCAACATATCGGCAAGTGGAAGGTTGGTGGTATAGCCGCCATAGCAGTAAGCCTTCAGAAATTTGGCTTCCGGTTTTATTGCTACAAACGACAACAGGGTATCCAGACTCACACCTCGCCAGTGGGTGTCCAGCTTACTCCATTTGGTTACACAATGGATATCCTTTTGAAAGGATGCTGCCGGAAGCTGCTGAAATTCCTGCCACGACCAGCTTTTAGGTGCCTGTACCAGTCCACGGATGGTAAACGTCCATTGGTCAAGCGGTATGGAAGGCGTAGGACCGGCAGAAAGGACCGGAAAATCATCTGCCAGATACTGGCCGGGAGGTATGCGTTCGGGGGTCGTATCCGGTCGTTTCTTTCCCGGAAAACCACGCGTAAAAAATTTTTCGGCCATTGCGGAA
>JBGTIS010000119.1:0-26847 GCA_041745535.1 Cyclobacteriaceae bacterium | reverse complement strand
ATGCGGGTCGATGACATATTTCTTGGCGGCGCCTTTGTCAAAATCCTTATAACCGTTTGGTCCTTCGTCCAGGCTGATTACCTGTACATTTACCGCATCGGCTATCTTGATTTTATCGTACAGAATGGCCTGCATCAGGTTTCGGTTGTACTTCATTACCGGGCACTGGCCGGTGGCAAAATGATGCGATTTGGCCCAGCCCAATCCGATGCGAATGCGCAGATTGCCCTCTTTCGCGTTATCATCTTTCGCACCCGGATCACCCGTTACGTATAATCCCGGAATACCAATGCCTCCACCGGCACGGGTTACTTCCATGGCAGCATTTAATACGGTAGCAGGTTGCTCTTCATCGCTATTATGTCCGTGTCCTCTTGCTTCAAATCCAACGCAATCGATGGTACAGTCAACTTCCGGCACACCCACGATTTGGGCAATCTGTTCTGATAGTTCCGCGTCATTTTTCAAATCCACTGTTTCGCAACCAAAACTTCTGGCCTGCGCCAGCCTTTCAGGAATCATATCTCCTACAATTACTACGGCCGCGCCCAACAGATGGCAGGAGGCAGCGCATGCGAGGCCCACAGGTCCTGCCCCGGCTACATACACTACAGCCCCTGGTTTTACTCCTGCTGTAACGGCTCCATGATACCCGGTGGGAAGAATATCTGACAAAAGGGTCAAATCCCGGATCTTTTCCATGGCCTGGTCTTTATTAGGGAATTTTAAGAGATTGAAATCAGCGTAAGGCACCATTACATATTCTGCCTGCCCGCCAATCCATCCGCCCATGTCCACATAGCCATAGGCGGCGCCCGGACGAGATTCATTCACATTTAAACAAATGCCGGTTTGCTGTTCTTTACAATTTCTGCACCTACCACAGGCAATATTGAAGGGTACTGAAACCAGATCTCCCACTTCCAGAAATTCCACATCCCGACCTTTCTCTATGATTTCGCCGGTAATTTCGTGTCCCAGAATCAATCCTTCAGGTGCGGTGGTTCGTCCGCGTACCATATGCTGATCACTTCCGCAGATGTTGGTTGAAACAATTTTTACAATAACGCCATGATCGCATTTTCTATCTCCCAGTGCCAGTTTAGGGAAAGCAATGTTTTGTACTTCTACTACGCCAGGTTTAATGTAGGCAAGTCCTCTGTTTGAAGCCATAAAATAAAAATTTAAGTTGTGTGAATATTAGGGTTTTATTTTTGTTACTGTGTGGTTAGAGAATCTAAATTTAGTGATTTTTCAAAACGATCCAAGTTTTGGGTTATCATTTTGTTTATCGGATAATTTATAATGCTCTTTTAGAAAATTATGCTATGCAAAATCTCTTTTAAGAAATGTCAGAGAAAATTCAGGACAGTATATTGTACCAATGCCTACGTTCAGTTTTAGGGTTTTGCGTGAACTGGAGTTGCTTCCTTTACCAGTACAGCAAGTGCTTGCGGATCCATATTATCCGGTTTTGGGTTCGTAATAATTCACGCCAGTACTTTACCCGGAAGCATACCGCTCTTTGCAGGTTTGCAGCATATACGCATTCACATCCCATAAATCGACCAGAGGCTGATGGGTAAAAGGCACCGTGGCCATGTAATCGGGCGGACCAAATTCGGCTGTCATGGTAAGGACTTCGCCCCGATCGATCTTATTTTTAACTACCTGATCCCACCATGCAAAATGGGCATCCACCGCGTTTTTCCATTCAGGAGCGCGCGGGTCGGTTATCTGCGGACTTTCGGCGTGCCCTACCCTGGTATGGATGTGATCGGTACGGCTGAGTGCCAGCGCAACGGTTTCCTGCTGGTCGGCCAGTAAAGACTCATGTACATTGCACCAATGTGAGATATCCAGTGTTAGGCGTAAATCGGGCAAAGCCTCGATAAAGGTGCGGGCCACATGTGCGGCAAATAATATTCGCGAACGGTGGGTTTCATGGTAAATTTTCACTCCGGAAGACTGGCTGTACCGCGTGGTATAATTAATAATAGATTTGGCCTGATCGAAGGTAAAATAATCGCGACCGGAATGGCAATTCACGTATAAAGGTTTGAAGGAAGCTGCCGTTTCCACCGCTTTCTGAAACTGGTCGTAATGTTTTTGAAAGTCGCTTTCGCCACTGCCAGCCAGGAAACCAAAGGCCAATCCATGTTTGTCAATGGCATTAAACAGCGCGTCACGATCTGCTTCATTACCAGGTAACCACACCTCGATGCCATCGTAACCGGTAGCTTTGGCTTTGGCACAAAATTCATCAAACGAACCGGCAAAGCCCCAATTGGTGGCCATTACTTTCAACGAGAAATTCGCGGGAATAGCAAAAGAAGGTTTTTTTGCTGGTTTCAGTAATTGATCGCCCAAAAACAGGCTGCTGCACAGCAAAGTAGCATTGGAAAGAAAAGATCTACGGGTTACAGACATTTTTAAATTTTGAAGTTTGAATTTAAAAGTAAAAAGTCTTGCCCTTGAAACCTAATGATAAAACACCTGATTATTTCACAATAATATGCCTTGAATAAACCTCGTCGCCCTGGGTAATGGCTACAGTGTATACACCTGGCTTTTGCGAAGCTGCCTCCCAGTTTATTTCATGCACTCCTTTTTTAAGGGTTTTGTCCAGAAGTTCCGCTACCAATATGCCATTCTTGTCCAAAACCATTATTTTAACGGGAACTTTTTCCGCTATTGTAAACTGAATGGTAAACTCATGGGCTGAAGGATTTGGGAAAACAGACAAACTTTCAGAAAAACCATCCTTTTTTGTAGGTTTGGTTGGAGGTTGCTTTCCTTTTGACGTAATTTTGTTAAGGACTACGCCATTTTTGCCTTTTTCACCATATTTGTCAATGGCTTTCTGGCCTTTTAACATTTCCATTTGCGGGATCTCGTCCTCATTAACTTCTTTCCGAACCGCCTCCCGGGCAATTATTTTTCCATCCAGCACAAACAAAGGTTCCGGTTCAGCCTTTGGAGTTTTTTCCGCATATTTTTTAGTAAAAATTTCTATTACCCCATCCCCGGCCTTTTCTCCGAATTTATCGATGGCGGTTTGTCCTTTAAAAACACTAACCGATGCGATACTTTCAGGCGGAATTTTTTCCATCACTTCTTTTTTTATCTCTTTTTCATCCAAAAAATACATTTTAGGCTCCGGACCGTTTTGGCTTCCATCCTGAAATTTTAAATAAATGGTATCCCCTTTAATTTTAAGATTTCCCTTTTCATCCAAAACTCCTACTCCATTCGACGGAACAGATATTTCAAAGGAATGATGGTCTTTTTTTCCATACTCTATATCCCTCTTAATTAATTCTTTATTCCCAGATGAAATTTCAGAAGGCCTTACTTCGTAAAATGTCACTTTTTTATTGCCTTCTTGATAATAAACCGTATCAGTTTTTTGACCATCTGAAATTTTTTCCAGTTCAGAGTCGAAAACTGAGGTATCTCTGACTTCTATCAAATCATTTGCGATATTGGTTGATCTCTTTCCTGATTTAGTGGTTATCAGCACTACACCATTTTTACCTTTCTCTCCATAAAGCGCGAATGCCTTTTCATCTTTCAGCACATCAACAGAAATAATATCATTAGAGTTTAAGCTGGAAATGCTTTCTACCGGCTTTCCATCTAACATATATAATGGTTCTTTATCTCCATTGATATGCCGCGTCTTAATTTTGCCTTGTCGAATTACAGTATCCGGTAGTTGTTCCTTTTCATGATCCATAATTTCGGCAGTTTTAATTTCTGAAATTCCTTTGTTTCCTTTTACTTCAACTGTCACAAAGGCAAGCAGCATACAGACCATACTTATCATCGCCAGTTGGTACCAGCGGGTTTTGAAAGATTTTTTCATCATAGGATTGGTTTGTGAGTAATAAACAATTCGTTGAATGCGCCGCATTAAGCTTTGTTTTTTTTGGGCAATGGCCAGCGCGGCAGGACTTATAGTTTCTAACTGGCACAATCGGGCCAGATTAGTGAGGGCACGGGCATAGGAAACCCGGTCGTGGGTGGCAGCAAGTACCAGATCGTCGCAGGCATTTTCACGTTCTTTCTCCAGCACTGTGGAAATATACCAGAAACTCGGATTAAAGAAGAAAGCGATTTCGGCAAGCGCCTGAAGCAGATTGATCAGGTAATCTCTCCTTTTTATATGCGCCAGCTCGTGTAGCAGTATACTTTCTACCTGATCGGCAGGCAGTTGGGTTAACAAACTTACCGGAAACATAATCACCGGTTTGAGCCAGCCAAAAGTAAAAGGGGTGGTCGCGGCATCAGCGGAAAGCAGCCTGATTTTTTTGTGATAACCAATTTTTTCTTGTAGCGATTCCAGTTTTCGCATCCATATATGCGGCAAAGGTTTTCCCTGGTGCACCAGCCTTTCCGTAAACAGCAATCCCATAGAAAGGCGAATCGCAAATAAAATAAATCCGGTTAACCAGAACAGAAAGATATAAATCGAATAACTGGAAATCCATTGCATCGCCTGCTGGTAGCCCAAAGTCAGTTCTGTAAAAAAGCCCGAATCCTGTCCTGATTGTAAAACCTGTTCGCCTGACTGATCCAAAGTAAAAGGAACCGACTGGACTTCCAATTTTTGTAATGCTTGCAGGTATTGGTATTCCTGATAAAAAGTATAGCTAAAAATAAATATTAATGACAAAAGTGAAAGACAAGCCAGTCCATACCGCCATTGCGCAAACTGGGAAGTGACCCATTGATTGACTAACCAAAGCACTGAAGCGATGAGTACCCCTTGCCATAATGAATGGAGCAGCGAAAGCCCAAAAGCCTGAACAGCAAGGTTATGAGTGAGAAGTTCAAAAAAGTCGGTCATAAGTTTTTATTTTTTTCTATTTCATCCAATAGTTTTCTGATTTCCTGAATTTCCTCTTCCGAGGTTTTCCCTTTTCCCAAAGCTTTCATCACCAGTTTGGCAGCCGACCCCTGAAATACCCGCTGAATGAACGAATCGAGCAAATCGGCACTGATTTGCGATTCGGCCACAGCCGCTTTATAAATATGGGACCGACCTTTGGCACCTTCCGAAGTGCGGGTTACCAAACCTTTTTCATGCATAATCTGCATAAATTTTAAAGTGGTAGTATAGCCTGTGGGTTTGTCCTGATTCAGAACCTCGTTTACTGCTTTTACCGTACTGGGGCCGTTTTGCCAAAGTACCTGTAAAATAGCAAGTTCGGCCGCGGAAGGTTTGATCTTATTCATCACATTAAAAGTTTATTACGAACACATTCGTAATACGAATATATACAACAGGAATGAAAGAAAAAAATTTATTACGAAATTATTCGTAATAAAAATATTTTGTATAAATATTCAAATATTTCCGGAATTAACTTTTGACAAATCGGAAAAATTCAAAGGCGATAAAACAGCTATATGCTGATAGAAATTGAGGTTTATTTTACCATCAATTGGAATCGGAACAAACAAACTTGAGATAAAAAATTCTATACCTTGAAAATTTTTATTTTTACTCCAAACAAATATGATAATTGAAGGTTGTTCAATGAACAGCCTTTCAATAATTATAGTTAAACCTAAAACTAATACAACCATGATGTTAAAATCGTTAAAACTTGTCGTGCTCTTTTTGAGCCTTTCATTGCTTTACCTTCCCGCATCAGCTATGACGGACAATCCGGACGCAAAAGTTAATACCCGTAAGGAAAGTTCTTTAACAAAAGATGAATTTGAAAGAGCTTCCCAAAAATTACTGGAGCGTGCTGAACAGCTTAAAGCAGCTAAAAACATGGCCACTACCCGGGAAGAAAAAGCCAGAATCAAAGAAGAAATAAAAGATGTAAAACGGGAAACAAAGGCGCTGAAACAACAGGCGCTGAGTAGTGGCGTTTATATTGGTGCCGGTGCGCTTATTGTTATTCTATTACTAATACTTCTGGTATTTTAAAAAAGTAAAATTCAACTACCTGCAACCTTGGTTTTATTGAGTGAAAATTGCAGATAATGTTGAAAATTTATTCTTAATGTTCAGATAAAAGGCGACTTACTACTGCCTTCTAATAGTTTTCAAAAAGAAAAAATCCCTTTTAATGATAATCTAAAGGGATTTTTTCTTTTCTACATCCAATTCATTCTCATTTTTTTTGCCTTCCAACTTCAATAAAAAGCAGTTATTATTGGTATACATTTTTAGCGAATAATCTTCTAATTATTCAGGAATAATGCGTGTTTTCGCAATATTTAATTAATTACGAGAAAATATTCGCATGAAATTGCTGATTATCTTAGCTTCGTTTTTCACTTTATGAAGCCGCAATTGGGAGAAGCCGAACAGGAATCATTAAAATGTTATATCTCAGATTTGGCACTAACATTTTACTTTTATCGGATTTGTTGCTGAAGAAATAGCGGTAGGAGATCCGTCAACCATCAACGTGGAAATGACACCGGATATTGCCGAATTACAGGAAGTAGTAGTTACAGCCTTGGGTATTGCCAAGGAAGAAGAAAAAATTGGTTATTCCATTGCCAAAGTAGATGGCGAATTGCTAACAAAAGCCAGAGAAACCAACGTGGCATATTCACTGGCGGGTCGGGTAGCCGGCCTCAATGTAAGTGGTGTGAGCGGTGGCCCTGGTTCTTCAGCCAGAATTTTACTACGGGGAATGTCCAGCTTTAGTGCCAGTTCTCCGCTCTTCGTAATCAACGGGGTGCCCATCGACAACAGCCAGCGGGGTAGTTCAGGCGAATGGGGCGGTTCCAACCGGGGCGATGGTATTTCTAACCTGAATCCGGACGATATCGAGACCATGACCGTACTGAAAGGAGCTTCTGCTTCTGCATTGTATGGCGCCCGGGCAGCCAATGGTGTGATCATTATCACTACCAAAGGCGGTAAAAAGAATGACTTTTCTGTGGAATATAACATGAACTATACCCTGGATAAAGCCATTAATTTTACTGATTTTCAGTATCAATACGGACAAGGTCAGCATGGTGTAAGACCTGCTACTGTATCCGACGCGTTGAATGCCGGTACCTATAGCTGGGGAGAGAAGCTGGACGGTGCTTCTACCATTCAGTTTGATGGCAACATGTATCCTTATTCAGCGGTGAAAGATAACATCGCTACTTTTTACAGAACGGCGCCTACTTTTACCAATACTGTATCGGTTTCTAAAGGTGGAGAAAATGGTGCATTCCGCCTGTCATTATCAAATCTGGATAACAAATCCATCCTGAGAAATTCGGGTATCGACCGGAAAACAGTAAACCTGAGCATTGATCAGGATGTAACGGATAAATTAAATGTAAGTGTAGTAGCCAATTATATTGATGAGGATTCTAAAAACCGTCCTTATCTGAGCGACGCGCCTATGAATGCCAATAACGTCAATTATCTGGCAAACAGCATCAGCCATGAGGTGCTGAAACCTGGTTATGATGTGAATAACAAGGGAGCAGAAATTACATGGAACGACGATATTTATGTAACCAACCCATGGTTTGTGGTAAATCAGTTTGTAAACAATGTAGGTAGAAAGCGTTTGATTTCTGCTGTTACTGCCCGGTACGATTTTACTGATTGGCTGTTTCCGCAAGGCCGTGTGGGTTATGACGTACTAAACGACCGGTATTTTCAGGTAAACCCATGGGGTACTGCATATTCATCAAACCAGCGAGGTTCATTGGGTAATTTGTCCCGTTCTGAAACCTCTGAGTTGAACACCGATGTATTGGTTGGAATTAGTAAAAATATTACGGCTGATATTACCACCGATATTTCTTTGGGTGCTAACCTTAGAAAGAATAACTATGAAACCATCGGGGTGAGTGGCGGACCATTTGTATTGCCCTATTTCTATAGTTACAACAACGTAGAATCTTATAACCGATCGTATGGGTATAATGGAAAAGAAGCGCAGTCTGCGTATTACACGGCCGATTTTTCTTACAAAAGTATTCTTACTTTAACTACCACCGGCCGTTACGATACGTATTCAACCCTGCCCAGCAGCAACAGAAGCATATTTACACCATCGGTATCAGCCAGCTTTATCTTTTCTGAAGTATGGGATGTACCTGCTATCAGTTATGGTAAACTAAGAGGCTCCTGGGGCCAAACCAGTGGCGAGCCGGGCGATGCTTACATTACATAATCGTATTACAGCGTGGGATCTACCATCAATGGCGTTACTACCGGAAGTTTCAGCAGCGCGCTGCCCAACCTGTTCCTGAGCCCGTTTACTTTAACCGAGTATGAATTCGGTACGGAAGTAAAATTCTTTGAAGACCGACTGGGGGTTGATATAGCGTACTTCAATCGTAAAACCAAAAATGAAATTATCAGCGGCAGCCTTTCGCCGGCAACCGGCTATACCAGCCAGTACATTGGCACAGGTTCTACTGAAAACGAGGGATTGGAATTGTTAATTACGGCGACACCCGTCAGTACTTCAGCATTTAACTGGAATACCTCTTTAAACTTCACTACGCTGAAGAACAATATCGCTGAGATATACGTACCTGAAAGCACCAATACTACCCTTAACCTTGGTACGTATCGGCCTTTGAATGCCAACACTGCTTTGGTAAAAGGATTACCCGACCCGCAGGTAATGGCATACGATTATGCCCGTACCGATGCGGGTGAAATTATAGTAGATACCGATGGAGTTCCTGTACAGGGAGAATTGGTGCCTATGGGAAGTGTATTACCCAAAGCGTATGGCGGTTTCAATAACGAATTCAGCTATAAGTCATTCAACTTTGCTTTTCTTTTTGGTGCTAAATTTGGCAACAAGGTGCTTTCTGCTTCTAACTACTACAAAATCTATCGTGGTTTGGACAAAATGACCCTGCAGGGAAGAGAAGGTGGTATTACTGCCGATGGCGTAGTGAATGTGGGTACTGCTGAAGATCCTGAGTATGTAACCAATACGGCATCTGTTGAGGCACAAACGTATTATCAGACCCTGATTCGTCGTGTTTCAGCCTTAAACGTACTGGACGGAAGTTTCATTAAACTGTGTCAGGTTACTTTAGGGTATTCATTGCCTTCCAGCCTTACCGAAAGACTTTCTATTGAGGGTGTAACAGTGTCATTGGTTGGCAGAAACCTGCTTACCCTGTTAAAACATACTGACAACATTGATCCTGAAGCTGGGTTTTCACCACTGCTGAGGTATGCCGGTATTGAAGGAAACAGCTTGCCTTCTACCAGAACTTATGGTGTGAACGTAAATATCAAATTCTAATCACTTACTATTATGAAACGGCCATGCGTACAAGCTCATGGCAGAAGCGCAATCAGCACTGCAACGATCTAATTGAATGGCTGTTCCATTTTACCGATAAAATCAAAATTACAAACACATGAATAAAATATTTAAATATTTAGGGTTCGCTTTGCTCCTGTTACAGTTCAACTGTACGGATGATTTTGACTCCATCAATTCGTACCCCACACAAGCTAGTGCCAAGGTGTTTAATGCCAATTACCTGTTGTCACGGGCACAATTTAATTATTCTAACACAGGTTATTCACAGCTTCTGTTTCAAAGCATGTGGATTCAGGGCCTTGCTTCTACTTTTGGTTATTACAGCAATGGCGACAAGTATGTAGGTTCAAGCAGTTTGATTTCTTATCAGAACAGTTTATTCAACAGTGATTATCAGGCTGCCAGTTACATTTTTGAAATGCGAAATCTGGTTGCTGAAAACGAAGCGCAATCTAACCTGTATCATGTAGGAACCATCATGAAGGTAATGATTATGCAGCGCATTACCGATAGCTATGGCGATGTGCCTTATACAGAAGCTTTACGGGCAAAAGAGGGAATTGCCCAGCCTGCTTACGACATGCAGGAAAGCATTTATGCCACCATGTTAAGAGAGCTAGAAACTGCGGTGGGAAGTCTGGATGCATCAAAAAGTGGTCCTACTGCCGATTTATTTTATGGTGGAAACATCGATCAGTGGAAGAAATTCGGATATTCGCTGATGTTAAAAGTAGCCATGCGACTTACCAAAGTAGATCCTGCCATGGCACAAACGTATGCTGAAAAAGCTGCGGCGGGTGGTACTTTCACCAGTATCGAAGACAATGCCGTGGTAAAAGCCGACAACAGTACTGGGTTTGGCAATGCGACTACCGGTTCTTTAAAAACTGCTGATGACTATCGGGAAGTACGCTGGTCAGAAACATTTATTGACTATCTGAAAAGCACCAACGACCCTCGTTTAGGCGTTATCGCAGAAGTTTCTCAGGATGGTCTGGCTGCCAACTCTAACCAGGATTTAGCTGGTAGTACTGATCTCGCCATCCAGATTGGTTTGCCCAATGGCTATACATTATCAACCATTGTGGATTATGCCAAATATCCCGGCGGTACAGGCAGTGGCGATGATGTAGCTATTCTTGGTAAATATTCTCGTCCTACCACAGCTATTTATCTGGACAGAAGTGGCCCTAACATCGTATTTACATATGCCGAAACTGAATTGTTAAATTGTTACTGGCAGAAGCAAGCGTGAGAGGCTGGAATGTGGGTGGGATATCTGCCGCACAGCATTATGCCAATGGTGTAGCAGCTGGTATGGAATCACTAAGTCAGTTTGGTGAAGCCGGCGTGATTGACAATGCCGCTGTTATGGCATACGTAGCTGCGCATCCGTTGGATGAATCATCTGCCACTAGCGCTCTCAAAATGATTAACGAAGAATACTGGGCAACCAATGTGTCTCTTTTCAACTTCATAGAAGCCTGGATCAACTGGAGAAGAACAGGATATCCTGAACTCACTCCCATTACAGCTCCGAACCAGTTCAGCCCCGGAGCCATTCCAAGGAGAATTCCTTACCAGTCGTCCGAATCATCTAACAATCCGGATAACTACGCGACCGCGGTAAGCCGATTGAGCAATGGCGACACCTTTACCTCAAGGGTTTGGTGGGATGTAAATTAAATAAGATTTTGATAATTGGAAATAGTAAAAGGGTGCCTTTTTTCATGCTATTCCGTTTTCAGTGAAGTTTCCGGAAAAACTCTTCTGAGGATATGGTTTCCAATGGCACGGCCCTGTGTAACACCTTCTTCAATGGCATCTCTGAAATGAATACCGCCATACAACCGGGAAATAGCAGCTTCGTCAGAAGCCTGGTAGAAAGACGTGAAATTCCTGACCGGCAATCCGAAATATACTTCCGATGAATCTTCAAAAGAAAAATTATCGCCCAGGAAATTGGTAAGCACCACGGCACTGGCACTGGAAACTACACTATGCCCACTGGTGTATTCAGGAAAAGGGGGCGTTTGTAAAATAGGCTTCCAGGCTTTGTCGATATTACGGTTAATCACAGATTCGGGGCGTATCCGATTGCTGCGGTATTTCTCGTGCCAGCAACTGATAAAAGCATCGTACAGGGTAAGCGCTACCAGGGTATGAATCAGCACGGTAGAATCCAGAGAAATACCCGCTTTTTCGCAGGCGATGCCAGTAATACCGATCCAATGCCCGCCTGGGGAAATTTTCTTTAACCCAATGGCCATATGGCCCGAATAGGTGACCGCGAAAGGATTACAATCCCAGAAATTGGCAATTTCCCTGCGTTCCGCGTCATTGCTTTTTACCGATTCGTAGACCTCCATGGTTTGCTGGTAAAAACTGCTGCTTTTGTCCAGATCGTAAGGTGCCGGTGGATTGGGTACAAACTGACTGGCCGAATCCATAAAAAAAGGTCTAATGGTTATCCAGTTAGGTTCTATAGCCGAAATATAGGTAGGCGGTGTGGGATACCAGTGCCCTTCTTCTCTTTTGGGCGTATACCGTGTGAAGGTACTAAGCCTGGAGTAACCGTCTGTTTTGGCATAATTTACTACCTGCTCGGCTACCAAAGTGGCATATCCAATATTTTCCTCCATTACCTTTTTACTAATTCGGTGTCGCTTTTTGTAAGATTGGATATAAGCCGTTTGTTTGTCTGCTAACAGGTAACCAGAGGGGATAATATGTTTCCCAACCTCCAGCATGGCATAATTGGCACAGAACGCTTCTTCAAAATGTTTGGGCACCAAAGGCATGTCAATAACCAGCGGTTCTTTAAATTTCTTCAGAAAATCGGGTAATTTATTATTTTCATTCAATACCACCATATACGCTCCCAGCAAAGAATAAGCATAAAACCGGCTGGCCGCGGGCGGATTCACCACATCGTGTAACAATACCTGGGAGATATCGAAAATATGTTTGGCAAATTCATTCGCTTTTTGCGGGTTTGACGTAGTTTCAGCACTGGCTCTAAGTGAAACCACAAAAATCAGCGCGGCAAGAATATTACGTATTAATGTATAATTCAGCATATTTGAAAGACTTGATGCAAGTTAGTCTGTATTTATTTATCAATTTTGGAATTAATCATCTCATTTTTTCTAAGCTTATAAGCCTCAATGCCCATATTGTTGATCCCTACTAACAGAAACGATTCATTTTTCAAATTAATATTTTTAAGCGACTTCACATCGCCTCTAAAATCGAACCCGGACTGGGCCTGCGGTACATATTTAAAGTTTCCTTCGCCATCACCTTCCAGTAAAGTACCATAGTTGGCATCCATTACGCCCATTCTGATTCGGATAGAACTCTGGTTACCCGCCAGTATTACATCCATATGACCATCCTGGTTGTAATCCAGCGAAGTGATGGCATACACGGGCGCAAACTGAGCTTCCACAGGAAGGTCATGTTGTACCAGCTTGTTATTTTTATTTTCCAGGTAGATAGTTTCCAGCGTATTGGCCTGTAGGATTTTAGCGTCCTTTAGTTCTTCCTGCGAAAAAATATCCTCCAGCCTGGCATCGGCATAGGAAGCATAGGAAGTAAACTTTTTGCGCAGGCTATAGACCTGGTCCAGCAATTCATCACGACCGGCAAACGGATAGGGAGTACCCTCTATATAATAAGTGAGAATAGGATCAACGGAACCATTGTTGTCAAAGTCTTTGTAAACCAGGTTGAGCGGTTCTTTCTCACTGGCTTTTAACTGCGAGTTCAGCCCAAAGTTACCGGCAATAATATCCAGATCGCCATCTTTGTCGAAATCATCTGCCAGCAACCGGCACCACATTCCGCTAAGGGGTTGGTCGAAATAATCGCTTGTCGCATTAGTAAAACTGCCGGCACCCTTATTTTTGAAAACCATAATGGGCATAAACTCTCCCACTACCACCAGTTCCTCCAGTTGGTCGTCATCCAGGTCGATCCAGGCCGCATCGGTCACCATACCCGACTGTCGCAGTTCAGCCATGGCCGAGGCGATCACATTGGTAAAATGTCCGGTGCCATCATTCTGCAGCAAAAAGCTTTCCGGTGCCCTGGGATATTCCCCGGGAATTACCCGACCACCCACAAACAAATCCATATCACCATCGTGGTCAAAATCGCAGGATTTTACACAGGATTTACTCACCAGCATGGGTGGCAGTGCATCGGCAGCTATTGAGAAAGCACCTTTGCCATCATTCAGATACAACCGGTCCTGCAAAACTAGGTCGTGCGGATTATAATCCTGGTACCCGCCACTGGCAATGTACAGGTCCTGATCGCCATCGCCATCAGCATCAAAAAACAGCGCGTCAGCATCGGTACTAAACTCATCGGTATAGGTAAAAGCCTGGGCAGTTTCTTTAAAACCGCCATTGCCTGATTGCAGAAATATTTTTCCGATGCTTTCTTTGGAGGCGCCTGCAAAAACATCCTCCATGCCATCACCATTGATATCGCCCAGCGCCATTATAGGGCCACAGGTGGTCAGCATGGTCATGAGCAGGGGCTGCCGCTTAAAGTCGTTGAAGGGATATTCCTGATGCTGGTAAGCAATGGGCGATGGTACTTTTGTAAAAATAGTATCCTTCTGATGGCTGACCAATGGCTGATATGGCTGCACAGCTTTCGGTTCCTCCACAATTTCCAAAACCTGATTGGCCTTTACATTCTTCACAACCTGAGTAGCACCCGACAGCCATATTACTTTTACAGAATCTATCGTTTGGTGACTGCCCATACCGAAATGAATCCGCCTGCTTAACGATGACTGAAAGCCACGGGTAAGCATTTGCTCATAAAACTGCGTGCCATCCGGAGTATTTCCATCCGGGGTATACACAAATACTTTGCTGCCCAAAGCCAGACTGTTTTTTCCAGCTCCTTTCAGGTCAATTTGCAGGAAATTCTTTTCAGGATACTTTTCCCGCGTCATATTCTGATACACAGAAGCCCTTTCATTCAGGTTGCTGACAACCAGATCCAGGTCACCATCGTTGTCCAGATCGCTGTAGGCAGAACCACTGGAAAAGGTAAGGTCTTCAAAACCCCAGCAGGCGCTCATATCCTCAAAAGTCAGGTTTTTATTATTCTGGAATATGAAATTGTGCAGCGGCGTGGAAGTCATGGTATTCACCAACTGAAAAGTATCGGCTTTTTGCTTGTTCAGGGCTGCCTGAAAGTAATAATCGCCTTTGTATTTCAGAAAATCGCGGTTGGTATAGTCGCGGTAATACCCATTGGTTACAAACAGGTCTTTCCATCCGTCGTTGTCATAATCGGCAAACAAAGGCGACCAACTCCAGTCGGTGTTGGAAATACCGGCCAGTTGTCCGATTTCGCTAAACGAGCCATTGGCATTGTTCATCTGCAACATATTCCGCATGTTCTGATGGTAAAACCCATTGATCACCATCAGGGCATATTCTTCATAATTATCAGGGCCATATAATAATTTCTGCCGGTGGTTGTCGCTGGGCAGCATGTCCAGGGTAAAAATATCGGGCATGCCATCGTTGTTCATATCTGAAATATCAGAGCCCATGGAAAAATGAGAAATATGCTGAAAGTAATCGGTAAGCCGATCAGTGAACGTGGCATGTCCATCCGGGCCAATACCATTGTTGATGTACAGGTAATCGGCTTCGGTGTAGTCATTAGACACATAAATATCCTGCCAGCCATCGCCATTCACATCGGCTACGGCCAGTCCTAACCCAAAGCCCAGCGGACTGCCTTTGATACCTGCTTTTTCACTGATGTCGACAAAATGACCGTTCTGATTTTCATAAAATTTATCACCGGCATACTGATCACGGGTATTTTTTACCTGGTCAAATTCTATTTCATAAATTACTTTGATGTTATGATTGAGCAAATACATATCGTAATCGCCATCTTTATCATAATCGAAAAACAGGGCCTGGGTGCTGTGCGAATTATCGTCTAGGCCATACCGGGCTGCTTCTTCCTTAAACTGAAGGTTGCCCTGGTTTACGTACAGTTCATTCCCGCGCGATTCGGGGTTCCCTTTGCCCGAATAACACACATAAATATCCAGCAGGCCATCGCCATTAATGTCGGTCATGGTAACGCCGGTGGTCCAGCTATTGGGTTTGCCAGCCACGCCACTGGTTTTTGTAATATCTTTGAATTTCATGTTTCCCTCATTCAGATACAGCTGATTGGGTTCCATGTTGGCAGTAAAGAAAATATCGTCGAGGCCATCGTTGTTGATATCGCCTACGGCTACGCCTCCGCCATTATAAAAATATTCGTATTTCAGAATATTAGAATTTTCATTCTCGATAAGCCGGTTACTGAAATTGATCCCGGTTTTTCGGGAAGAAAGCAGTTGAAAAAGCTGCTCTTCTTTCGGGCAGGCTGAGCCGAGCAGCGTAGCGCATAATAGCATCAGGGGTATTTTCAGAAAAATTTCAGTGTTTAATTTTCGCCTCACTTGTTCACATGTTTTATTCATAAAATACTGAAATTGATAGATAGAGTTCCATAAAAAAGAACCAGGCCCATTTTGTGTGGAAACGTAAGGAATATGTTGAGCTTTCTTCATTTTCCGGCATCACTTCTCTCTAAGGAACTAAAAATTGGTAGGTACTGCTATAACCTTCAACTTTCCCATCATATTATTCGCGTTAAAACAAATTTAAAGTACCAATTTCATAGGCAGCAACTGGTGGGGTACTCCATGCTACCTGTATACAATTTTGCAAAATTTGTATAAAAATGCAATAAATAAGTATAAAAGCAATAATTATTTAAATAATACCGGCACGGTATGTAAAACTATTTCCAAAAATAAGAAACAATTACAGAAATGTATGAAATCTTCATGCCGGATAGCATTACCAGGAAGTACCTATAATACTTCTATTCCTTTCTTAACATAAGCCTGCAGGCGTGGGTCTGTATTATCAAAATCGGTAACCAATACGTCCACCTGATTGAGTTCACACACCTTATAGGATTGCGTGGTATTAAGCTTTTTGGAAATTACCAGCGAAGCCACCCGGTGCGACGAGTTGATAATTGCCTTTTTGATAATGGTTTCAGTACCTGCCCGCTTTTGATTAAACTAACCGCTTTTTTCGCGATCAGGTGTTTAATATGAATTTCCTCTACTTCCCTTTTTTTAAAACTGGGGAAATAGGATAACGAAACCGCTCCGCCATGTACTTTCTTCAGATTACCGCTAAGGGTAAGTTCGTTCAGGTTGCGGGTATCCTCCGAAACAGAAAACTTTTTGCCCAGTGTGACAGACTTCAATCGATTGTACAAACCAAGTTCTTCCAGAATTAGTTTTTGTCTTTCGGTTTTGAGCATATAGCTACTGATATTTCTTTTGTATGCATGTCAAATTGCGGATATCTAATAAAAAAATATGGTTTTCTCTTGTGAATTCGCAAAAGCCTGCATAAGATAATTCTCAATTTTATTTCTTCATTTTCGCAAAATTTATTTATTACTTTTAAAAATTGATATTCTTATCAAATTAAAGCATTAAAGTTTAAAAATTACCCAATATTTTGGCTTGCAGGGTTGATGCGGGTTTTGAATCAGTACCCCGCATCAGGAAATGCCTCAATCAGCTTTCTTTAGAGGAAATCTGGTACAGGCCCAATGCGGAAACGGTAAGTGTGGGAAATTTAATGAAAGCGGTAGAAATCTTACTTGATAAGCTGGAGCCAGCCGCCTTACTTGGAAAACATTTGGAAAACATAAAGTACAGGGATTTGAAGAAACCCGAATCGGCATTCTGATGCATGTGGCAGCGCATTTTTCCTACCACGTGGGGCAAATAACTTATTACGTAAAATCCAGGAAAAACAATGACCTAAAATACTATGAAGGACTTGATTTAAATAAAACAGAATAGTAGGTTACAAATCGCGGTTTTATTTTACTAATCTATTGAAAAGTAATACTTTACAAAGAATGTTTTACACAATATAAGGTAAATGCGTTATAGCCTTTGACTCGCTTAAAAATAAGCCATATTTTTGCTGGCTTTTGGAACTATTTACTGAATAAATTCTTTGTAAGAACGTTAAGTTGAAGTTCTGAAAAATTACACAACTTAACCGCTGGCAAACTATTTTGTTTTGCTTTTGAAAACTCAAAACTTTTTAATTACAACCTTAAGTTATGCGATTAAAAAACCTGATCAGTACAGCGTATCAAAAATTTTCGATCAAATACTTTAGCTTTTTTATGCTCATCTACTTCGGTGTGCCATTTTCTATCGCCGATAGCAGCATTGCGTTGGGCAATATTGAAATCAAAATAAAAAAAGTTAATAAACTTACGAATGGTTACTCTGATCTGGAGAAATTCAAAAGTCTGGATGAAGAATTAGAAAAATTTGTGCAATCGCAAAGGCTGGAAGGCTTGTCAGTAGGTATTGTAAAAGATGGCAAACTGGTTTATACTAAGGGTTTCGGACATGCCAATCGAGAAATGGAAACTACCCTACAACCGTATCACCTGATGCGCATCGGCAGCGTGTCGAAACTGATTACAGCGGTAGCCATTATGAAACTGATTGAGGATGGGAAGATTACACTAGACAGCCAGGTATTTGGCGAAAAGGGCATTTTACATGGTGGCATTTACGATGTAATTACCCACAAACGTTATGAAGAAATTACCATTGAACATTTACTGAACCATACAGCAGGTTGGAGTAAGCGTACTTTTGGCGATCCTATGTTCATCAACGAAAGAGTGGTTTCGTCATTAAGCGTGCCGCTTCCGGTAGGTTTGGATGGTATTATCTCATTTGTATTGTCGAACAGTTTGCCTTACCGCCCTGGCACCTATTACGATTATTCAAACTTTGGCTACAGTATTTTAGGGAAAGTAATTGAAGCATTAACCGACATGAGTTATGAAGGTTATGTACAATCTGCTATTCTTTATCCATTGGGCATCACCAGCATGCAGCTTGCCAAATCGCGCATGGAAGATCAGGTAGAGAATGAAGCCACTTATTACGACGATACGCCTAATAATCTGAGATTATCCTGCTATGGAACAGGTGAAAGCGTGCCCAGTACGTACTGTGGTTTTGATATTGAAGCCATGGGGGCTGCTGGTGGGTGGCTGGCAACATCCGCTGACTTACTTCGATTTTTAACGGCTGTAGATGGCTTTAAAGATACGCCCGACATATTATCGAACCAATCGCTGCTGGCCATGACCGCACCGGAAACGGGCCATCCGTATGGCTGGCGGGGCATCAGTCAGGGAACCTGGTGGCGTACCGGAACACTGGCCGGCACCTCTGCCATTCTGAAGCGTAAAGATAATGGCATCTCCTGGGTAGCCATTACCAACACCAGCAACCGCAGAAGTGGCAGCTTCAACGGCCGCATCAACTGGATTATGGAGAATTATTTCGCTAAGGTGAACGACTGGCCAGAGCAGGATCTTTTCGCGCTTACTTATTATTAATCGAAATTTCTTACATACTACCCTTTTACGTTTTATGTTTTAAAAGGTAAATCGTATGTTTGCAATGGAGATACCCACTTGAGTTTTGGACTTGTTTTCTAACTTCAACAATAAAACAATACCGAGTCAAGCTCTCTTTCAAAACTGGACCTCAATCCTGATGTAGGTCAGGGTCATTCTGTTTTCGCGGAATGTTAACAGTGGATAGTTGCGATAGCGGGGCAGCTCAAAACCTGTCAATTTTAGGAGGTTATAAAACCTTCAAGCTCAAGCTGGGTTTCCTTTTATAGCCTTCCCGCTCCCAACCCTTTGCGGTAAAATATATTTATTTAAAATTTCTGATTTGAATTGTCAATTAACGCGCTTATATTTGTCGCATGTTGGCTGGTAAATATAAAATAATAAATACCAACGCATTAAAATGCTGGTGGCACTCATAGCAAAATCCTATGAGTAAACAGCATGCTTAACACTTTGTAATCCATCCTTGCTAATAATGTAAATTTCAAAAGCCTACTGTTCTCACAGTAGGCTTTTTTGGTTTAATCTTCAAAATGAATGAAATGATAAGTTCAACAGACTCGAAAACTTATAACCTGTTCACCCGGCATAAAAAAATGCTGGCTGATACGGTTACGCCGGTAAGTATTTACCTGAAATTGCGCGACAAATTTGAAAACCCTATTCTATTGGAAAGTTCCGACTATCATAGTAATGAAAATAGCTATTCTTTTATTTGCTGCCAGCCTATTGCTACTTTTACTGTAAAAAACAGTGTGGTAACCCAGCATTTTCCCGATGGAAAGGAAATAGTAAAAAAACTGGAAAATAAACAGGATGCGGTAGAAATGCTCAGTGAATTTTCCGGTTGTTTTATTACCGATGAAAATCCTTTTAAGTTTACTACCAATGGCTTATTCGGCTACATGGCCTACGACGGCGTGCAATATTTTGAAGATATTGACATCAAAGCGGATTCGGAAAACGATTACCACATTCCGGAAATTCATTATGCGGTTTATCGGTATGTAATTGTGATCGACCATTTTCGCAACGAACTTCACGTTTTTGAACATGGCCTGCCCGATGCCCCACCTGATGATGAAGATATTGAACAGCTAATTACCCTGATAGAAAACAAAAATTATCCGATCTACCACTTTGGTATTTCAGGTGAGGAAAGCAGCAACCAGACCGATCAGGAGTTTTTAAATGTAATTACCAAAGGCATTGAACATTGCTTCCGGGGCGATGTATTCCAGATCGTACTTTCGCGTCGGTTTCAGACGGGCTTCAAAGGAGATGAGTTCAATGTGTACCGGGCCTTGCGTTCTATCAATCCGTCGCCCTATTTGTTTTATTTCGATTATGGTAACTTTAAACTGTTTGGGTCCTCGCCTGAGGCACAAATCGTAATTAAGAACCAGGAAGCCCATATTTTCCCCATTGCCGGTACCTTTCGCCGTACCGGAAACGATGAGGCCGATGCCGCCCTGGCCAAGCAGTTGCTCGACGACCCTAAAGAAAACTCAGAACATGTGATGCTGGTAGACCTGGCCCGCAACGACCTGAGCCGGAATGGCAGTAATGTACGGGTAGAAAACTTTAAAGAAATCCAGTATTACTCCCATGTGATCCACCTGGTGTCTAAGGTTACCGGCCAACTGACTGAGAATACATCGCCGGTAAGAGTGGTGGCCGATACGTTTCCGGCAGGCACGCTTTCCGGTGCCCCCAAACATATGGCCATGCAACTGATTAATAAATATGAACCCACCAAACGTGGTTACTATGGGGGTGCCATTGGCTTCTTGGGATTTGATGGAGATTTTAATCATGCCATTATGATCCGGTCTTTCATCAGCAAAAATAATATTTTATTTTATCAGGCGGGTGCGGGTATCGTCGCCAAATCGAATAAAGAAAGCGAATTGCAGGAAGTAAATAATAAGCTGGCCGCATTGCGGCGGGCTATCGAAGTAGCGAGGGATATTAATCGTTAACAAAATGGGATTTACTATTGATCGGGCGGACGCCACTGCGGTACTGCCGTGGGGCAGAAATTGGGAGGAATACAAACTGATGTTCGCGCTTACCGCAGCTGACCTTGACAAAAAGATATTGGGTGTAGCCGATGGGCCTGCCAGCTTCAACGCTGAAATGACGCAGGCAGGAAAATATTGTATTTCTTTGGACCCCATTTATCAGTTTAGTGCTGCGCAGATTAAAAATCGCATTGAAGCCACTGCTGAGGTTATTGTACAACAGTTAGAAAAAAATCATGACGATTACATTTGGGATGAATATGGCAGTCCTGAAAAATTATTGAATATCCGGCTGGCTGCTATGGATCTTTTTCTTCAGGATTTTGAAACAGGAAAAAAGGAAGGCAGGTATGTAACAGGCACATTGCCTGAACTGGCATTTCAGGAAAATCTGTTTGACCTGGTAATTTCTTCCTATTGCCTCTTTACCTATGAAAAACAATTTGACTATGAATTTCACCTGAAAGCTATCCGGGAAATGGCCCGGGTTGGAGAGGAAGTCAGAATATTCCCGCTGGTGCGAATTAATGGTAAACCTTCCGGTTATTTATCAAATTTGATGAGTGAACTGGCTACTGGTGGATTTAGCACTGAAATTGCACCGGTTTCTTATCAGTTTCAAAAGGGAAGTGATACCATGTTAGTAGTAAAAAAACAGAAATTTTGAATAATATGAAAATATTAGTGTTAGATAATTACGACTCATTTACCTATAATCTGGTTCATATTGTGAAGGAGCTGGGGTATGGCCAACAAATGGATATTTTCCGTAACGATAAAATCAGCCTGGAATCGGTAAACCAGTACGATAAAATAATTTTATCGCCAGGTCCCGGCATTCCGGTTGAAGCGGGTATTATGATGGATCTGATCAGAACCTATGCGCCAACCAAAAGTATTTTAGGAATTTGTCTGGGGCATCAGGGCATCGCCGAAGCTTTTGGCGCTACTTTATACAACATGCCCCTGGTATTGCATGGAGTAGCCAATCCTGTTTTCCTTTCCCCTGATCATGGTGAATACTTGTTCAGTGGTTTACCCGAATCGTTCAATGTTTGCCGGTACCATAGCTGGGCAGTGGGTGCCGAATCATTTCCCAGTTCATTAGTTGTGACTGCACGAGACGAAAAGGACGAAATTATGGGCTTGCGGCACCGCGATTACGATGTAAAAGGCCTGCAGTTTCATCCCGAATCTATCCTCACCGAACACGGAAAACAAATGATGGCCAACTGGCTGGGTACGGAAAAAATTACGGTCGGTGCTGCACAGGATCAACTGAATACAAAAAATTAATTATTTCGCGATTTCAACAGGCACACATTCAATTATTATAAATACTTTAAAACGGTGAAAGATATACTAAACAAACTTTTCGAATACAGGTCACTGGATAAGGCTACTGCTAAAGAAATATTAATGAATCTGGCCCTGGGCAAATATAACCACAGCCAGGTAGCTGCTTTTTTAACCGTATATCTGATGCGCAGTATCACGGTGGAGGAACTGGAAGGTTTTCGAGATGCCATGCTTGAACTTTGTGTCCCCCTTCATATTGAAGAATATGATGCCATAGATTTGTGTGGCACCGGCGGCGATGGGAAAGATACTTTTAATATTTCTACCCTGGCTTCCTTTATTGTAGCTGGTGCCGGACAAAAAGTAGCCAAGCACGGCAATAACGGAGTTTCTTCTGTATGCGGTTCGTCCAACCTGCTGGCTCATTTCGGCTATCAGTTCACCAACGATGCCGACACGTTAAAGAAAAGTATAGAAGAAGCAGGCATCTGCTTTTTGCATGCGCCATTATTCCATCCAGCCATGAAAAACGTAGCGCCAATCCGGAAGGAACTGGGCGTAAAAACTTTCTTTAATATGCTGGGGCCCATGGTAAACCCTTCTTTTCCCAAAAAACAACTGGTAGGTGTATTCAGCCTGGAGTTGGCCAGGTTATATGCCTATCTATACCAGAAAACCAATACCGATTTTGTGATCCTGCATTCTCTGGATGAATACGACGAAATTTCTCTGACGGGACCCTTTAAAATGATCACTAACGAAAAAGAAAGCGTGCTTCATCCGCAAGAACTCGGGCTTGAAACTTATCGGAAAGAAGACCTGGCAGGGGGAAGCACCATTGAAGAATCCGCTTCCATCTTTTTAAATATTCTAAAAGGAGAAGGAACCAAAGCACAGGTAGAAGTGGTGCTGGCCAATGCTGGCATGGCGCTGCATTGCGGCAATAAGTCGCTTACCCTAGAGGAAAGCATAGCCGCGGCACGTGAGTCTCTGACTTCAGGAAAAGCCCTGGAAACCTTCCGCATATTAATTGATGACAAAAAGAAAACCACTGTTTCACAAGCCCGATAAGCAATATGAGCCTGCATAGGTAACCCTGTGGGTTTAGATACAATAAACCATAACAATCCATCGTATAGTACGGTTTAGTATATAGGTTTCATTGTTTTTGTATAGAAAATACCAATAGGCTGACTCACAAATGAAAAAACTCCTCTTTTACCCCTTATTTATCTTAGTGATGGCCCACTCAGCATCAGCGCAGGATGCTGGGCATACTTCTTCCGTTGGGGTAAACCTGGGATTAAGCGCAGTGGGTTCATTATTTAATATTGCCAGTTACAGCACCGGCACCCTGATCGATACTTATACCGTGCCGGCTTTTCAGGTTACCTATGACTACGGTATAAAAAAATGGTTGAGTTTGGGCGGGGGTGCTTCCTACCAAATCATGGGCATTCGCTATAAAAACTATGAGTATACCGACAGCAATGGGGAAACGCAAACACAAAATTTTAAAACCAGTGTAAATCGCTTGAACATCAGCGTCAGAGCACTGCTACATTATGGTAATAGCAATCAGTTCGATATGTATTCGGGCCTCCGTGTAGGCGTTACGAACTGGGACATCAACACCAATGCGTCTATTCCTAATTTCGATAAAACAAGAGATTTCAAATTCAATGGCACCAAACCTTCCACCCAGTTAATCCTTTTCGGATTCCGTGGTTACTTTACCGATAATTTGGGTGCTAACCTGGAATTGGCCGTTGGCGCCCCCCACTTTTTCTCATTCGGTTTAAACTACCGGTGGTAATCAGTACTTACAACAAAAAAAGGGAAGTGTGTACTTCCCTTTTTTTGTTTCAAAAATTTTCAACCCCATAGGCTGTGTCATCACAGCCTTTTTGGCCAAACAACCTTCAACAAAACACCCATGCAAAAGCAGGAGCTTTAGGTTTCCCTTATGTTGGCAGATAACATGTTGTATTATAACTCAACTGTCTTTCCTGTTCGGAACGATTCATCAGCGGCCAGCACTACTTTTAAGCTACTAATAGCATCTTCCATATGATCGGTCAGATCTTTATTTTCCTGAATGGCTTTAAGGAAAAATTCCTGTTCCCGATCGCAAAGCCCCTGATGATCGGGCTCGTCGGTAGTATCGATGAGTTCATCGTTTTTGGTAAACTGATCCTGGTCATCCACCTCCGCGTAATGCACCTTTAGTGAATTTGTTTTTGAGTGAGAATCCACATCATCGGAACGTTCGCTGCGGTGGGTATCTACCATGCTGACACATCCTTTGGAACCGATCACATCTTTTACAAAATAAGCGGTTTCGCTCATCATGGGCCCCCACCCTGCTTCGTACCAGCCGACCGAGCCATCTTCGAAGGTTACCTGCAAATGACCATAGTTATACATATCGGGCTTTACCTGATTGGTTAACCGGGCGCCAATGCCACTTACCCGTATAGGTTTTGAGCGGGTCATCTGGCACATCACATCCACATAATGCACCCCGCAATCTACAATGGGGGATAAAGAATTCATCAGGCTCAGGTGCGTATGCCAGTTTTTACCACTGCTTTGCTGGTTCAGGTTCATGCGCATTACCAGGGGTTTTCCCATGGTTTGGGCAATTTCTATAAACTTCATCCAGGTAGGATGTACCCGCAAAATATAGCCAATCACCAGTTTTTTGTTCAGTTTCTTCGCTAAATCTACAATTTCACGGCATTGTTCCACGGTTTCGGCCAGGGGTTTTTCTACAAACACATGGGCACCGGCCTGCAAACTCTTTTTTACATAGGCGGCATGGGTATCGGGATAGGTATTGATAGATACCGCATCGGGCCGGGTTTTTTCCAGGGATTCTTCAAAGTTATCGAATTGGGGTAGTCCGCCCAGTTCATCCGACAATTTACCGCGGCTTTCCGGCCCGCGGCTCACCAGTCCTACAATTTCAAATTCAGGCATTTTATGATAAGCCCGGGCATGAGAAGCCCCCATATTGCCGCAGCCTGCCACAAGTACGCGTATTTTATCAGTCATATTCAGGTAATCTTATTATTAGTTTTTCTACTGAATCAAAGATAGAAGAAAGCCATTACCTTTCAAATTTTTATTCATACTCACGGAGTGATCGTCAGCTGGTAATTACTCGTTGCCAGAAATTTTGTAAAAAGTATAGCGTACAAGGGTGGTGGTGAAAAAAAATTATTTTAGTATGATATGAAACAGAAAACTAAATAGTTATTTTATCCTTGGCAATTTTTTTATAGCATTTAATTGATACATAATTTGTTCTCCTTTTTCTGTTAATTTAAGAAAACGGGAAGGTTTTAACTCCTTATCAGTTTCATATTCTTCTACTTCCCTTTTAATATATCTTAGGGCTAATAATTGTATTTTTATTGATTCCACAATCTCACTTGTTACTACAATAACTGGCTTGGGATTGCGATCTAATTGGTGAAAATTTAAGTAATAGTCCAAGACAAGAAAATTAATGTGATTTTTAAAACTATTCTCTTTTACTCCCCCATAAAGTCTTGGCAACAACATTTTAAAAATTTGATTCCATGTTAAAGTAATGTGGTCGTAAGATGTTTCTCTATTATTCCATTTACCTGTTTGCACAGAAAAATATATAATAATTTTGTCCTCACCATTAGCAAGATCTTTAATTTCTTCTTCATTAAATATTTCTTTAGCTTGATTATTTACTTGTTACTTGAGATCGAAGTGACTGTACTTCTTTATACAACTCTATCATTTCAAGTTGCTTTTCACTTGATAATACTTGATCTGATCTTACCCAACCAGGTCTAGGATGAGCTTTTATAAGCTGTAACATACTCCGAGTAACCACACCCCCTAATTCTTGAGCAGAAGACCAAGGTTTACATAACTTTGACAGTACTAGATTTTTTAAGTTTTTCTAGCTTTTCTGAATCTTAATCTGTTTTATTAACTGGAATTGAAGATGGATCTTTTATTGTAAATCCAATAACAGGAATTTTATTTTCTATTGCGTACTTATATTCCTTTTCAGTGTAACCAATCCCATTCTCATCCATTGATCCATATCTTCCTCCAATAATTACAATATAATAATCACAGATGTCAATTAATTTTTTTATAAAGTTCCATTGAGAATCATTTGAGGCAGGAAAGTATTCCATACCACAAGGAATGCAATCCATTTCCAATAATGCCTGTATAACTTCTAACCTTTCCTCCTTTAGGTCTTCGTAGGTAGAACTTAAAAATACTTGATACCTTTTATCCATCTTTTAAATAAAAATATGAGGGTTTGATAATTTATTTATCGGGTAATTTGCATGCGTTGTTGATGCCGAATTTCTTTACCTTGGAGTACTTTAATAAAATAATTTCCTGGGGCAAGACCGGAAACATCAATAAATGAATCAGCAAGATATTCGTCTTGTTTTTCTAATATATTTTCATCTTGGTCATAAATAATTACGGTGAATGCTTCATTTTCAGTGACTGCTATCTGAATAGATTCCAACGCGGGATTTGGGTAAACCAGGAATGATCCATAATTGTAAAATGCAATATCTCTGCTAGCTAGTACGGTAGCACCATTTTTTGCCTGCGCGTTAAAACTGACAGAACTGCCGGAGGTCATGGTAAAGGAAAGATTGGGGTCACTGGCGTAATAGCTGATAGATCCGGAAGTA
>JBGTIS010000118.1:0-2432 GCA_041745535.1 Cyclobacteriaceae bacterium | reverse complement strand
CAGGACAACCGGTGTAAACTTGCCGCTATTGCGATCTAACTGATAAACACCACTAAAACCACCTGCCCATAACCGTCCAGCAGCGTCTTCTGTCACAGTAATCATTGATAATTCAGCGGGAGTTGCATATAAGGTAAACTGTTTGGTTTCCGGATCAAAGCGGGCTATTCCTCCTATTCCACTAATCCATAAGATGCCTTGCTGATCTTCGTAGATGGAGCCTAATACATTCCAGAGAACAGTATTGGTAGGTTTAATACCATAGTGCGTAACATTACCTGTGTGTTTATCTACCTGATGGAACCCTCCTCCCGGGGTAGTTACCCACAGTCGTCCCTTTCGGTCTTCGTGGATGTCGTGGATGATGTTATGACGCAGGGTATGCTCCGGATCATCAGGATCAGGCTTTAAGACAGTGAAGGAGTAGCCGTCGTATTTATTGAGTCCATCCTGAGTGCCAAACCACATAAAGCCTTCACTATCCTGGCAGATGCTCCATACCGAGTTCTGGGAAAGGCCCTGCTGTTCGGTAAGATGCTCGAAGCGCAAGTTTGCTGTCTGGGCATAACTTACCTCTTTCATACAGAAGAGAACCAGCAAACTGATGAGCCATGCTATAGGAAAAAATTTCATGGATTTTCTGGTTAATGGGCCAATTCTAAAAGTAATCATACTGAAAGCTCAAAAAAGGTAGCAAATTATTCTTATAAAAACTACAAGTATACACTCCTACTTTTATCCTGATAACTTTCTTCTAAACCTAAATTTTTTCTCATTACCATTACGAATACCTGTCCCACTGAGAATCAAAATATATGCTTAGGCCAGCTTTAAGGGATAGTTTTTGAAGCGGTAAGCGGTTTGTTAAGATCAAATGGATTTTCCAATTGTTTTTTATAAAGCGTGGCCAATTGGTTATCCTGTTGATAGGCTTCATTTTCCCAGGGAGTCCGTTGAAAATCCGTAAACTGATTTCCATATTTTCTGCCTTGCCACATCACTTCCCGCTTGCTGTTTACCTGCAATTCTCCCTTGGCATATTGTTTTACATGTACCATCTCATGGGCCAACACTATCCTTTTCTCCGTTTTATTCAAGCGGTCATCTATGCTTACCTTCACGATCTGGTAACCGTTATCTTTCTGAGAATTGAGGCAAATGGTGAATCCTTTTCGCTTGTTGGGCACATTGGGCGAGAAACCCACCGAAAGATAAATATTCTCCCAAATGTTTAGTTGCTCCAGGTACAGGGTGATCTGTTGTTTTACAGCAAGCGAATCTTCACAACCCCATATTTTTATAATAGGTTGAGAAAAGGTAGTATTTAACCAAAACATACTAAACAAAATAAATAAGAGTGCCTTTTTCATGATTACCAAAATTTTCAGTTCCAAAACCAATTCATTGATCACTTCGTCGGGGTCAACCTGACCGGGCCAACCTGACCGGGCCAAAACCTGCCCTGGGAAGTATTGGATAAAACTAGCGGAATGACTCCGGAACAGGCTATTTCAACTGTCCCCATTTCTGGTATTTTGGTAACCGTTTATAAAGGAAAAATAAGCGGGAAAAGGGTGTATGGTAATTTTGTACCAACTACTGGTAACAGGGTAACAAAAAGCAAAATATCAGGAAGAAGACGGGAAAAATTTTTTTAGAAATGTTTTGGGCTTTTCGATACAATCATCTAGCTTAAGCTTTCACAAGTATTTTTTATATACCCTAACCGCAGAATAAAAATCTATGAAAAAATATAACGTCGGCATTATCGGCTACGGCTGGGTAGCCTCCGCACACATCGCGGCCATCAATGCCAGTCCGCATGCACAAGTCACGGCGGTTTATTCATCACGTACGCTCGATGATGGGGAGGTCAGCGCAAAATCGGGTTCCACCATCAGCACATTTACAGATTTATCGGCAATGCTGGCCGATAAAAACCTGCATGCTGTTTCCATTTGCAGTTATCCGTATCAGCATAAAGCCCATGCCATCGCAGCCGCGGAGGCGGGCAAACATATTATTATTGAAAAACCGCTGTCGCTTTCCTGGGACGATTGCCAGGCCGTGGAAGCCGCTGTGAAAAAAGCCGGAGTCAAAACCTGTTTCTGCTTCGAGTGCCGGTATTCCAGTCAGTTTATGGCTACCAAAGCTGTAATTGACGAAGGACTGCTCGGCGACCTGCACTATGGCGAAATTGATTACTACCATGGCATCGGCCCCTGGTATAGTCCCTATCGGTGGAACATCCGCAAAGACGCGGGCGGCAGTTCGCTGCTCACCGCCGGTTGCCATGCCCTCGATGCCCTGCTCCTTTGTATGGGCACAGACGTAGCCGAAGTAAGCAGTTATGATACCCAATCGCGCAGTAAGTTTTTCGAGCCGTACGAGTACCCTACCAGCAGCGTCACTATTGTAAAATTCAAAAGCGG
>JBGTIS010000117.1:0-4217 GCA_041745535.1 Cyclobacteriaceae bacterium | reverse complement strand
GCCATGAGCATGGTAGAAACTCCGTGTCCACAACCCACATCAGCGACCTTGGCCCCGTTTCGCAACTTTTCTTCTACGCCATCCAGGGCAGGAATCCATTGTGTAATCAAATTAGCTTTGTAGGAGGGGCGGAAGAATTTCTCAGTACCACAGAACAAACAACTATGGTGATCTCCCCAGGAAATTCCTTTTCCGGTTTGAAAAGCTCGCTCCATTTCGGGTTCATCATGATACATAGACGAGATGCCATAATACGCTCCGGTCATGATCACGGGGCTTTCCTCATTACTAAAAACAAGTGCCTGCTCCGGGGTCATCGAGAATTTTTCGCCCTCAGCCTCATACTCAATATACCCCGATGCTGCCTGGGCTGATAACCATTCGCGGACGTATCTTTCCGAGGTGTTGGTTGCTTTAGCGAGTTGTTCTGAAGTCATCGCACCGTTTGCCGAAAGCGCCTTGTAAAGGCCCAGTTTATCTCCCGTGATAATGAGGGGGCCAATCGCTGCCGCACCCATATCATTGACGATTTTTCCCAACAATTCGTGTAGTTTGTTTTCATTTGGTTCCATAACAATTTATGTAAGTGGTTAGAAATCTTTCATTTTATTGCACCCGCTTTCGCTCAGTTACAGACCCCGTTTGATGTTCACTTCCTTGATCTTTTTGTTCACTTCGTCATACAAAACGGAGCATGTTGTTAACACAACCATCAATGGAAGTAGAAAATAAGATAAGGTTTCTCATATTAGTAGTCTTATTGGCTATAAATTAGAAAGGTTTGGGGAAAATTAATTGTAAAAATCGGACCTACCGCAAAAAATTTAATAGGAGGGTTTATCCTTTAAAATAGTCTTTATTAAAATCAGGAAAGTCTTTGAAATAGCCGGCCGGATTTTTCCCTGAAAACCGTACAAAATCTTTGATTAGGTGCGATTGGTCAAAGTAGCCAAACTGATACACAACATCCTGAACTTTCATTTTGGGATGCTTTTCCAGAAAACTACAGGCACGGTTAAAGTGGACAATACGGGCATACAGCTTGGGGCTGATGCCTACCTCTTTGGTAAAAGTCCTTAATAAATGTCTTTCTGAAATATGCAGTGCTTTACCAATAGTACCTATGCTAATGTTGCCTTCATGGTGCATGATCATCTCTATGGCATGTTCAGAATGACTTTTTTGCATTTTTTTCTTTGAAAGATAGTTTTCTAGAAATGATTCAGCCGCCTGTATACGTTCCTCAAAGCTATGCACAGCCTCCAATTGCTCTCTGAGTCTTTTCCCTGCCTGTCCAAATACCACTTCTGTATCGATAAAAGCATCTGTTAGCTTTTCCGGTGTTAATCTCAACACTTTATATAGGGTCGTAGGCTTTAAATCCACGCCAAATAATTCAGATGGATTCGCTATGAGATGGATCAATCTCCGGGTGAGTAACCATAAATTCATAATTGTTGTACATGCTAAAGAATTTGGGGGAATAATACTACCTGAAAGTTAAAAACTCAGCTTCATTTCGTGTGTATCAAAGTACTGCCAACGGTCGGTGTAATAGCCGTGCCGGAATAAAAAGCAGAAAACTTCCCGTCACCGATTCAATCGGCATGGCTACTACACAATGTTAGCGGGTCGTTATATTATAATCCGTTCGCCATTCCTAATTATCTGGTTAACTATCGGCATAGTCTTAATGAATTCATCCTTAGTAAAGGTATGTGGCTCTATTAATGTTTCTTCTCCATTTCTAATAACCATTAATTTAACCTCTGTTTCAAAGGATTTATCCTCACCATCTTCCAATACCAGCGCAATATCTATATCACTATTAGCGTGTTGATTCCCTTTAGCATAAGAGCCAAAAAGCCATGCCTCTGAAAATTTAATATTATTGCCTTTAACTTTTATCAGATAATTTCGGCTTAATTTTAAAGCTTCGTTTTTATCCATATTCTACATTCCTTTATCTTTTCAATCCATTCTTTTGTAAAATCATCAGTGCAAAGCTTATAGAAACTTTGCTTATAATCATCATACCTTGCATTAATGTTAAATCTGGAAATGCTATCAAAGATTACGCGTCTTTCAATATCCAATTCTTGCCCTGATTTCTCATAAATCCTGCGCAAATCATGTATTAAAGGAGGAAACTCTGATTTTTCCTTTATGTATAATCCTTTTAATAATTTTTCAATTACAAGATGTCCCATGAATAAAGCCCAGTTGTTATTGTTTGTTTGAAAAAGATCTTCCATAGTTTTGAAGTCTTTATCAGAGCTATCAACCCAATATCTTATTAATTTATCTTTATCGAAATCTTTACTCATTATAATTTTATAACAGTTACCCCCTAAATATAATGAATTTTTAGATTGCTGATTATTCCATACACTGTTTACTTTATGCCCGCTAACGGTTCAGGTATTGCCGAAGGCGGGGAATTTCAGCACTACCGCTGAATAGAACTACAAATGTTTAACCGCATTCTTCAGCACAATTGATATTGTCAAACCCCGCTTTTGGCAATACAAGTGAGACTAAACACCAACAATTTCTCCTTTCAAAGAATCAACAATAGCTAGAACTTCATTTTTTTCTTTCTCTCCAATTCCATTGGTGTCTAAAGCCCATATGGTATCATCGGTAGCACTTACCCATTCTTCTTCGTTTATATTCATGCCTGTGTGTGTGGTACGCATATCCCTGCCAGTATATGTATGAGGTCCTCCTGTCCCCATAGAGAAAAACTCAAAAACTAATTGTTTGAGCTTGTTCATGTCAGTATTTCGGAAATGGTAGCCTATAAGGGGATTGCTGGAATTTTTGTCAAGCACATCATTGACAATTTGCCTAATACCTGGTTCTCCTCCTAATCTTTCGTAGAGGGATTTTTGCGTGTTTGTAACCGTGTTGTCCATAACTTAACTGATATGGAGTGTTTTTGAAAATGTGTTGTAAAAATCGGACATCACTCCTTTAAATACGAATGGTTTATTCTTTGAAGTAATCTTTGTTAAAATTAGGATAGTCTTTAAAATAGTCTGCCGGATTTTGTCCTGAAAACCGCATAAATTCTTTGATTAAATGAGATTGATCGAAGTAGCCAAACTGGCAAACAATATCCTGTATTTTCATTTTGGGATGCCTTTCCAGAAAACTACATGCGCGGTTAAACCGAACAATATGGGCATACAGCTTGGGGCTGATGCCTACCTCTTTGGTAAAAGTTCTTAATAAATGTCTTTCTGAAATATGCAGTGCTTTACCAATAGTACCTATGCTAATATTACCTTCATGGTGCATGATCATCTCTATGGCCTGTTCAGCATGACCTATTTGCAGGTTGTTCTTTGAGAGGTAAGGTGTCAGAAACGATTCCACCGCTTGTACACGTTCCTCAAAGCTATCCACTGCCTCCAGTTGCTCTCTGAGCCTTTTCCCTGCCTGTCCAAAGGCCACTGCTATATCGATAAAAGCATCTGTGAGCTTTTCCGGTGTTAATCCTAACACCTTATACAGGGCTGTATGCTTGAAATCCACGCAAAGTAAAGCAGATGGCGCCGCGATGAAATTGACCACTCCCTGGGTGAGATGCCCGGCCACACAGCATTTTGGTTTAGTAGAGCGTCTACCATCATGATATCGAAAGCTATGGGGTGCTTTACAGCAAAAAAGAATGCCATGATGCACACCTGCCGAAGCCGGTGCCTCCACTACTTGTCCTGGCAGATAAGGTGCTTCTGCTAACCAATAGCGTTCCACGATAAGATCCAGTGGTGGGGAAGGGAGTATAGCCTGAAATTTCATACCATTGTTGCTTGTTAAAGAAATGTTACACCCTTCCAGAATTTAAAGAAAGGTGAATAATTTATTCTCTAATGTCAATACCTAATTTCAGGTATTTACACCGTACATATCCGTACTACTTAGTTTTTGACGCTGTAAGCGGTTTTTCAAGTTCAAATGGTTTGTCAGGTTGTTCCTTAAATAGTTTAGCCAACAGCTTATCCGAGAAAACCACAGAAAGATAAATTTTCTCCCGGATGTCCAGATGCTCCAGGTACTGTGCGACCAGTTTTTTTTACTGTTAGGGGATTTTCGCTACCACAAACTTTAATATTGGATTGGGAGAAAGGAGGATTTATTCAAAGTATACCCGTGAGGACAAGTAATATTTGCTGTTTCAGTCAGGACCCATTTCTTTTAACACTGAGATA
>JBGTIS010000116.1:0-24874 GCA_041745535.1 Cyclobacteriaceae bacterium | reverse complement strand
AAATTCAATATTACTGTCTGTATCCGTTAAGATTATAAAAGGCGCTTCCGTTCCTTTTATGCTTTAGAAGTAAAAAACTTTAAATGATCAAACATTTTAACAGTTAAAAAATTTTAAAATAAACACCTAATTTGTTACTAAGAAATAAGATAAAATCGTGTTTGTTAACTACAAATTACGATATTTTTTTAGCATTAGATTTATACTACTAGATAAGCCTTTATCTCTCAATACGTTACAGGTATGGCACTAAATTGCTGCTTGAGAATAACATTAAATTAATAAAAAAAATGCTTTGAGCTTTCCCAGTTACTAGACATCTTTGTTAGAGAGGGCAACAAAAAAAGACCACTTGCTTTGGACGGCCATGTGGTCTTTAATTTTGTCAGACGCTAGTTGTTTTAATAAAATCTAACAAAATGCATAGCAATAATAGCAATTCTTGTTTCCAATCCAAAAGGAACGGAGGTAAAAAAAAGAAAAACTTCAAACTTACTGAAATTGAAAAAAGAGAACTTTTTTCAGATTTTATTCATTGGATAATTCAGTCTTCTAAACCTTTGATAGCTACAGTTATAAAATTAATTTTTATAAATATTGGTAAAATTATTTTAGGTACTATAAGTGGCATTCTAACCTATATTATTATCAAGAACTTTATGAGTTGAAATTCAATAAAAAAATCTAATACTAATCAGAAATAATTGGGATTTATTTCTTCTTCAAAATCGATACTTTTAAAATCAAACATTTTATCCATTGAAAAGTTTTTATAATAATAAGGATAAAGCTTGCAAATTTTTAAAATAAACTATTCTTTTTGAATTAAAAAATAAGATAAAATCGCGTTTGTTAACTAAAAATTACGATATTTTTTTAGCATTATATTTATACTGTAAGATAAGCCTTTATTTCTCAATGCTTTACAGGTACGGCACTAAATCGCTGCTTGAGAATAAGCTTAAATTAATAAAAAAAATGCTTTGAGCTTTCCCGGTTATTAGACATCTTTGTTAGAGGAGGACACAGAAAAATGGCAAAAAATTTTGAGTACTCTAACCATTTTTAACCCTTATAAATTCTTGGATTTTAGTGATCTGGAGCATACAGTACCCATTAAGCAACAAGCTGTAGGACAAGGGTTTAACATAATTTTTTCTACATTATATATAATTGTTTATTCATATGGACCCAAAAACAGCGGAAGCGCAGGAACCAATTTTGCATGAAAATTCAAGTCGTTTCGTACTTTTCCCCATACAACATACTGACATCTGGCAAATGTACAAAAAGGCGGAGGCCAGTTTCTGGACCGCCGAAGAAATTGACCTGGGCCAGGATATGAAAGACTGGGAAAACCTGGAGGATGGCGAGCGACATTTTATTTCCCATGTGCTTGCTTTTTTTGCTGCCAGCGATGGCATTGTAAATGAAAATCTGGCTGAAAATTTTGTATCTGAAGTACAATATACCGAAGCAAAATTCTTTTATGGCTTCCAGATTGCTATCGAGAATATCCATTCTGAAACCTATTCTTTGTTGATCGACACCTACGTGAAGGATGGGAGAGAAAAAGATAAGCTGTTTAATGCCATCGACACGATGGATTGCGTGAAGAAAAAAGCGGATTGGGCATTGCGATGGATAGATAAAGGCTCCTTTGCCGAAAGACTGATTGCTTTCGCAGCTGTGGAAGGTATTTTCTTTTCCGGAAGTTTCTGTTCTATTTTCTGGCTGAAAAAAAGAGGTTTGATGCCCGGCCTTACTTTTTCTAATGAGCTTATTTCCAGAGACGAAGGCTTGCATTGCGACTTTGCCTGCCTGCTGTATAATAACCACCTGGTTAATAAAATGTCGGTAAAAAGCGTAACAGAAATTATTACGAATGCTGTAGAAATAGAGAAAGAATTTGTTACAGATGCGCTGCCGGTTGACCTGATTGGTATGAATGCTAAATTGATGTGTCAGTATATCGAGTTTGTGGCCGACCGCCTGTTGGACGAACTCCATTGCCCCAAGGTGTACAATGCTACTAATCCGTTTGATTTTATGGATATGATCTCTCTTCAGGGTAAAACTAACTTTTTTGAAAAACGTGTTGGTGAATATCAGAAGGCAGGAGTTAAAAACAGTGGTGATGAAAAAAGCTCACGAACTTTTTCGCTTGACGAAGACTTTTAGTTAAATTCAAACAATAATATATACTAAATACCACTTATCATGTTAGTAATAAAACGAGATGGACGGCGTGAATCGGTTAAGTTCGATAAAATTACCGCCCGAATAGAGAAGCTTTGCTATGGGCTCGACATAAATTATGTAAGCCCTATTGATATCGCGAAAAAAGTAATTGAAGGCATTTACGATGGCGTAACCACTGTAGAGCTGGATAATCTGGCAGCGGAAACGGCTGCTACCATGACGGTAAAACACCCGGAATACGCGGTACTGGCTGCCAGAATCGCTATTTCCAATTTACATAAAGTTACCAGTAAGTCTTTTTCCAACACCATGAAAAGACTTTACACCTATGTAGATCCTAAAACGGGCGCCAATGCTTCGCTTATTTCCAAGGAAGCTTATGCCGTTGTTAAAAAGCATGCCGCTTTACTGGATTCTACCATTATTTACAGCCGAGATTATAATTACGATTTTTTCGGTTTTAAAACGCTGGAACGGTCTTATCTGATTAAACTAGGCGGCAAAGTAGTTGAAAGACCGCAACATATGCTGATGCGGGTGGCCGTAGGTATCCATATGGATGATATCGATGCGGTGATTGAAACCTATAATCTGCTTTCTGAAAAGTGGTTTACCCATGCTACGCCTACCCTGTTCAATGCAGGTACGCCAAAACCTCAGCTTTCCTCCTGCTTTTTGCTAACTGTGAAAGAAGATTCAATCAGTGGTATTTATGACACATTAAAACAATGCGCGCAAATTTCACAGTCGGCAGGTGGTATTGGTTTAAGCATCCATCATGTAAGGGCTACAGGATCTTACATTCGGGGCACCAATGGTGTGTCTAACGGTATTGTGCCCATGCTGCGGAATTTTGATATGACGGCCCGTTATGTAGATCAGGGAGGCGGTAAAAGAAAGGGAAGCTTCGCTATTTATCTGGAACCCTGGCATGCGGATATCTTCGATTTTCTGCAACTTAAAAAGAACCACGGAAAAGAAGAATTGCGTGCCCGTGACCTTTTCTATGCCCTCTGGGTATCCGATTTATTTATGAAGCGTGTAGAAAACAATGAGGAATGGTCGTTATTCTGCCCTAGCGAAGCACCGGGATTGCACGATTGCTACGGACAGGATTTTGAAAGACTGTACGAAAAATACGAAAGAGAAGGTAAAGCCCGCAAAGTGGTAAAAGCCCAGGAGCTATGGTTTGAAATACTGGAAGCACAGGTAGAAACCGGCACGCCTTATATGCTGTATAAAGACGCGGCCAACCAAAAGTCGAATCAGAAAAATCTGGGTACCATACGGTCCAGTAACCTGTGTACTGAAATTATGGAATACACCGCGCCAGATGAAGTAGCGGTGTGTAATCTGGCCTCTATCGCGTTGCCCAAATTTGTGACTGAAGATGGTAAATTTGACCACCAGAAGTTGTACGAAGTTACCTATGTGGTTACTAAAAACCTGAATAAGGTAATAGACATCAATTATTATCCGGTACCGGAAGCGCGAAATTCTAATATGAGACATCGTCCGGTGGGTATTGGTGTACAGGGACTGGCCGATGCGTTTATTATGCTACGGATGCCTTTTGACTCAGATGAAGCGATTGGCTTAAACAAAGACATTTTCGAAACCATCTATTTTGCTGCCATGACAGCTTCTAAAGATCTGGCTCAAAAAGATGGCGCTTATGAAACTTTCAAAGGCTCACCGGTTTCTAAAGGTATATTCCAGTTTGACATGTGGGGCGTAACGCCCAATTCAGGGCGCTGGAACTGGGATGAATTAAAGAAAGAAGTAAAAAAACATGGCGTTAGAAATTCATTGCTCATCGCCCCCATGCCTACCGCTTCTACTTCGCAGATTTTGGGTAATAACGAATGTTTTGAGCCTTATACTTCAAACATTTATACCCGGCGGGTACTTTCAGGTGAGTTCATAGTAGTAAACAAGCATTTGTTAAGAGACCTGGTAAAATTAGGCTTATGGAATGAGAGAATGAAGAATAAACTGATTGCTGCCAATGGATCGGTTCAGGATATTCCTGAAATCCCTCAACACCTCAAAGACCTATATAAAACTGCCTGGGAAATTTCCCAGAAAAGTATTCTGGATATGGCTGCTGATCGCGGAGCTTTCATCTGCCAAAGCCAAAGCTTAAATATCCATATGCAGGATCCTAACTTTGGTAAGCTAACCTCTATGCATTTTTATGCATGGAAAAAAGGTCTTAAAACGGGTATGTATTACCTGAGAACCAAAGCCGCTACCGATGCAATTAAGTTTACTCTGGATAAACAGGCTATGACCGACGACGAACCCAAAAAGCAGGAAAAAGTACCTGTAGGCGCGGAAGAAACAGCCGCCATGCGTGCCCGAAACCAGACGGATATGCAATGTTCACTGGACGACCCAGATAGCTGCGAAGCCTGCGGAAGTTAATTTAAACAAAAAAATTGCCACTTAAACAGTGGCTTTTTTATTAAACTATACTTATATGGATTCAAATGAGAAAAGTACACCTCACACAATGCGTATTAAAAAATATGATTTCAAGGATGAAAATATTATTCTTGACTTTCATGAGTTTGAGGAATGCAAATTTGAAAACTGCAAAATGATATATTATGGGCATGGCCCGTTAGGTCTTACAAGTTGTGAATTTCTAAACTGTCAATGGGAATTTTTTGGTCCGGCAAGTAACACATTAAGTTTTATGGCTCAAATGTATAAAAACGGAAAAGGTGGAGATAAAATAGTAGAAACAACTTTTGATAACATAATGAGAGGCACCTATCTATGAGTTTTAATTGGATGGAGTATTATAATTTAGCCAAGGAGCTTTCTAGAGATAAAACTTTTACAAGTACTGAAGAGGCAAGATTTCGCTCAGCAATCAGCAGAGCTTATTATTCGGTAATTATTCAAGCTCGCACACAAATTTGTATTATTCTGTCAATACAATCTCCATATGGTAATACACATGCATGGACAATAGGAAAGTACAGTTCCCACCCTGATGGTCGTGCTAAGAGAATAAGCGCTTGGTTGAAAAGATTAAAGAAACGGCGTGAAAAAGCTGATTATGAGAATTATTTACCAAATATAGAATCAGAGCTTCTTAGTGCCTTGACTGAAGCGGAAAAAATACTGAATGAGCTAAATATGTTAAAATAAATCATTTATACTCTATATTTACAGAGATATACCCTTCATATTTATCAATTCTATCTATCCAGAAATCATTATCAAAGCTATCTAATTTTTCTAAAGCACTACCTGGTGAATCAGTAGACTGGATATATATCGCCAGTTCGCTAGACATTTGACCCTCAGGATCATCATATAAATCGATCCGTAAATTCTCTTCTGGAAAAGAATTTCTAATGGCTTTATATATTTCTAATAAATAATCATTCAAAAAAAAGTGTTTATTAATGAAACTTATAATAGAATGGGAATCCCGAACTTGAAAAAGTTCTAAAAGCCTCATATAAGGATATCCAACATATAAGCTATCAATGGTAACATCAAAATTATAAGAAGGACTAGAGTGAGATGAAAAATTCTCAATATCAAACTCTTTTAAGTCATTGCCTTTCGCAAACACAAAGCGATTGTTTCTTAAATTAGAGTTTTTTTCAGAAGTAATAGAATCAGCCATAGCTAAATATTAAAATTTGGAAAACCAAATTGTGTTAAAGGATCAATTACAATAATTTCTTCTATAATACCTAATAAGTTTTCATATCTGACTTTTTTAATTCAAGTTAGCTCAAAAGCTAATCTCTATAAATAGGAAGTAAAATCAAAAAACTAAAGTAAAAGCATTAACGGCTTATACCATAAATCGTTTTATTTTCAGATTCAATTACGGTAATTTATATTAACAGATAACATCACTTAAAAGGATTATTTACTTATAAAAAAAGCTACTGTAAACAGTAGCTTTCATAAAGGTATAATTATTTACAAAAATCCATATTTTACAAATATGCCCTAAACCAGCTTATTAATAAAGCTTTCATTCATTTTGATAAGTCTGGTAGGTGAAAAATGATCTTTGCCAAATCGCTTGAATTTCTCAGCCAATGCCTCAATTTTATTATACTTATCTCGCTTCACATCAGAAACTGATATCTTCAGAATTTTAGTAAATATCACAGCTGATTCACAGTTTTCTTTGCCCAAAATCCGAACCTGACGCTGAATACTGTTGGTAAGCTGATTGAACAAATCGTAATCGTTCATCAGGCAGTATTGCAATGCCAAAACAGCTTTAACCTCTAACTGAGCGTAAGGATATTTTTTCAGGCTAATCTCATTCAGCAAATTGTTAATCCAACGGGCAGCCTCGTTATAACGTTCGGCATAAAAGCAGCAAAGCGCGCGGTATACCACATATGTCACATATTTGGGCACATCATCTTTATCGCAATCAAAGTCATGAAACAGCATTTCATTTTCTTCATATAGCGAATCTTCGTTCCCGACACGGTGTGCACGGTTAATTTTGCTAAACAGAAACTGCGCCGGATAAGTATGCAAGCTGTAGTTAGTTAATAAAGTAGCTACCGCATCGTTTACTTCTTCATAATAGTCCTCTGCTTTTCTGTATACTTTGTAATGGTTGTAATATTCCAATCGCAGTAATTCATATACCAGTTGCAGGTGGTGGTAAATAGAATCAAGGTGATATGAGCTTAAAAACTCCTGCATTTTATCCAGAATATCCTCAATAGGCTCTAAAGTATTGTTATCCTCAAAGCTTTCCTCTTCTACAAAAAGTCTGTGATAGATATTCATACAGCTCTGGTAAATATACAATCGGTGTGATTCGTATAAACTACACAGGTTATTCATCTCCCTTACCAGCAAGGTAAGTTCAAGCTTATTGGTTTCGTCTCGGGAAAGAGAGAATTCACCGTATTTCTTAAAATACTGAGCCAATAGTTCTTCGGCTTTATCAATAGCCAGCATGTAGGCCACATGCTTGTTATAGACCTGAGAATAATTAAAGTGCTCAGGAGTATTAATATGCAGTTTACGAAGCGTTTTGTAAATAACGGTCAGCTCACTGGGTAAATCATAATCTAAAAGCTCCTTTTCAATCTTTTTAAGTGTAGCAACAGCAATAGCCTTTTTCTTAGTGAAAATTACTTCATTAATATTAGCTACCTTTTTAATTAAATCGGTACGAGGATTCTCCATTTGTTGCAACAGGTACTCCTCAATTTTTTGGTTGAGACGCGACCGCAGTGTGTAATACGCATTGGTATTTACTGCCAGCTCATCCATAATTTTATTATCCGACAATGATCGTTCCCGCATAGCTTTTAATAAATGGGCTGATTTTTCCGCGCTGTTCTCAATTAACGACTCATGGATGGCCATGTAGTCCGCATCTGATAACTGCTTAATAATATTCTTTAATTTTGCCATGTGTAATATTTTTGAATTGAAATGTGAATATGGGGTTCTTCATGCAGATAATAATGTTAAAAAAGGGCAATACCAGTAGCATGTAAGGTTTTAGTATAAAAAAGAACATTTTCAATTGATATCAATTAAAAAATTATGAATTTCAAAGAAAATAAAATAAATATAGGAATCCAGATGGGGTCAAGATAGCATAAAATCGCAAAAATTTTACACGATTGCTGAAAAAAAAGTATAAAAAAACCAACGCTGTAAAAGCATTGGTTTAAGGTGGAGAATACCGGGCTCGAACCGGTGACCTCTACGCTGCCAGCGTAGCGCTCTAGCCAACTGAGCTAATTCCCCAGGCATTGGCAAAAATATTTAAAAATATCAGAAGTTAAAATATTCGACGTGCTTTTACGAAAATGTTCTGATAATAATTTGAAAAGACGTTATCTTCGATAACTCCAAGTTTGGTTGTAGCGTGGATAAATTGAATGTTCTTATTATCGCGAATTTCAGTAACCAGTCCAACATGTGTGATTTTGTGCTTTTTTCGTTTGGCAGTTGCAAAAAAAACCAGATCACCTGGCAAAAGTTCTTTTAAACTTACATCTTTTCCCAATTTTACCTGCTCGGAAGTTGTCCTGGGAAGGGCTACACCAGCCGATTGAAACGCACTAACCAGTAGGCCGGAACAGTCCATACCAGATCGGGTTGTGCCTCCCCATTTGTAAGGTGTACCCGTAAAAGAGCGGGCATTGCGAATAATTTTATCAACCGTCTGATCACTTTTTCTGATTTTCTTGCTTGAAGAGCAACTTGCCGCAAGTAAAATCATCAGTACCCAAACAAAATTTATAGTTATTTTTTTGCTATTCAATCCGTTCAAGTTTTGTTAAGAGAATTACGTTTTGCTTTTAGTTTTATTGTTATTTTTGATTGATGTTCGTTAAAATAATCCTCCTTTTTAGAGCAGATTACCAATTATGAAAAACGAAATCAGTTTTTTCGAACAAGTATACGAAGTTACGAAGCTTATACCAAAGCACCGGGTAACCAGTTATGGGGCTATTGCCGCTTACTTAGGCGCTAAAGGCAGTGCACGCATGGTAGGCTGGGCTTTAAGCAGTGCTGTAACCCATTCAGACGCACCAGCCCACCGGGTGGTTAATCATAAAGGACTGCTTACAGGCCAGCATCATTTTGCTACCCCCGATACCATGCAACAACTATTAGAGGCAGAAGGTATTCCCATATCTGATCATCAGGTACAGGATTTTGATAAATTTTTCTGGGATCCCGCGAAAGAATTACTATAATAAAAAACCCTGGCAATTTGGAGGTTGCCAGGGTTTACAATGATATTAATCGCGAAATTATGCTTTCGCTGTTTTTGGCGCTGCCTTTTTAGATTTTCTTCCTAAATCAATTACAATAGGCGATGCAATATAAATTGATGAATAGGTACCAATCACGATACCCACCAGCATAGCGAATGAGAACCCTCGGAGTACTTCCCCACCAAAAAGAAACAATACCAATACCACAATTAAAGTAGTAAAGGAGGTAATCAGGGTTCGGGTCATAACGTGATTGATTGATGTATTAAAAATACTTACTGTATCAGTACTTGTATGATTATTTATATTTTCCCGAATTCTATCGAACACAATTACGGTATCGTTGATAGAATACCCGATAATAGTTAACATGGCCGCTATAAAAACCTGATCTACCTCATAGCTTACCCCTAATAGCCGGGCAATCGCGAATACACCCAATACGGCAATCGTATCATGTGCCAATGCTATGATGGCTCCTAAACTGTATTGCCACTTGCGGAATCTTATTAAGATGTAAAGGAAAATAGCGATCAGCGAGAAGAAAACAGCCTCCATAGCGGAATTTCTGATATCATCGGCTATGGTAGCACCTACTTTTGAGGAACTGGATATGGTAAAATGCTGGCTATCTACACCAGTATCATTTGCACTGTAGGTAAGTCCGGTGAATGCTTCAACTCCATTAATCAGGGTTTGACGAACCTGCTGGTCGGCTTGTTCCGATTCGTCGTTGATCAGATAACTAGTGGTTACCTTTAATATGTTATTGCCACCAAATGTTTTTACTTCTGTTCCAGATCCTTCAAAATCATTACCGAGTTCTGTTTTTAAATTTGAAGCAACTACAGGGCTTTCAAAGGTAAGCACATAAGACCGGCCACCAGTAAAGTCAACCCCAAGGTTCAATCCACCTTGTATAATAATAAGCCCTATACCTAAAACTAAAAACACACTGGAAGCGATATAGGCGATTTTCCTTTTACTCATGAAATCAATGTTCAGGTTTGTAAACAGGTTCCTGGAAAAAGGAGTGGCAAATGAAATTTTATTTTCGTCACCTTTTTTCGCCATCCATTCTACTATAACCCGAGTAATAAATACCGCTGAGAAGAAAGAACATACAATACCAATCATTAAGGTAACCGCAAAGCCTTTTACAGGTCCCTGACCAAATACATACAGAATGATACCCGTTAGGAAAGTGGTTACATTGGAGTCGATAATTGAACTGAATGCCTTTTCGTAACCCGCATCAATAGCAGCCCGTAATTTTATTCCATTTCGCAATTCTTCTCTGATACGCTCGAAAATCAGCACATTGGCATCTATAGACATACCAATGGTTAACACAATACCAGCAATACCAGGTAAGGTAAGCGAGGCATTTAACTGAGCCAGAATACCGAGTATAAAAAATACGTTAAATATAAGGGCAACATTGGCAACAATACCCCCTTTGGCATAATAGGCAATCATGAACAGCACTACAATTCCCAATCCAGCAACGATAGAAATGATGCCTTGTTGTTGTGCTTCTTTTCCTAAAGTAGGGCCAATAATAGCTTCTTCCACAATACGGGTAGGCGCTGGCAACGAACCTGCTTTTAGTACATTGGCTAAATCTTTGGCTTCGTCAATGGAAAAATTACCCGATATTTCAGAGCTTCCGTTTGGAATTTCGCCATTTACATTAGGCGCCGTATACACATAATTATCCAACACAACGGCAATCCGTTGTCCAATATTATCAGCAGTCATTTTCCGCCATTTGCGGGCACCCTCCGCGTTCATTTGCATGCTTACCGCAGGGCGGGAACTTTCATCATAGTCCTGCCGCGCATCGGTAATAACTTCTCCGGTAAGCATGGCTTCCCCCCCTCTTCCCCGTCGTACCGGATACATTTCCAACAGGTCGGTACCATCATCGGTTACTCTGGGTTTTACATCCCACAGAAAATCCAGATTAGCAGGCAATAAACTTTGTACATCTTCTCTTTTTATAATCTGGTTAATCCGGGCTGTATCTTCCATTTTATAAACCAAACCATATTGAGGCGGATACTGTAAAAGACTAAGTAATGGCGACACCTGCGAGTTATTCAGGTTATTTAATGAATCCAAACTGGTAGAATCAGCATTCTCACCAGAAAGTTGTGATTCCAGTTCGTTTTCACTACCCACTGAGTCATCATCAGCCTTTATAGTGGTTTCATTGTCGGTAAGACTGGACAGATCATTAACCGCATTACTGTCATTTTCTTCACTTGGTTGTAATTGTTTTAAATCCTGATTATCACCTTGCGCTTTAACCAGCATATTATTGATGGCATCAAGCGAATTGGCATAACTCTGAAAATCATATACTTCCAGAAATTCCAGTTTAGCTACTCCCTGTAATAGTTTTCTAACCCGTTCCGGATTATCCACTCCAGGCAATTCCACCTGTATGCTACCTGAACGTTGCAACCGCTGTATGTTGGGCTGAGAGGTTCCGAAGCGGTCGATACGCGTTCGCAGAATGTTGAAAGAACGATCAATAGCGCCTTCTACTTCATCATCAATAATCCGAAGCACATCCTCATCAGAAGAATCAAAACTGATACGACCGCGGTTGGCAGCATTGGCGAATATGTTGCTGAGTTTTTTGTTAGGAGCAATTTCTTTAAAAGCATCGTAAAACAGGTCTGTAAATTTTTCCTGGCTGTTACGCTGTCTCTCCCGGGCAACTTCCAGCGCTTTTACAAAATCCGGATCTTCATTATTACCCGATAACCCTTTGATAATTTCCACAGGCGATACTTCCAGTACCACATGCATACCACCACGTAAATCCAGACCAAGATTCAGTTCAGTATTTTTAACTTCTTCAAAAGTGTATTTAATACCTAATAAATTATAAACTGGTTTTGTAAAAATAGAGTCCAGGTAACTTTGCTTTTTAGAAAAGTCAATGGTGCCTTCTTTTGTTGTAGCGTATGCTTCAGCATTTTGCTGCACGCGGTTCGATACAACCGTGAAAGATAAATAATAGATGCACAACAATGATATAATCACTGTTAGAATGATTATTCCTGTTTTGTTTCGCATAATAGTAGAGTATTTAAATATGTAAAAAACTTTGAATAGAAGGTTCTAATGGTCATAGGGGCCATCAAAAAAAATAAACTTATAGCAATAAATAAAGCTAGGGAGCATTTGCACAGATAATGTGCTGAAACAATGTAACTAAAAAGTTATTTGAATACAGGGGAGGAGAAAAATCAACCTCCTTTTCTATTTTGCAAAGCAGAATTAACTCTAGAACCAGATAAAAGTAAGTATGCGTGTGAACCTTAAGAATTGGGATAACCGCCTCATAAGTAGCCACCACGCTGGCAGTATCTGAAGCAGGATCTTCTTTGCCGGCAGGCTTTTCTACCTTTTGGCTGCTCTTCTGATAGCCAATAATAGCGGCGCTGTAGGTTTGCAGAATCTGACTGCTGAGCAGCAGAATTGTTAACAGCCCGGTAATTATAACTATCCACTTACCCTTTCTAGACAACATGTCTGTTTACCAGTTAATTGAAAAACAAAAGTAGGTATATTACAACTAAACTCAAAAATTAAATATCAAGTATAATAAATATCAGAAAATAAGCATTATCTAATATACAAGTAACTTATTACGTTTATAGGCTAAATTCCGTTCCTAATTTTTGAAAATACTTCAACAGAAGGTTGAGTTTGTTTTTTTGAAAACCACGAAATTTAATTACTTTTGAATAAACCCGTATTGAAGAATTTAAGCAGGTTGCCAAAATTGTGAGCATGGTGCAAACAACTAAAATTTTACCTACAGGAAAAGATACTCTTGATTACCATTTATCGGTAGATGAGATCATTAATGATTATCGTTTGGCCTGTGAAAGCCGTTCCGCAAGCCTTATAGGCAGACGTGAAGTGTTTATGGGTAAGGCAAAATTTGGTGTTTTTGGCGATGGGAAAGAAGTTGCTCAAATCGCAATGGGGAAAGCTTTTAAGCCAGGCGATTTCAGGTCTGGTTATTACCGCGATCAAACATTTATGCTGGCCATTGAAGAACTGACTTTACAGCAGTTTTTTGCCCAGTTATACGCGCATACCAGCGTAGAGGCCGAACCCTCTTCAGCAGGCCGATCTATGAATTCTCATTTTGCCACCCGCATGGTAAATGAACAGGAAGGAGGACTCCTGCCACTTATTCATAAAAAAAATTCAGGGTCCGACATTTCCCCAACCGCCGGACAAATTCCCCGGCTAGTAGGTTTGGCATATGCATCAAAACTTTACCGGAACAATCCTGATCTAAAAGATATAGACGGCTTTTCTGATAATGGAAATGAAGTAGCCTGGGGTACTATTGGCGACGCGGCTACGTCCGAAGGTATGTTTCTGGAAGCCATTAACGCGGCGGGTGTACTGCAAATTCCTATGGTTATTTCAGTGTGGGACGATGATTATGGAATTTCGGTACCTAAACCTTTTCATACCACCAAAGAAAGTATATCAGAAGCCCTGGAAGGCTTTCGCCGCACCGATGATAAATCTGGTATTGAAATATTTCGGGTAAAAGGCTGGGACTATGAAAAGCTTTGCGAAGTTTACAGCCAGGCAGGAAAAATTGCCCGTGAAGAGCACGTGCCCGTGTTAGTACATGTAGAAGAACTCACCCAACCACAAGGCCATTCCACTTCAGGCACCCATGAGCGATATAAACCTAAAGAAAGGTTAGCCTGGGAAAAAGAACACGATTGTAACAAAGTAATGCGTGCCTGGATACTGAAAACCGGTATAGCTACGGCCGACCAGCTAGATCAAATTGAAGCCGAAGCACAAATTACCGCGAAAAACGCGAAAAATGATGCCTGGAAAGCAGTCAGAGCCGAAATAGAAAGTGAGTTAAAAGAAATAAAGTCCCTTGTCCGTGAATTAGGTAAAGAATGTGGAAAAGAGAGTGAACTGGCAAACGTAATTAAAGAAGAAATCAGCAAGGAAAGCTATCCTATGCGACTCAATGGCATTAAGGCAGTAAAAAAAGCGTTGCGCCTTACAAAAGGCAAAAAAGGCATTGCCCGGGCCAAGCTGCTTACCTGGTTCGACAATTATACAGATAAAAACCATGATTTGTACAACTCGCATTTGTACAGCGAAACACCCCTTTCCGCACTGAAGGTAAAAGAAGTAAAGCCTGTATTTAGCAATCAAGGTAAGCAGGTAGATGGCAGAGAGGTTTTACAGGCCTGCTTTGATCATGCGCTTGCCCGGGACCCACGTGTATTTGCCTTTGGAGAAGATGTGGGTATTATGGGCGATGTAAATCAGGGATTTGCCGGGCTTCAGGAAAAATACGGCGACCAGCGTGTGACTGATACTGGAATTCGCGAATCAACCATAATTGGTCAGGGAATTGGTACTGCCATGCGGGGCTTGCGCCCCATCGCTGAAATTCAGTATCTGGATTATGTGTTTTATCCGCTGGCTACCTTAACCGACGACCTGGCTTGCCTGCGTTATCGTACCAAAGGCGGACAGGCAGCTCCCATGATTATCCGAACGCGTGGACACCGGCTGGAAGGCATTTGGCATTCGGGTTCACCTATTGGTGCTATTTTACACTCTTTGCGCGGAATTTATTTGCTGGTTCCCAGAAATATGGTGCAGGCCGCCGGATTTTACAATACTATGTTACAATCCGATGATCCTGCCATTATCATCGAATCTTTAAACGCTTACCGGCTAAAAGAACGAGTTCCCAGCAATATCAATGAGTTTACTGTACCATTGGGAAAACCTGAAATTTTGAGAGAGGGGCAGGATATTACCATTGTGACCTATGGTTCTATGTGCAGAATTGTGCTGGAAGCTGCCGAACAGCTCGCCGCACTCGATATTTCCTGCGAAGTAATTGATGTACAGTCGCTATTGCCGTTTGATCTGGATCACCAGATTTTGCAGTCGGTAAAAAAAACCACTCGTATTATTTTCGCCGATGAAGATGTTCCCGGTGGCGCTTCGGCCTATATGATGCAGCAAGTGCTGGAAAAACAAGGCGCATACCGTTTTCTTGATTCCGCGCCTGTAACCATTACCGGCAAACCACATCGCCCAGCCTATTCCTCTGATGGCGACTATTTTTCTAAACCAAATCCAGAAGAAATATTCGATCAGGCTTATGCCCTGATGCGCGAATTTGACCCTCAGAAGTATCCTCAAATATATTTATAAGACGGTTTCCTGTGCTGTTAAAGCTGTACGCCTTTTACAAATAATTAAGGTTATTACCGTTATTTTTTACTAATTAAGATAATGGCACATTATTTCTTTTCTTTCCAACCCTGGCCAGTTACTTGGCTAATATAAACAATCGAATAAAAGTTTTTAAATAACTAATTTAAACTTACCTAAAATTAGTATTACTCTGATAAGAACCCTTTCCCCTTTTCTGATTTTTTGAATTTAAAAGAAAACCTTACCCTGAAGGTTACCTCATCTATTCTGTAAAGTTTGCCCCATTTTTTTTTTTGTAATTGGCTCACCTAAAATAAGTTGACTATTCAACTGATTATCAACTTAATCAACGTCAAGTATTTTTTAAATTATTTATCAACCCATGAAAATAGGTATTGTATTAAATTCATCGTGGAACGTATTTAACTTTCGGATGAGTTTGATTACGGCACTTCAAAGACAGGGACATCAGGTTATTGTAATTGCTCCAAAAGACGACTATAGTGAGAAACTCATCCAGTTGGGATGTTCTTTTATAGAAGTAAAAATGGATAGCCGAAGCATTAATCCAGTGAAAGATGCTTTTTTAGTTTATGAGCTATATCGAGTTTATAAAAAAGTTAAGCCCAATGTAATTTTGCACTACACGGTTAAACCTAATATTTACGGCACATTAGCAGCAGGGATTCTGAAAATTCCGATGATTAACAATGTTTGTGGACTGGGTACCGTATTCCTTAAAAGCGGTTTGGTATCACTAATTGCCACTTCGCTGTACAAAGTTGCTTTCAAGTTTCCCGACAAGGTATTTTTTCAAAACGAAGACGATCTGAAATTATTCATCAGTAAAAGTCTGATCAAAAAAGACGTTACCGATCTGGTTCCTGGTTCAGGAATTAATCTGGAAAAATTCAGGCCTGTTCAGGAAAATGGAAATAGGACTGATCCTAAACCTTTTACTTTTTTGGTAGTTTCACGACTTATTTACGATAAAGGTATTCTGGAGTACATTGAAGCGATTAATATATTACGCAAAAAAGGAATTGAAGCGCGTTTTCAGATTTTAGGCGCTAAAGAGCCGCTGCATAAGCGAGGAATTCCTGTAGCACTGATTAATGCCTGGATTCAGGAAGGGTTGGTTGAGTATTTAGGCACCACAGATGATGTGCGACCTGTTATTAGTAATGCCGATTGCGTGGTTTTGCCATCATACCGTGAGGGTCTACCCCGCACTCTGCTGGAAGCTGCCAGTTATGAAAAACCTATTATTACTACCAACACGCCAGGGTGCAGACATGTGGTGGAAGACCAGGTTAATGGCTACCTGTGTAACATAAAAGACGCAAGCGATTTGGCAGATAAAATGCAAAAGATTCAATCTCTTAAAAAAGAAGAACTTCTTGCGATGGGAAAAAATGGCAGGGCAATTGTAGAGAAAAAATATGACGAAAAAATTGTAATCAATAAATATATTGAAAGCATAGAGAAATTTAAGCAATAACAGCACTGCTTAAATTTCTTTATATTTGTTCGCACAGAACTATTGAACGTAAAACCACCGAAATAAAAAATATGAAAGTTCAGCAAACACCGCTGGAAGGCTTACTTGAAATACTACCCAATATTTATAATGACAATCGGGGACATTTTGTGGAATCTTACCAGCAGGAACGATTTAAGCTCTCTGGTATTGAACACCATTTTTTGCAAGATAACTTTTCTTTTTCTAATAAAGGAGTAATAAGAGGACTGCATTTTCAAAGAATTCCGCACCAGCAAGGCAAATTAGTGATGGTAATTAAAGGCAAAGTGTTGGATGTAGTTGTTGATTTACGCTCCGATTCACCCACTTTTGGTGAGCACGCTAAATTCATATTAGATAGTGAAAATTATAAAACGCTATTTGTACCTGCTGGATTCGCGCATGGATTAATGGCTATTGAAGATAGCCTTTTCGTTTACAAATGCACAAAACTTTATAATAAATCCTCAGAATCAGGCATTGTTTGGGATGACCAAACCCTGAATATTGACTGGGAATGCGAAAAGTATAATATTAAAAATCCTATAGTTTCAGAAAAAGACCGGTCATTGCCCTCTTTCAACGAAATTGAAACAGAACTGATCGCCTAGCAGAAGGCTATCTTTTTTAGGAATTTTTTTTATTTTTTAAACTTAATTGGCTGCCATTTTTTAGGGAATGAATAAAATAATTTTTATAGCTTTTACCCTTTTTGTTGTTTTTGGTTCACTAAGCTCCTGTAATGTATACCGGCAACGTATTCTGTTCAGAACAGATACCGAAGTTATACCCGAAAACTTCAGTAACGCCCTTGCTGATGCGGAAAGCAACTATGTAATTCAGCGAAATGATTACCTGGAAATAGAGGTGTACACCAATAAAGGTGAAATAATTATTGACCCTAACAATGAAATTATCAGAAGTTATGGTTCCGGAAACCAGAATGCTCAGAACAATACCAATAAACTCAATCCTAAATATCTGGTTCAGGCAAATGGCAGCACAAAGCTACCGGTAATAGGCGAAGTGCAAATAGCAGGATTAACACTGAATCAGGCAGATAGCTTGTTGGCAAAGCGGTTAGAAACCTATTATAACGATGTGTATGTCATCACCAGATATGTGAATAAACGAGTTGTTGTTCTGGGAGAACCAGGCGGACAAGTAATACCCCTGCAGGATGAAAATGTTTCTTTGATTGAAGTTATAGCCCTGGCCGGTGGGGTCTCAACCCAGGCAAAAGTTCATAAAATAAGACTGATTAGAGGTGACCTGAAAAATCCGGAAGTCAGAATTATCAACCTGTCTACCATTCAGGGTATGCGACAAGCCTCACTTAAAGTACAGCCAAACGATATTATTTATATAGAACCGTTACAGCGCATACCTAGCGAAATCATACGCGATGTTACGCCGGTTTTTAGCTTGGTAACCAGTGTAATTACACTGTTTGTATTATTACGAACCCTTTAGATAATATGGCAGCAGAAGATTACTACATTGACGAAAAACAAGAGGATAAAAACCTGCTTGATAACATTGATTTTAATAAGCTTTTACTGGTAATCAGAAAAAACCTGCCCTGGATACTGATTATTATGGTTTTGGCTAATATAGGGGCTTATCTGTACCTACGCTATACCAAACCTGTTTATCAGTCAAATTCGATAATTAAGCTCGACATAAAAAGTGAAGCCAGCATTTTAGGCCTGGGTATGGGTGGTAGTCAGAACCTGAATAATCTTTCAGGCGAAATTGAATTATTGCGTTCTAATTTATTTTTTAATAAAGTGGTGAACGCGATGGATATTGACGTAAGCTATCATGCTTATGGCCGTGTACTCGATCAGGAGCGATATAAGAATTCCCCATTCCGCATAGAACATAAAATTTATAACGAGAGATTTTATGATTATCCTATAGACATAGAAATTTTAAACAGCGAGCAGTTCGTGATGAGCTATCAGGACAATGGCACCTTGTTTTCGCGTGCTTACCGGTTTGGAGATAAAATACAAACTCAAAATTATGATTTTATTGTTTACCTAACCGATTTTTATAACAGTGAACTGAACAATACCAAATACTACTTTACCATTAACAGTACGCTTTCTCTGATCTCCTATCTGCAACAGAATATGGAAGCTGAACCTGTAAATTTTAATGCCAATACCATTAGGGTAAGTTTTAAGGGGCACGACCAGAAGAAAGTAAAAGATATGGTAATGGCAATTGATTCAGTATATCTGAATTATACGCAGGAAAAGAAGAATCAGGCCACCGAACAGCAAATCGCCTTTCTTAACAAGCAATTGAGTTTAACAGAGCAGCGACTTGAAAAGTACGAAAATTACTTTGAGAATTTCACCATCAATAACAAGACGACTGACCTGGAATCAGAAATTGGAAAAACCATCACCATGATGAGTGAAGTGGATAAGAAAAATTTTGAAATTCAAACAAGGCTGTCTGCCTTAAAAAATATTAATCAGCAAATTATGAATGAGGATTCGGTTATGTTTGACGAACCGAGTTTGATATTGGAATTCCCCCAGGAAATAAAAGGCTATATCAGTGAATTGAATAACCATATTGAACAAAGGAAAAGACTGTCTTTGTCATATAAAGCAGATGCTTTCGCATCGAAAATAAAAAATCAGCGGATTCAGGATCTGAAAAATAATATTTTAAGCCTGCTAGAAAAATATGAGAAAAAACTACAGTTACAGAGTAAAGAATTAGAGAAGGAAAAGAAAGAAATTGAGGTAACCTTTGTACAATTACCCTCTAAAAGTACTGAATTTAGCGAAAACGAAAGATATTATTCGCTGTATGAAAATGTATTTTTATCATTAATGCAGAAAAAAAATGAGCTTGAAATTGCCAAGGCAGGTACTGTTACCGATTTTGTAGTACTGGCTCCTGCCAACTTTCCGCTTCAACCCATCGCTCCTGCCAATTTTACGGTGCATGGCATAGGTGCGGCAATTGGCTTTGTATTAAGCTTTGTATTTGTCGCTATCGGCTACCTGCTCAACAATAAAATCAGTAGCCAGCAGGAATTAGAAAGATACACTTCAGTACCTGTGCTGGGCACCATTCCATTTTACCGGAATGGAAAGGGCAATGATGTAAAATTAGTGGTGAACCAATCGCCCAAATCCTCCATAAGCGAATCGTTCCGATCTGTAAGAACCAGTATGCAGTTTATGGGTGCTAAAAAAGACAAAAAAATTATTTCGGTAACTTCAACTATTGGTTCGGAAGGAAAAACTTTTATTGCTACCAACCTGGGCAATGTAATGGCACTTTCCAATCAGAAAGTGGTAATCCTGGATGTAGACCTGCGAAAGCCAAAGGTACATCATGTATTTTCACAGGAAAATTCGGTGAGAGGTGTAAGCACTATTCTGATTGGTGAATATGATTTAGAAGAATGTATTATTGATACAGAAGTAGACGGACTGGATTTTATTCCGGCTGGCCCCATTCCACCTAATCCATCAGAGCTCATTATCAGCGAAAAATTTGATGAACTGTTGGCGCAGCTAAAAGAAAAGTATGATGTCATTATTATCGACACCCCACCCATTGGTTTGGTAACCGATGGCATGTTGGTGATGGAAAAAGCTGATTTACCGATTTATGTGATGCGTTCAGAATATTCAAAAAAATTATTCGTAAAAACGCTGAATAAAATTTTATTCACCAAAAAATTTAAAAGCATCTCGGTTATCCTGAATGCCGTGAATACGTCTTTAGACAGAGGCTATGGATATGGAAAATATGGTTTTGGCTATTATGAAGAAAGCATTGAGGAAACCTACAGTTTTTCCGATAAAGTTAAACAATTCTTCGGTCGCGATTCCTAATCTTCTTTTCCTCAGTTTTTATACAAAACCGTGATCCTATCCTGATAGGTAATACTATCTTTTAATATCATTTTCTGGGTACCTTTTACCTCGTACTGTGCCAGTCTGGGTTCATTTTCCAGATTACTAAACAGTACTTTAATTTTCCTTTCAGTAGAATATAACAGATTTCTATCCTGAAAAAAAGTTTCAATTTGCCGCACATTTTCCGAATCCTTACCATACTTCACATTCAAATAAACTATATTCAGACCTTTTTGGCTAGCCTGATACGAAGTGATTTTACTGCCATCCGGCGCAAGGCTATCAGAAACCTGATACCTGCCTCTTAAATTTGGCACATTAATATCCGATTCCTTTAAAAAACCCAAAGCTTCTGCCCAAAATGTGCTGTCACCTTCTATTATTTTATTTTCCGTTTCCTGATTTACAACTGCCTCAACCTGTGCTTCAGTATCAATTGAATCCAGAATAAGAATCTGTTGTTCTATAAATCCGGCCAAATCGAAGTATGGCTTTTCATCGGTAAGTTCATCGGTATTCAGATTTAATGGCTCACAACCGTAAAAAAAAATACATGAACAACCCATTATCAAATAGCAAAATGAAAATTTAAAATAGGAAGTAAAAGTAATTTGATTCATTAACTAAGTACTTAAGTTATTTCAGACTGAAATTTATGAAAAACAATAAATATCTTTTTCGAAAAAGCCGGTTCTACTATATGAGCTAATTGCACTAACGCATATCCGTAAAGAGAGTTTTTGGCATTGAGCCAGTGGATACTCTTGAATGAGTCTGACAATATACAGATGTTTTTCTATAGAGAAATTCTCAGAAATGGATATAATTTTTTTGCTCTTACCTTTTAACTATGGTTTCCTTTCTGAAAAAAAGCATCTGTAAATGTAACTTATCAGAACTCGTTTTAATACTATTTTAATATGGTTTAAACACGAATTTATTGCGGAGTTTAGCTAAATCTGTTTCTAAAACATTATAAAAAAAGTTCAAAATAATTATGTTTTTTTGTGGTAAATTAAATTGTAAAAACGCGATAATTTTTAAAAATAATAATAGGTAATTCTATAAAAAAAGTGTTCATAAAATACAGTTTAACTTAAATTTATACCCATTTTCTTGCAAACTTTATAACTTAATTTCACATTTTGATATAATTTTTTTACAATATCTTCTCTTTTTGATAAAGGGATAATAATTATATTTCATTTTTAGCCTAAAAATGAAATTTGTGTACTAATGGCATAACGGTTGCTACCACTATTGCTGGTTTAACTCATAATATCAATCATGTATACATTTACTATTATCCCCAGTTTCTGGAATAATTCTAAGCAGCATTATTCACCACCACCAACTACCCAATCATTACCGCGGACCAATTACTAACCACATTGGTCTTTCGCATTTGCTATCAGGCACTTTATAAATACCAGCGTAATATACCATTCAGCGATAAAAATTAATGGTCATGCCTGCGACACTTATAAAAATATATAATTAAATCCACCAATTGTTATGATGCACTTTAACCAGTTTATTAAAAGCACAGGTAAAAAACTTGTTTTTTTATTGATCTTCACCTCATTATTAAGTTATCAGCTGTTAGCTCAGGTACTAAAGGACCGATATACCGATAAGGGCATAGGATATCTGGAATATCTTCCTGATGATTATAACAGCAGTAGTAAAACTTACCCGGTAATAATTTTCCTTCATGGAGTAGGCGAGCGTGGCAATGACCTTAGCAAGCTGAGAAATAGCGGGCTTCCCAGGATGATTGAGAAAAGGGGAAATATGTGTTTTACCTCTAATAGTAAAAACGAGTGTTTTATTGTGATTACCCCCCAGTTGCCTTCCTCATATGGTAACTGGGACAGTAAAGTTGTAGATAATACCATCGAGTATGTTAAAAAGAAATACAGAGCTGACCCTAACCGGATAAACCTAACCGGATTTAGCTTGGGTGCCGGTGGTACCTGGGCCTATTCTTACAGTGATGAAAACAAGCCTAATAAATTGGCCTCTATAGCACCAATAGCTGGTTGGGCCAGTACCAAACAGGTATGTCATATTGCTGATAGCCATTTGTCCGTATGGGCATTTCACGGTGCTAAAGATCCTACTATCTCGGTTAATAAAACCAAAGATGCCATTAGTGCGCTTAATAATTGTAGCCCCAGCCCGAATCCTAAGCCCAAAATGACTATCTATCCTGATTTGGGCCACACCCCTACCCTAGCCTTAACCATGGATCATTCTGAGCAAAATCCGAACTTATTCGAGTGGTTTCTGGCACAGCGCAAAGGGGTAATTACCTCTGAACCGGCGCCCAGCCCCGATAACAAAGCACCAATTGCCAGAGCAGGTAACGATATTACTACTGCCAATCGCTCCATAACCCTGGATGGCAGAAGCAGTTCTGATTCAGATGGAAAAATTACAAAATACGAATGGACGAAAATTTCAGGGTCTATAAATTTTGGCGGAGTAAGAGTGGGAGCCGTACAGACTCTCAGCGATCTGCGGGCAGGTGACTATACATTTGAACTGACCGTTATTGACGATGATGGAGCCAAATCATCGGATAGAATATTTGTAAAAGTAATTGATACAGATGATGGTGGTGAAGATCCTGTTTCCGGAAATGGTGAACCCCTGGTGGCTAAAGCAGGAGCGGATGCTACCATCTATGTTCGAAATTTCACGTTAGATGGCAGAGGAAGTTCCAGTCGCGATGGAAAAATCATAAAATATATTTGGGAAAAGCTTTCCGGCCCTATCGCTTTCGGTGGACTGCACGAAGTAGCCGTATATCAGGTTACTGATTTGCGCGTAGCCGATTATGTATTTCAGTTAACAGTAATAGATGATAAGGGCAATACGGCTACTGATAAAATATCAGTAACTGTATTGAATACAGATAACACACCCGATACGCCTAATAATACCGCCCCTGTAGCCAAAGCAGGAAACGATATTACTATTTATACGCCTGACCGTTCTATTACGCTGGATGGCCGTGGCAGCTCCGATAGTGATGGTAAAATTGTAAAATATGTGTGGGAAAAAATATCAGGTCCGCTTGACTTTGGTGGATTACACGAAGGAGCTGTAAAACAGATTACCGACTTGCGTGCTGCCGATTACGAATTTGAACTTACCGTTACTGATGACGATGGCGCAAAATCATCTGACAGAATCAAAGTAAGGGTTATTAATAGTTCTAGCAACAGAACCCTAACGGCAAGTGAACTGAATAAAGGCAATGCTGAGGCTACCAAAGATGAACTTACTTTGGGTGAATCTTTAAATCGTGAGTCTTCTGATATAGCAGTTTATCCTAATCCTTTCCAAAATGAGCTCACTCTTGATTTAGGTAATGAAACCGAAGGTATGGTTACGATCACTATTTTAGACCTTTCGGGCAGAATCGCACAACAAATCTCCAAAGAGCTTTCCGTAGGTGAAAAATCCGTAAGCTTGGATTTATCGGCTTTGAGCCTGAAAAGTGGCGTTTGGTTCGTAAAAGTTGAAAAAGAAGACGGAACTACTAAAACATTAAGACTGATAAAGCAATAATCAATTAGTCATACTATATTGAATTTGAAAAGAGCCTGGTAATTCAGGCTCTTTTTTTTAATAGTAACTTAGTTTACTGTTGACGCTTACAAAAAATCCCCTTCCGGTTCATTTTTCTATTTCACCATTTATCGGGTAAATTCTACCATTCAGGCAACCTTATTATTTTAGTGTAGCAATATGTGAAATCTTTGTGAACAACAAAACCAGCAAAGATGAAAACTATATTTACCGCATTTTACATTTTAACAATTTCTGCTTCCTTATCGGCGCAAACACACCTGAACGGAAAAATTACCGACGAAAAGGGCGAAAATATTATAGGTGCTAATGTATATCTGAAAGACACTTACGATGGAGCCTCTACCGATGGCAATGGATACTTTTCTTTTATTTCTGATGATCAGGCATCAAAAAACACTTACCAAGTTGATGATCATTTGGCTGCCGGATTTGCCGAAACTGAACTTTATTTATCGACTAAACTGATAGCCCGGGCAGGTAGTCGCATTGAATATGCCAGTTTGAACCAAAAATTCAACCTTTCACCCCGCTTATCCTTAGCGTATAAAACTGGCGACAACAGCCAGGTATCGGTGGCATATGGCAACTTTTATCAGCTTCCTGAAAATGATTTTCTGAAAATAAATCATAACCTTTCCTACGAAAAAGCCCGG
>JBGTIS010000115.1:0-6614 GCA_041745535.1 Cyclobacteriaceae bacterium | reverse complement strand
CTTTTTAAATAGTTTTCGGTGAGGAAAATATTCGACCAGTTGTCGAAGCGTTGCGATTGCACGCCCAGATAAAAGATCCAGATCGCCAGACCGGCCAGGGGGAGCAGTGTTTTTTCTTCTTCCGAAATTGGAGTAATTGTTTCATAGCCTTCGAAAAAGCGATCCAGTTTTTCCTGGTAAATTTTTTTGTCGGGTTCTACATGGAACAATTGCATAATAAAGTAGGCCATATCAAACAGTAACCAGCCATTGCCACAAAAATCGAAGTCAAACAGGGTGATATCGCATTCGTTATTAATGTGCAAGTTGTCGTACCAGATATCCAGGTGCACCACTCCTTTTCGTAATGCATCTGGGTTTACATTGGTAAATACGAAACTGATAAAATCTCTGGACTGTCTGATAAAACCCATTTCCTCAGTGGATTCTGAAAAATACTTTTTCGCGAACTCGTAGGGTAGGGTAGTCAGCGAGGATGCATTATACTCGATCCGTTTTAACAGTTTATTTTCCGTTACCTGGTGCATGCTGGCCATGAGCACTCCCAGGTTAAAACTGGTTTCATTTGTAAAATATCTGATCTTTTTCCCTTGGGCAAAAGAAAAAAGAACGCTATACCGTAATCCTTCCGGGGCCAGTAACTGTTGAATATAGTGCTTATTGTTATCCGCAATAGGGTATGAAACTGAAATTTTCTTTGCTTTCAAAAGCCTCAGCAGTCTGATTTCTTCCCTTATTTCCAGTTCCGACCGCCAGTCCAGACTATACACCCTGAATACAAATTTTTGATTGCCATCCGTCACCACATAAGAATGATTGATGCCGGTACGAAACAGTTTACATTGAGTGGCAGTGCTTAACCCGTATTTCTCCTGAATAAATAATCCAACATGAGGCGCGGAAAGGATAGAACCGGTAACGGGAAACGTATTCATGAAAACAACCTGATTTTTGCTGTTGCCTGCTATTCTCACAGTGAGGCAACCGGGATTTTACCAGATACCACTTGGAAGCAGCACCCATCAAATATAGGTAAAGTAATCGAACATCATATCAGGGTTATCCATCTGAAACAGGACAGGTATTACGCTACATAGGTTCTGAAAGTCAGGTTAATTCTGGGTCTTTTTACTTTTTTTGTCTTGGGTAAACTGTGTAACCAGTTAACCTGAGTGTCCCCTTTCATTACCAGCAAACTGCCACTTTCCAACAATATCGACAGAGATTGCCTGGTTTGTTTGTGCTTGAATAAAAACTTCCGTGCTGCTCCTAAACTCAGCGAAGCAATACAGGTATTCTTTCCCATCGACTTCTCATCGTCGCTGTGCCAGCCCATTCCTTCCTCACCGTGGTAGTATAAGTTGAGCAGACACGAATTAAATTTCACCGAGGTAACGGCCTCCACGCTAGCTTTTAGTGCCAAAAGTTCACTGGTCCAGGATAATGCCGTTTTGGTGGTGCCGGAATAGATATACGTGTAAGCCGTGTCGCCATACCAGGCTACTTTTCTTTTGGTAGTAATCTGCTTACCAAAAATAACAGCCACGTCATTTTTCCAGGCTATGGAAGTATATAATTTATCCATATATACCTGTGCGTCAGGTTGCTTTATAATGCTTCCGTAATAGTTAACCTGCCCATCGTAAGGCAATAAATTAGCAGATGACCCGGTATTAAACAAATCCATTCTTCCAATTTTGGTATTTACTTTTCATGCAATGTCCGCAAGGCCGGTAACTGAGCAGCAAAGCCTCTTCTTCAGACCTGAAAAACACGCGGTTTTCTCGTTTCATCCGTTTGCCCTGTTTACAATGTAACGATCCGTAAATTTTAAGTTTTTCGTTGCCACCCAGGCGGATTTTATTTTGCGCGATTCGCTGCCGCAGGTCGGCATCGCTGATGGTATTATGCCTGATCATACACATTAATTTAACGCATCGTGAAAAATGATTCCTAAGGTATGGCGCTCTCCATCGTGTACCTCGCTTACGCCATGTTTCATATTGACCCGATAATAGCCTTTGCTGCCTTTCACGGGTCGAAAATTGGTGGTAAATACCAACATGTCGCCTCTTTTGGGTTGCAAAACCATGGCTTTTGACTGTGCCCTTGGTATTTGCTGTACCATTACAAATTCGCCACCTGTAAAATCCTCGCCGGGTTCATTCAGGAACAACACTGCCTGCATCGGAAAAAAGATTTCGCCATACAAATCCTGGTGTAACGTATTGTACCCGCCTTTACCGTATTTTAAAATTAATACGGTAGGCTGAAACTGCTGGTGCTGATGACAAAGTCTTTGGAGGTCCTGCAAATTATCGGGAAAGGTTCGGTCTATGCGCGATACCTGCATCCAGTTATTAGCGATAGGCGCCAGGTTAGTATATATCAGTGCTCTTAAAGTTTGAATTAAAACTGGTAATGGGTAATTAAAATATTTGTACTCTCCTAAGCCAAACCGGTATCGTTCCATTACTACTGTTTTACGATAAGCGTTTACATTTTCATAATTTTGTATGAGGGTCTGACATTGTTCTCCGGACAATATACCTGGGACTATGGAGAAACCCTGTGCATCCATCTCCTCCTTTACCAAAAGCCAGTTGATACCAGCAAGTTTATCTTTTGTATTTTCCATCCTAATTAAATTATTTGCAGTGGATTTGCCAACCTGTAAGCGCTGTTTACGCGCCTTTATTTTCCAAAAGTAAAAGACTATTTGTTGCCATAAAATCTGATAGTTGCTAACTCTAAAATAGGCGTACCCATAAAGCAACGCAAAGGAAAATATATTAATTAAACGAAAAAATATTTTAATCTTCCACATTTTGTACTATTTTCGGGTACGTACCCGTACATATCATACTTATTATTTTACCTGAAAAATGAAACCTACCCTTTCACGCAGAAAATTCATTTTAACGAATACCACCGCCTTATCAGGGCTGGCAGCATTTGGATATACCGGCGTGTCATCTGTATTCCAACCTTCACCTGTTAAGCCCGAAACCGTGCGCGTTGGGTTAATCGGGACCGGCAGTCGGGGCACTGGCATCGCACAAATTCTGAAAGACTTACCCGGTTTGGAACTGGCCGCCTGCTGCGATATTGTGCCCGAACATTTGCGGCAAGGTTTGAGCCTGGCTGCCAAAGGGGCCAAAGGCTATACTGATTATCAGAAACTGCTGAATGATAAAACTTTACATGCGGTTATAATCGCTACGCCCTTACATCTGCATTATCCAATGGCGCTGGATGCCCTGGCAGCAGGCATGCATATATATTTGGAGAAAACCATGAGTTATGATATTCCTCAGGCATTGGATCTGGTAAAGCAGGTAAAAGCTACTGACCTGGTTTTCCAGATTGGTCACCAGTATCGCTACTTTGCCTTATATCATAAAATTCAGGAAGTGCTTGCCAAAGGCTGGTGCGGAAAGGTGATGCATTACGAATGCCAGTATCACCGGAATGATAACTGGCGTAGGCCTGTGGATGATCCGAAAAATGAAAAGCTTATAAATTGGCGCATGTACCGGGAATATTCCGGCGGTTTAATGGCCGAATTGTGTGCCCATCAGCTGGATATTGTAAACTGGATGAATGACAGTCCACCCATTAAAGTTTCAGGTTTGGGCGGCATCGATTACTGGAAAGATGACCGAGAAACCTTTGATAATGTACGTACCGTATACGAATATCCGAACGGTGTAAAAGCCTCGGTCAGTTCCATACTTTCTAATGCTTATAAAGGCTATTCTATCCGGGTATTAGGCACCGATGCCACCATTGAAATCCAGCGTGACCAGGCCTTTCTTTATCCGGAAGCTAAGCAGACTGAGCTGGGCGTGGTAGATGGCGTTTCGGGTGCCACCCTGAAAGCCTGGACACAGGGAGAACCTACCCTTATCGATTTTGAGACGCAGGACCATGCCGACCGTGACCCTACGGCTTATGCTTTACTGGACTTTGGTGATTGCGTCAGAAACAACAAAATACCTTTTTCAAATGTAGATACTGGCAGAGATGTAAGCATTGCCGTACATATGGGCAATACAGCCATGTATGAGGAGACCTATCAGTATTGGAAACCTGAATATTCTATATAAATTCAGGACATGAGTGATACGTCGCCTTTAACTATCAGAAGTTTATTTATTCCGGGATATTTATGAAAAACCTTTTCAAGTATGTAGGTCCCGGAATTATTACGGCTGCCCTCGTTTTCGGTCCGGGTAGCTTAACCATTACCTCCAAACTGGGTTCGCTGTATGCGTATCAACACCTTTGGGTTATTCTGGTCGCCATATTTTTTATGATCATCTTCACTGAAATGGGGGCCAGGATTGGAATCGCGACCCACACATCCCTGTTATCCATTATCAACGAGAAGTGGGGCCGAATTGCCACCGTTCTTTTAGGCATTGGTATATTTGCCATTACAGCTTCTTTTCAGGCGGGCAATACGGTAGGGGCCAGCCTGGCCTTTGCCGAGCTTTTTCATACCGATACCACACCCTGGGTAATCACCTTTACCCTCATGGGCATCAGCCTGCTTTTTTTTAGTTCTTTCTATAAAGTTTTAGAAAAAGTAATGATTGGTCTGGTCGGGGTAATGCTGCTTTCTTTTCTCATTACCCTGCTGCTTGCCAAACCAGATATGGCGGCTCTTTTCTCAGGATTGATACCCAGTATACCGGTTGGCTCAGAAGTATTAACCATTGCCCTGATTGCCTCCAGTTTTTCGGTGGTAGGAGCTTTTTACCAGGGCTATCTGGTAAAAGAAAAAGGGTGGGGCAGAAGCCAGATCAGGCAGGGTAGTCGGGAGAGCATCGCTGGTGTAATGGTGCTGGGAATGATTTCGCTGTTCATTCTGGTGAATGCGGCAGCTATTTTATATCCCCAGGGAATTCAGGTTAATTCAGCTACTGACATGGGACTTGCCCTGGAACCCTTGTATGGAAATACAGCTACGGTCATTTTTATGCTGGGCCTGTTTGGCGCTTCTTTTTCCTCACTGATCGGCAATGCCACCATTGGTGGATCGTTGTTGTCAGACGCTTTTTCATTGGGCGATCAGTTGAAATCAAAAAAAGTGAGAGGGATGATCATGCTGGTAATGATAATCGGAGCCACCATTGCCCTGAAATTTGGCCGGCTGCCGCTGGAACTGATCGTATTTGCCCAGGCAGTCACCATCATAATCGCGCCGCTGGTAGGCATAGCGCTACTGGTGCTGGCCAACGATAAAGCCAGAATGGGAGATTTAAGCAACAACCTCTGGAAAAATATTGGTGGTATATTGGGCCTGATGCTACTCCTTTTTTTATCAGGCAGTCAGATATATTTACAATTTATTAAATAAAGTGTAATGGCAGATTTAACAAAACTTGAAGAAGAACTACTGGCTCCCAACGAGAACCTGATCCAGGACATGAAAGCCCTGGAAGGTGATATTCTGATTTTGGGGGTGGGCGGAAAAATGGGGCCAAGTCTGGCCATTCTGGCTAAAAAAGCTTTCATGGCGGCAGGTAAAAGTAACGCGGTGATCGGCGTTTCTCGCTTTTCTGAAGGTTCGCTACAGCAAAATCTGGAAAAACAGGGCATCCAGACCATCAAAGCCGACCTGCTGGACCATGCCCAGCTTACCGGTTTACCGGAAGTAAAAAATGTTATTTATATGGCCGGAACAAAGTTTGGCACCTCCGGGAATGAGTCTTTTACGTGGGCCATGAATGCCTTTCTGCCCGGGCAGGTAGCCGAAAAGTTCAGAAATTCTAAGATCGTGGCCTTTTCAACTGGTAATGTATATCCCTTTGTGCCCGTATTCTCCGGCGGTGCTACCGAAGCAACTACGCCGGGGCCGGTAGGAGAGTACGCCCAATCCTGCCTGGGCAGGGAACGGATATTTGAGCATTTTTCCAAATTATATCAGATTCCCACCCTGATCTACCGGCTAAACTATGCTGTAGACTTCAGGTATGGTGTGTTGCAGGAAGTAGCCAAAGCAGTAAGAGAAGAAAGGGAAATAGACCTTTCTACCGGACATGTGAACGTAATCTGGCAAGGCGATGCCAATGCCTATGCGTTGCGGTCATTACCATATTGTGACATACCACCCCGAAAAATGAATATCACCGGACCGGAAACCGTTTCGATTCGCTGGGTGGCACAGGAGTTCGGGAAAATATTTAACAAAAAGCCGCTTTTTGTTAATGAAGAGCAACCTACTGCTTTGTTAAATAATGCGGCCACAGCCCATCAGCTTTTTGGATATCCGAAGGTTACCGTAAAGGATATGATCGATATTCTGGCAAACTGGTTGCAAAGCGGTGGCGAAACTATCAATAAACCAACCCATTTTCAGGAAAGAAAAGGAGACTTCTAATATGAATGCGTTAAAACCAGCTATCAAAAAATTACTATTCGAAGGCACAGTTATTCCTGCCCATCCCCTGGCCCTGGACAAACAAAGAAAAATGGACGAAAGGCGGCAGCGTGCCCTTACCCGGTATTATATGGATAGTGGAGCAGGTGGTGTGGCAGTAGGCGTGCATACTACCCAGTTTGAAATCAGGAAAAAGGAGTTCATCCTTTTAAAACCTGTGCTGGAA
>JBGTIS010000114.1:0-12484 GCA_041745535.1 Cyclobacteriaceae bacterium | reverse complement strand
TGTCACACTGATCAATATGGCCACCCAACTCAGCGGTTCCGCATTTTCGTAAAGCATGCAGTGTCTAGGCGACCCCGTCCTTTCCTGCCAGCTATTGCTAGAGTATTCCCAGAGCCGGTGCTGATTCCTGTTCAGCACATCGGCTACCTCATAAACCGGCCGCGCTACTTATCAGGATAAAGCGTATCCAATGGGCTAAAGGGTTTTTGTCTGCCCATCTGGCTGACATGTAGGTAGATCATGGTGGTCTCTATATGCGCATGTCCGAGTAATTCTTTGATACTGATGATATCGAGTCCGTCTTCTAACAAATGGGTGGCATAGGTATGACGAAGGGTGTGGGTGGTAACTTCCTTGGTTAAACCAGCAGCTTTACGGGCTTCTCTGACCACCCATTGTACTCCTCTTTGAGAATAAGCCACCGCTTCACCTTCAGCATGGTTACCGTTGAAGAGCCAGTGATGAGGATGTTCATTTTCTAAATACCCGCGTAGCCCTCTTATCAGATGTTTGCTTAAAGGCACATAGCGATCTTTTCTTCCTTTTCCTTGTCGGATATGGACTTTACCCCGATCAAAGTCAAGGTCTTTGAGTAGTAAATTCCGGAGTTCAAAGCAGCGTAGGCCATTCCATGGGGGCCACAACCATAAAGCATACCGATGACCAGACGGTGTTTCAATAGTTTAGGTGTCTTCAGCAGTAACCTCACTTCATTCTTACTGAGTATTACAGGAAGCTTTTTGGGGCGTTCCAGCGAAGGTAGGATGACTCTTTTTTCTCGTAAACCTTCCATATACGGTAGGCATATCGTAAACCATATACAGTATGCTTAAATCGGATCGCCGAAGCGAAAACTATCAGATGGCGTTTTATGCTGCTGTTTGAGGTAGTGTAAATAATCTAAAACTTGCTCGTCATCTAATAGGACCGGATTCACTTGGAAGTGAATTGCCCTATGAGCTAGGCAACGCGCGTAGTTAGTAAGTGTACTTTGACTTTTTCCTGAGATAGATACAGAACGTTTCAGTTTCTGGTACAGCCCATCAAATCCAGCAACGGAATTACAGGCCTTTTCAATGAGGGTGTCAGTTTTTTTTCATAATTTTATTACTGTTAAAGTTAAATTTTATCCAATCTAAAGGTAGTCATAGATTCGTATCGAAAGCTACCTTTAGGTTTAGTTCAACAATGTGCATATGCCTATACCTCCCATTCGGTCGGCACAGCACATGCACTCACGATTGTGTGGCATTCAACAGAATTACGAAAAATTCATATTATGAAAGAGGATTCGAATGTAGCTCGTAGAAGATTTCTTAAAATGGCGGGACTTACCGCTACTATCGGGACAAGTTTTGAATTTGCCCCACAGCATTCGGACCTTGAGGATAATATCTCCAAGTCTAAATACCAACATTTGAATCAAAGCTTTGAGCCGGTCAAAGTTTCCGCTGATCGTGTGATTCGGACGGTTGTTGGGTTAAGACCGTACCGCCCTTCCGGGTTTGTTTTAAAATCGGAACAATTAAAGAACAAAACCATTATTCATAACTATGGACATGGGGGGGCTGGTGTGACGCTCTCATGGGGAACGGCGAAATTAGCAGTTGACTTAGCGTTGCAATTACAGAGAAATTCTTTTGCTGTGCTTGGTTGTGGTGCAATTGGGTTGTCAACAGCAAGATTACTTCAGCGCAAAGGATTTCAAGTTACGATTTACGCTAAAGATTTGCCACCCGAGACCACTTCAAATATTGCAGGTGCATTATGGTTTCCAACATCCGTTTATGACGAAAAAAAGGTTGATAGTAAGTTTTTGAATCAGTTTGATGAAGCTTGCAAAATTTCCTATAGAATGTTTCAAGATTATGTTGGTGATAATTATGGAATATGGTGGATAAAATTTTTTACGCTGGGGAGCTCAGACTATTTCCCCGGAGGCAGGGAGTTTTACCGGGAGATTATAGATCATCGTGACCCGAAGATTTATTTTGGCTTTGATTACGCACAACAATTCAGCACAATGATGATCGAACCTGCAATTTATTTGAGTGCTCTTTTAAGGGACTTTTATCTTGCTGGGGGAAAATTACGTGTCAAGCAGTTTAATTCCACAAGTGATATTACTTCGTTATCAGAATCGACTATAATGAACTGTACAGGCTTGGGATCAAGGACACTTTTTAATGACCAAGAACTAATTCCTGTAAAAGGACAACTGAGTATCCTTCTTCCTCAGCCCGAAGTAAATTATGGATACGAGGGTGAAATCGGGAACGGTTTCGTTTATATGTTTCCAAGGAAAGATGGGATTGTTCTTGGTGGGACGTTTGAAGAAAACAATTGGTCACTTGAACCCAGCGTTCAGGAGAGCGAAAGGATTCTCAAGGGGCATAGCATCATTGCGAAGTCGTTAGGTGGTTAGACTACGCACTTTAAATAGTGATTGAAATTAAGTTGAAATCATTTAAACGCCACACAACATTTGTATTTGCAATAGCAGGGTCGACGGAAAAGCAATCGGCAGCAAATCTTTAATCAGCTTCAGTACCGGGCTTTACGTCATTAATTGAACAGCAAAATGCTAACTTCAACTTTTGTTTTTCAATCGGCATTTGTACCGGGCGGACGTTAATAATACCCCTGCCATCGCAAATACCTTATCGTTGGCCGTAAGTGGTACAAAAAAAGAAAATTTGTCAAATTCATACTTATGATTTTGTCTAATAGCCTGAAATCAATTATTTAATCTATTCCTGGACAAAAAACCGCGAAATGGATTCATTACTCATTGTCATTATTGGTATCGCCTGCGTGCTTTTCTGCATCATTGTATTACGCTTACATGCGCTACTTTCGCTTTTACTGGCAGCATTGGTCACGGGTATGCTCACGTCGCAAGCTCAGCTTTATGACTATGCTATTCAAAGTAATATGACCGAAATAAATGCTACAGCCTTGTCTCTCCAAACCATTGGCGCTCGATTGTCCAATGCTTTTGGTAATACGGTTGGTAAAATCGGTATTTTAATCCTTTTGGCTTCCATTATTGGTACGGCTTTAATGAAAAGTGGTGGTGCGGAGCGTATTATCCGTAGCTTGATGGGTATGGTAGGACAAAAAAACGCCTCTCTGGCTTTTTTGTCGGGGAGTTTTGTGTTGGGTATTCCCGTTTTTTTTGATACTGTTTTTTACCTGATGATTCCCCTGGTGAAGTCGCTCGGTGTGCGTAATCCCAGGCGTTTTAGCCTTTACCTCATGTGTACCATTGCGGGTGGGGTGATGACCCATTCGCTGGTGCCTCCTACACCGGGCCCTTTATATGTGGCAAAAGCATTGGGGGTAGACATCGGTATTATGATGATTGGCGGCCTGGCGGTGGGTGCGATTACTGTACTATGTGGTTATATGTATGCTTTGTGGGCCAATAGAAAATGGGATTTGCCGATGCGCGATACACCCGATATCACCATTGAGGAATTACAAAACAACGCTGATGTCAAGGTACAGGATTTGCCAAGTCTGTGGTTATCACTCTTGCCCATTGTACTGCCTATCCTGCTCATTACGGGCAATACTTATTTGGAAATGACTATTCATCCTGAAAGCGCGGGTGTGAGTGACTTTCAATTAACGTTATTCAATATCTTTGAAATCATAGGCGACAGCAATATTGCTTTGTTTATTTCTGCTTTTATCGCGCTATATTTGATGTGGAGTCGTTTAAAAAATGCCGCCCTTTTTCAGAAAAACGTTTCCGAATCGCTGATGAGCGCGGGCATGATTATCCTCATTACCAGTGCTGGCGGAACCTTTGGTCAGATGTTGCAACAAACGGGCATTGGTGTGAAAATCGGCGAATTAGCTGCTGGTTATCAAACAGCGATTTTACCGCTTGCTTTCCTCATCGCGGTGGTGGTGAGGACGGCACAGGGTTCTGCCACCGTAGCCATGGTAACGGCAATAGGCGTGATGAATGGTTTTAGCAGCGCGCAAGGTTTTGGTTTTCATCCTGTATATCTGGCAATCGTCATAGGGTGTGGCTCTAAAATATTCCCGTGGATGAACGACAGTGCTTTTTGGATTATTACCAAAATGGCCGGGATGGAAGAAAAAGAAACGATCCGGTTTTTTTCTTATCTATTAACGGTAATGGGGATTGCGGGGCTTGTGGCCGTAATGATTTTGTCTTATCTTTTTCCATTCGTTTAGCGATGAATAACTCAGCAAGTACAATTGTGAGAACCATGCCCTCTGATAATGTGGGCATTGTATCCAATCCATCCGGTTTGGCAAAAGGAACCACTGTGTTGGATACAATTGTCCTGATACAAGACATCCCCATGGGCCACAAAGTGGCTTTAGAAGAACTGGCGAAAGGAAGTGCCGTCATTCGTTATGGACAAACCATTGGTTTTACAACTACGGATATTCGGCAGGGCGACTGGCTCAATGAAACCAATATAGCAATGCCCCAACCACCTGATTTACACGATATTCTTTATGAAAAACACCCTGAAACCCAGGCAGCACCTTTGACAGGCTATACTTTCCAGGGTTTTAGAAATGCCAACGGTACTGTGGGTACTAAAAATATTTTGGGTATCACCATTAGTGTGCAATGTGTGGCAGGCATGACCAACTATATTACGGATAAAATTAAAAAGGAATTACTTCCGCTTTATCCGAATGTGGACGATGTGGTAACGTTTAATCATAACTATGGCTGCGGTATTGCCATAGAGGCTCCCGCTGCCATGATTCCTATCAAAACAATTAAACACATCGCGCAGAACCCTAACTTTGGTGATGAAGTAATGATCATTGGTTTGGGTTGTGAAAAACTAAGACCCGAACGTTTGTTGCCCAATGCAGGTAAAAATGAGCATCAATCTATATTGTATTTGCAGGATGAGGCATTCACAGGGTTTGAGGCAATGGTCAATGGCATCATGACCATAGCCGAAAAACACCTTCAACAATTAAACAACAGACAACGTGAAACCTGCCCCGCATCGGATTTGGTGGTGGGCATGCAATGCGGAGGCAGCGATGCTTTTTCCGGACTCACAGGGAACCCGGCTGCGGGTTTCGCTGCTGACTTAATTGTTCGGGCAGGAGGAACGGTACTATTTTCGGAAGTTACCGAGGTAAGAGATGCCATCCATTTGCTCGTACCAAGAGCGATTAATGCCACAGTCGCTCAGGCCCTGAAAGACGAAATGGCCTGGTACGACGCTTATTTATTGAACGGTCAGGCCGATCGCAGCGCGAATACCACTCCGGGTAATAAGAAAGGCGGATTGAGCAATATCGTGGAAAAGGCTCTGGGTTCAGTAGCTAAATCAGGCACCAGCCCTATTGTGGATGTGGTCGCTCCCGGCGAAAAGATACGTACCAAAGGGCTGAATTTTGTGGCAACCCCCGCCAGCGATTTTGTGTGCGGCACGTTGCAACTCGCCGCAGGCATGAATATGCACGTGTTTATTACCGGCAGAGGCACGCCTTATGGTTTGTCTATGGTACCGGTTATCAAAGTGAGTTCTAATTCAAAGTTGAGTAACCGTTGGTTTGACCTCATCGATTTTGATGCTGGCCCCATTGCCTTTGGTACGAAAAGCATTGAGGAAATGGGCTGGGAGCTTTTTACTATGATCCTGGAAGTTGCCAGCGGTGCTAAAAAAGTAGCAACCGACAGACTGGGCTTATACAATGATTTGGTATTGTTCAATCCTGGCCCGTTGACTTAAACTATAATAATTTATTCATTCAAAATTAGATCAATGTCATTATCCTTAACACAAATTAAAGCTTCTCTTCAGGACGGTTTATTATCTTTCCCCATCACTGATATGGATGAAAACGGTCAGTTCAACCCCGACACGTATGCGACCCGGTTAGAATGGTTTGTAACCCACCAGGTATCTTCCATATTTGTAGCAGGTGGAACAGGTGAGTTTTTCTCATTGTCGGAGCACGAATACAAGCAAATTGTAGAAGTAACTTCCAGTGTAGTGAAAGCCAAAGTACCTATGATTTCGAGTGTGGGCCGCAGTATTCCTGAAGCCATTGCTTTCGCGAAAATCGCGGAAAAAGCGGGCATGAATGCCTTATTACTGATGCCACCTTATCTTACCGAATGTCCGGCAGACGGCACGTATCAATATGCCAAAACCATTATGGACCATACCAGCCTTCCCGTTATTTATTATAACCGGGCCAATAGCGTGTTATCAAGCGATTATATTCAAAAACTAGCGGATAACTGCGATAATTTTATTGGCTTGAAAGATGGAACGGGGAATATGCAGGAACTGAACGACACCATCAAATCAGTGGGCAATCGCCTTTCCTATATTGGTGGCGTGCCCACGGCAGAGATTATCGCGGAAGCGTATTTGTCTATTGGCGTCAATACGTATTCGTCGGCAGTTTTCAATTTTGTCCCCGAATTAGCCAACCTGTATTATACCAGTTTAAGAGCGGGTAACAAGGAACTCGTCGCCAGTATTCTCAAGAATTTCTATATACCTTTTGTCCGATTAAGAAGTAAAAAGAAAGGCTATGCCGTGAGTTTGATTAAAGCGGGCGCGAAAATCATTGGCCGCAGTGCGGGTGATGTGAGAGCACCTTTGACGATGCCCACACAAGAAGAAGTTGAGGTTTTAAGGAACATGATCCAGCAGTCAGCCCATCTTCTGGCATAAATTACTGAACGAGGGTTTATCCAATTGTTACTCACCATTTGGAGTAACGAAATTATTTCAAAATTCGTAAACTATAAAAGTACAAAATAATGAAATGGCAAGAAAATCAAATCACGTAATACCATCGGATCAAAAGGGGGGATGGGCTGTGAAAAAATCAGGATCACCTAAGTCTTCAAAGTCTTTCGATACCAAAGCTCAAGCTATTGAATACGGCAAACAATTGAGTAAAAGAGAACGCACAGAATTATTCATTCACCGCAAAGATGGAACTATTCAAAATAGGAATTCTTACGGAAAAGATCCTTTCCCTCCAAAAGATAAAAAGCACTAGTGGACAAACACAAAGACTATGATAAGAACGTTTTCATCAATTGCCCTTTTGATGATAGGTACTTTGAGCTTCTAAGGACCCTTGTATTCACTGTTGTATATTTCGGATTTAATCCAAGAATTTCTCTAGAATCATCAGATTCAGGCCTTTCCAGACTTGAAAAAATCATAAGATTAATACAGGAGTCTAAATATGGAATCCACGATCTATCAAGGCTTCAAGCTAAATCAATTGACGAATATTATCGGCTAAATATGCCTTTTGAACTCGGAATTGACTATGGCTTGAGAAGATTTAACCCAGAGTTTTCAGATCGAAGGTCACTGATACTTGAAACAGAAAGATACGATTACATGAAGGCTATATCTGATATCAATGGATTTGATATTAAAAGTCATGAAGACATCCCAAAAAAGCTAGTTGAATGCCTAAGGTCTTGGTTCTCTGAAACTGTTGGACTTAGAAATCTAAATAGTTCAGATAAAATATATTCTGATTTTATAGAATTTAACACTAACCTCTACAGGAAAAAAAATGATGAAGTATGCAGGAAAGCACAGTGCAACAGAAGCTGAAGGATTTGCCGATACAGAAATCCAACAAATGACTCTTCCTGAATATATTGATGAGATCAAAATCTGGCTAAAAGACGGTGAGTAACAAACGATATAGCGCATGCCTATATGTGATTATTAGATAGCGCTTTGCAGAACAGAGACTTTAGTAGATAGATAAATGGTCTAGAGGCACGCGCCATATCCAGCTGTTAAGCGTTAAAAACTCGCTATTTCTAATAAATAAAAACGCATACAAATCATGAATAGATTTTCTTTCGTCGTATTGATCATGATGATTTTCTGTAGTTGTGTAAACAGTACAGAACAGGAAAAAGACCGTGCTCAGACCTCGGAAAAATGGTGGAAAGAAGCGGTTATTTATCAGATTTACCCGCGTAGTTTTAAAGATACTGATGGCGATGGTGTGGGCGATCTGAAGGGAATTGTGGAGCAACTGGATTATATCAAAGGTTTGGGCGTAACGGCGGTCTGGCTTAATCCCATTTACAGTTCTGCCAACGACGACAATGGCTATGATGTAAGCGATTATCGCAATATTATGGCTGATTTTGACCTTATGCTCGAAGGTATGTACCAGCGAGGCATCAAACTGGTGATGGATGTGGTGGTGAACCATAGCAGCGACGAGCACGAATGGTTTAAACAGTCAAGAAGCGCAAGGGATAACCCATATCGGGATTATTACCATTGGTGGCCCGCTGAAAAAGGAAAACCGAATTACCGGTATAGCCTGTTCGATGAAAAGGGCGATGCCTGGAAGTACGACTCTACTACCAATGCCTATTACCTGCACTATTTCTCGCAGAAACAACCCGATCTGAACTGGGAAAATCCCAAAGTCCGACAGGAAGTGTATGACATTATGAAGTTCTGGGCAGAGAAAGGCGTGGATGGTTTCCGGTTAGATGCCTTCCAGTTTGCTGCCAAAGACACTACTTTTCCTGCTTTCCCGAAAGGCTTTGAAGAAAACTTTACACGCTACTATGCCATGCAGGGCAATTTACACGAATATTTACAAGAAATGAATGAAGAGGTATTCAGTAAATACGATGTAATGAGCGTGGCAGAGGGAGCGGGCAATTCATTTGAAGATGCGCACAATCTGGTGGATGAAGACCGCAATGAACTCAATATGGCGTATGCGTTTGATGGGGTAGATATCGCCAAACCGGAAGGATACAGTCTGGCGCATTTTAAGGAAGTGTTTTCCCGCTGGGACAGCGCATTTGCCAAACAAGGGTGGTTATCTGTATTCCTTTCCAACCATGACCAGGCCAGGCTGGTGAGCAGATTTGGGAATGATAGCCCTGCCTTCAGGGCTGCTTCCGCCAAAATGCTGAATACTTTTATACTGAGCATGCGGGGTACGCCTTATTGCTATTACGGCGACGAACTGGGGATGACCAACATCGGCTTCGACAGCATACAGCAGTATCAGGATATTGCCGCCATTAATGGGTATAAAAAAGTGCTGAATGAAGGCGGAGATGCGGCAACCTATTTAACTAATTTAAAGTTTTCGTCTCGCGACAATGGCCGCACACCCATGCAGTGGAATGAGGCAGCACATGCCGGCTTTACCACAGGTACGCCCTGGTTGCCTGTAAATGAAAATTACGCGGAAATTAATGTGGCGGCTCAGGAGAAAGATCCGAATTCTATGCTGAACTACTTCAAAAGCATGGTGCAGTTAAGGAAAAGTAATCCTGTGTTAGTGTATGGCGATTACAAACTGCCGCAACCAGATCATCCGGATATTTATGCTTACACCAGACAACTGGATGGTGAAAAAATGCTGGTACTTCTGAATTTTACCAACCGGAATGCCCGCACAAAACTTCCCGAAACCAGTGCAATCAACGAGACGGTAATCAATAATTATGAGTCGGTGGTCATGGAAGCGGAAACGATAACCCTGCAACCTTACCAGGCGCTGATCTTTTCGTTGAAGTGAGATAAGAATATCCCTCTGCCCCAACAACTGTACAATTAACCTCCAAAACGGGTGCCCTACACAGCGGTAAACCCTACAGCCATCGGGATGTACCTGCTCGGCCGTATATTCGAGGTTGAAAGTATAGCCGTGCGCCTGCTCACCTACACCTGCAAGGTTACAGGTACACCTGCGCACCTGCACAGTGGCACATGCGATGTTAAAAGTACAACCGTGCACCTGCACGACAGTACATTCGACGTTACATATACGTCCGTGCACCTGCACGGTGGCACATTCGACATTAAAAGTATAGCCGTACACCTGCTCATCCATACATTCAACATTAAGCAGGTGGACAAAAATAATAAAGTACTCCTTGCCGGATGAGGCCTTGCCGAATTCCGGCACCCGCTTCATGGGACCCCGGAATTCGGCCCAGCCTCATCCGGGGATGCCTTAAAATTTATGTCCACCTGCTTAAAAATACAGCCGTACATCCTCGCAAACGATAAAGCAAAGCTGCCAGTACCTCCACGCCAATATCTGTATAAGCGGTTTGTATGATTAAGTGGATTCTGCTACATTGTTGAAAGACTTGTATCGGAGGTTTAACCAGATACTGGTTTTGTCCTTAGCCAAAATAATGTAAAACATGTTTGGATCGAAAAAGAAGCAAAAGGAAAAACTAATCAGTACCTATTATAAAGTTAAAAGTGAGGCTTTTGACTTCGATTTTATTGAAAGATACTTCCTGCACAACGATAAATTGGATGTTTTACAGGTTATTTCAGATAAAACCTATCAGGATCTGGATTTGGATGAATTATTTATGTTCGCAGACCGGACTACCTCTCGGGTAGGGCAACAGTATTTGTATCATATTTTAAGAACCATTCCCAAGCATAAAAAGCGGTGTGATCGGTTTGAGCGTTTAATTGGTTTTTTTGAACAAAACCCAGCGCTGAAAGTATCTATCTTACTTCAACTGGCCAAGCTCAACCATCATGAAGCGTATTATATTCCTTCCTTATTTCAGAAGCCCTATATGACGAAGCCCACCTGGTTTTGGCTGGTGCAATTGCTTTCTTTACTCAGCATATCATCGGTGCTGTTGGTCTACTTTTTTCCTCAGTTAATCATCCTCCTGATCTTTATACTGGTAATTAACTACATTATTCATTATTGGAATAAGAATAATCTGCATCAATACGGCGGGGCGATCCGGCAACTGTTACTGTTAAACCAGGTGGCCAAAGAATTACTGAAACTAAACGTATTACCGGAGGATCATCAGGAACTAAGCGCAGCCAGCAAAACCATTGATAGCATGGGGTACCGGATGTCTGTTTTTAAACTTGAGGCAAGCCTACAGAGTGAGATAGGCCTTCTGGTTGATTACATATTTGAAATCGTAAAGGCTTTATTTCTGATTGAACCTATTTTATTGTTTAGTGTATTGAAAATTCTTGACTCAAAAAGAGCACAGCTTCATCAGGTTTATCAGTTTGTTGGCGAAACGGATGTCGCTATTTCCATTTCCGCTTTCAGAGAAGGATTGGCCTATTATGCCCGCCCCACTTTTACTGAAAAACAGCAACAGATTGCTGCCAGAGAGGTGTATCATCCGTTGCTGGATAACTATGTTTCAAATTCCATTGAACTTCATAATAAATCTGTTTTACTAACGGGTTCTAACATGTCGGGCAAAACAACTTTTATCCGTACCATAGGCATTAATGTGATTGCGGCGCAGACCATCAACACCTGCTTCGCGCGAGAATTGGTAATGCCCCGGCTCAAAGTACATTCCGCCATCCGCATATCCGATGATATCATGAGCGATAAGAGTTATTATTTTGAGGAAGTACTCACCATTAAAAAGATGCTGGAAGAAAGCAGGTCGGGTGCGCGAAACCTGTTTTTGCTGGACGAAATGTTCAAAGGTACCAATACAGTAGAACGCATCGCGGCCGGTAAATCGGTGTTGACCTATTTGAATGGTGAAGCTAATATCGTTTTTATCTCTACGCACGATCTGGAACTGGCAGCGTATTTACAGGATACCTACAGTTTGTATCATTTCACCGAGGTGGTTGACCATAACACTATTTCCTTCGATTACAAAATCAAACCTGGCAGCCTTACCACCACCAATGCCATCAGAATACTGGAATTGAATAACTATCCGCCTGAAATTATCGCTGAAGCCAAACAACTATCCGCGCGAATTCATAACTCGAAACCATGAGCCAGGCTCTTATTGGTGATAATAATCGTAAGAAACTGAAATTTTATTGACTGTTTGCATATAATTTTTATCTTACAGTACCAAAAACATCCATTGATATAAATCGCGATGAATTTATCCGGTCAACAGGAAACAGAATGAATGGTAAGCAAAACAGTGATCAAAGTATTAGTTTGGAAAGGTGAAAAAAAAATTTATCTCTTCAATATTTTCAATTACACTCATCATACTTGCTTCGGTGCTACCTGGGTGTGATTCGGATAGCGATTTTTCACCACACCCAGAAATTCTGTCACCTGATCCGAACACCATATTTTATCCCGATGAAGTAATTAACATTGAATGGGAAGTGCCAGATTCGACACTCGTTGTTGAAATGCAAACGCTACAAACCTACGATAGTTTGTTAGCCCGGAAAGGCGCATGGCCTTTTGACACAATAAGCTATACTACAGCATATAAAAACAATACCAGTTATCAGTATAGGGTGCCGAAGTATTTGGAGAAGAAAGTATATTGTGGCGTGCGACTCAGATACTTTTCTCCAAAAGGACTAAGCCAATGGACAGCCATTCGCTACTATAATATTTATCCTTATTCTGCCCTTGCTATCCATCCTGTAACTGTCCAGGCGAAATTTAATTTTGTTACCAGGCAGTCTTCCGGTGTTGTCAAAAGTGT
>JBGTIS010000113.1:0-2249 GCA_041745535.1 Cyclobacteriaceae bacterium | reverse complement strand
AATATTATTTTCCTCTATAAAATAATTGGGTTAGGTCGTGCTTCCTACAGAATTTAACCTTCACCCGAATGAACCAGTCCTATTTCGTATGCGGAATTAAAAGGTAATTAATTGTTTAAACCTGCGATCCCTAATCTTTTTGCCCTTTTTACACCATTTTTTAAGATAAATATGAAAAAAACCTCTCACTTAACTTAAATAATTTTATTTTCGAGCTTGTTTTTATTTTAATAACTCAAAATGAATAAGCCAACCCTACGATTATCATCTATTCTATTGAAAAAAAAATTACTGGCCTTAATTATGGTTTCCATGTTAATTACCGCAGGATGCCAGGAGCAAAAAGCTACTGACCTGAGAATTAAAAAAATGGAAGCTGAGGCGGTTGTCCAACAGGCAAAATCTATTGAAGGAGTAGTTACCCCCGAACTGGCCAAAGGACTTTCTTTGAAAGTATGGGGAGTTGATTCGCTGGTGGCTGACCCTATTGGCATCGATATCGATAACCACGGAAAACTGTATTATACCCGAACCAACCGCGCGAAAAATTCTGAATTTGATATCCGCAGCCATCAGGACTGGGAAATCGGATCTATTCAGCTGAGTACCATAGAAGAAAAACGCGAATTTTTGCACAAAACATTATCTCCTGAAAACAGCAAGAAAAACGAATGGCTGTCCGATCTGAACGGCGATGGTTCTCACGACTGGAAAGATATGACGGTAGAAAAAGAAAATATCTACCGGCTGGAAGATACAGATGGCGATGGCCTGGCCGATTTGGCGCAACTGGTGGTTGACGATTTTAATGATGAGGTAACCGATGTAGCCGGTGCGGTACTTACTGAAGGGGAAGATTTATTTGTGGGCGTAGCGCCTGATTTATGGCGAATAAAAGACAGTAATAATGATGGTATTGCCGATGACAAAACCTCCATTTCTCATGGATATGGCATCCACATTGGGTTTGGCGGTCATGGGATGTCGGGGTTGGAAATGGGCCCTGACGGCCGTATTTACTGGGGAATTGGCGATATTGGCTTTAATGGTGAAGGGCCGGATGGTACCAAATGGGAATACCCCAATCGTGGGGTAATTGTAAGATCGAATCCGGATGGCAGCGATTTTGAAGTGTTTGCCATGGGCCTGCGGAATACCCATGAGTTTGTATTTGACGAATATGGCAACCTGATCAGCCAGGACAATGATGGCGACCATCCGGGTGAGAAAGAAAGGCTGGTGTATGTGGTAAACGGATCAGATACCGGCTGGCGTACCAACTGGCAGTTTGGCAAATACCGCGATCCGCTTAACAATGCCTATAAAGTATGGATGGATGAAGAAATGTACAAACCCCGATTTGAAGGGCAGGCAGCCTATATTACCCCATGCATTGAAAATTTTGTAAGCGGCCCTACGGGCATGCTGTATAATCCGGGAACCGCTTTAAGCCCTGAATGGAAAAACACCTTTTTCATTGTTGAATTTGTAGGAAACCCTGCCCGCTCGGGCATTCATTCCTTCAAATTAAAACCCAAAGGAGCTACTTTCGAATTAGGTGATCATGATATGATTGTGAAAGGTGTGCTGGCTACCGGCATCGATTTTGGGCCTGATGGCGCCATGTATGTAGCTGACTGGATTGATGGCTGGAATACCAAAGATTATGGCCGCATATGGAAACTGGATGCTGCCGGAGGTTCAGCGTGGGACGAGCGCCAGCAAACCCAGACCCTACTGGCAGATGATTTCACGCAATACGAAGACACGAAGTTGGGCGAATTGCTGAGTAATGCGGATATGCGGGTACGGCAAAAGGCACAATTTGAACTGGCCAAAAGAGGAGAAGACGGTGCCGCGGAATTTCAGAAAAGCATTGATCAAAAGGCCAATCAACTGGCCCGTGTGCATGGCATCTGGGGTATGAGCCAATTGGCCCGGCAAGATCAGCAATATGCCAAACCACTTTTACCTTTGTTGCAGGACGAAGATCCTGAAATCAGGTCACAGGCGGCAAAATGGCTGGGTGATACTCGATACAAAGCGGCAGGCGATGCGCTTATCCCCCTTTTGAAAGACGAATACAGCCGTGCACGCTTTTTTGCCGCTGAAGCTTTGGGAAGAATTGCCTATGAACCGGCTGTTCAACCCATTATACATATGCTGGAAGCTAATAACGAGGAAGACGCTTACTTGCGGCATGCCGGAAGCCTGGCCCTGGCCCGTATCGGCAAGGTTGACCCGATTGT
>JBGTIS010000112.1:0-1827 GCA_041745535.1 Cyclobacteriaceae bacterium | reverse complement strand
TGCCCCCACCATAATTGGCTACAAATACAAATTTTCCAGTTTGGTCTGTGGAAACAAAACAGGGCCCTTTCCCTCCGCTGGACTGCGAATTGAGCCAGGTAAGCGTTCCTTTGTCGCCTACTGCAAAGGCCGACACCTGATCATTTCCCACTGCGTATAAATATTTCTGGTCGGGACTCAGGTTAAAATAAGAAACATTTTTCATCTGACTGTTTTCGCCCACCTGCGAAATACTTCCATCTTCTTCATTTAAATAAAAGGTGCGAATGCCCGCCGGGTTATTTTCCCCGTTGGCAGCTACAAAAAAATAGGCCTGACTAAAAGCCATCGTACTCAACATACAGGCAGCCAGAAAAAGCAGGGTAGTTAATGTTGTGTTAAGTTTCATAGTGATAAGTTGTGGAGTTTTTTATGTGAAACAGTATCAGGTCGTATTTACAAATAAAAGGAAATTTATGCAGAGTGCAAGCTTATAATAAAAACCCAAATACAGGTAATTCTTACATAAGAATTGTGGAATGAAACCACAATTTGCCCAAAATTGTTGGGGAATTCCCCACTATAAATAAACTTGAAAAAAATTATTATCAGTTATTATACTGATTTTCAGTTATTTATGAGTTTTTTTCATTTTTGGCACCGTTCTTACATTAAGAGTAATCAAACAATTGAATGTTTAACCTTAGTATTTTAAAACTTTAGAAATTATGAAAAAGAACATAGTATTAGCAATCGCCCTTGGAACATTTTCTTTTGCTGCTGTAAACGCGCAAGATTTAGCAACTACTGAAAAAGCTGCTGTTGAAGTAAGTGTAAAGTATGATGGCAGAACTGAAATGTCTTTTGAAGAATTGCCTGAGGCTATCAAAACTGCATTCCAAGAGTCTGATTTCGCTAGCTGGGAAGTTCAAAAAGTAGAAAAAGTTACTCCTGATGATAATCCTGAAGAAGTGAGCTACGAACTTACTTTGTCTGATGGATCACAATCAGGTATCCTGGCCTTTGATGAAGAAGGTAATATCATTGAATAATTATAGCTTATAGATTTAGATGTATAAGCATTGGCAACAGTGCTTTTATACAAGAAACCCTGGCGTAAAAGCCGGGGTTTTTTGTTTTATATTTTTCTAAAATACTTTAACCTTAATACTTAAGCTAACCTTACCTTATGCGAAAGTTCACGCTATTGCTCCGCCCAATAGAACTTGCCATTTCACAGCTTTTAACTTCCTAAACCCTGTGTCGCACCATAGCCGTCAGACTAACTGTTAAAATGTCTTCCTCTCTGGTGCGGAAGTTACTTCCGTGTCCAAAACAGTCATGGAAGTAACTTCCGCGCCAGAAAAAGGGAAGATAATAAAGAATTTAGGTGGATCAGCTTCTTACTTTACTTTCTATCGTATTTTAAGAAGTTTTCGCAAGTTGTTGAATTTAGCAACACATTGTGTAAAAATGTGGTACGTTTACTCACCTTTTTGGCTGGATAATTTTTTAGCATCAACTTATAAATCACTGATTATCAAATAGTTGTAAGTAAATTTCATTTCTGGCATCATTCTTCTAATAGGCATATCAGAATTTAACCAAAGAAATAAAATTTCTAACCTAAAAATTATCTAAAATTATGAAACGTATTATTGTATTTGCCATAGCATTAGGAACATTTTCATTCGCAGCCAACGCTAACACTTTTTCTGCTGACAACAGCGCAGTAGAAATAGTAATGAATGAAGAAGGAAGAACTGAAATGACATTTGAAGAATTGCCTGAAGCGGTAAAAACTGGTTTTCAGGAGTCTGATTATAGCTCTTGGGAAGTTCAGTCAGT
>JBGTIS010000111.1:0-11658 GCA_041745535.1 Cyclobacteriaceae bacterium | reverse complement strand
CCCATGACCGCCCATAGAATTTTTCATTTCCTGGTAAGCAGGTAAAGTGAGGTCTACCTCAACCGGCAAAGGTGCGATCCATTGTCTGGCTGTTTCCGGTAGCGAATCCAGGGCTTCCAGTCCCCGGCTGTATACCAGGCTGGCATAACGACGGGGAATGTTGGTGGCAATTACTTTTAAACCATGGGCTTTGGCGAATTCGACGATGGGCTGGTAATCGGTGGCATAGTTTTTCCACACTTTGGCTTCATCAGTCAGGTGTTTTTCCTGAATGGTACCGGCCAGGTATTCATCCAGAATCAGCTGGTTGTCGGCTTCGAACATTTCCATGCCCAATACCAGCGAATCGTTTTGCCGATACAAATCCTGCGTAACCTGTAATTCCAGCCAGTGACAGATGGGATTGTCATGCGTTTCGCCAAAAAGAATCACCTCGCTGTTTTCCAATTCCCGCATCATTTTCTGATAGCGGACTTCTTTTCCTGCTTTGGTAAAAATTCGGTAGGCAGGTCTATCCTTATCCTGCGCCTGAACAGATAAAAAAACGGGTAGGAAAAACATCAGTAAGGCAATTTTCATAAGCAATTATGGGCTACATCAACAATGAAAAACGATTCCAGTGAAGTATACCACCACCGGAATCGCTTATCCACTTTAACAAAGGTAATCAACCTTATGTTGTAGTGGATGATATCACCCAAAAGTATTGCCGGGAAATGTGCTTATTCAGGATAAATTTTCAGATTTTTAAAAGCACCTTCGGAGCCGTTTCCTACCCAGAGGCCGATCTGCCCTTTGCCCTGTTTGCCAATCTGGGTTACTTCCAGCGAAGGCTGACTGGCACCATTTACATACACTTTTACGGAAGGATAATTGACTTCAATTTTAGCATGCAGCCAGTCGTTAGGTTGAGGGGCCGGATCAATCATGTTTTCATACACACCTGGATGTTCTTCCCGCAATTTGGACCAGTCGTGCTCAGGCAGAGAAACATACTGTACAGAATGGTTGTCGCGCTCAGGATTCTGGAAGTTAAAGGGGCGGAAATAAATACCTTCGAACCGGTCCTTGTCTTGTATATGAAAGGCAATGCCCACAAAGCTGGCTCCCTGTATATCCTTTCCTTTCAGATCCACTTCAATCACGCCACTGGCAAAGTTGATTTCATCGTTCCAGACTAAACCGTCACCTTCCGCGGCATTTAATTGAACTTCATTTTGCGAGACGGTAACATTCCGGTTGTTAATTTTCCAGTTACTGGACTTATTAATCTGTCATAAATCAGGTACTGTCTCCTGTGCCTGTATGGGAATGATAGTAAGAAAAATGTAACAGGTGATTAAACTGAAAAGGATTAAGGTTTTCATAGCCATATTGTTTTTATTATAGGTTTCAATAGCCAAATAAACGGCGGTAGAAACTACAGGTGACGCAACCTAGCCGGCTTTTTGACAGGTAGAATAAACTGGTATATAATTACTGAATTTTCAGTAAAATTCCTTTTATCCGGCAGGTATAAATTAATGGGTGCCTATGCCCTGAATTTCTGGTATGAGAAACCAACTGGGCATAGGGCTTGATTAGTTGGGTATTTTTTCAGAAACAGGCCATTCCTGTTTTTTTGTCTTTTCTTCCGGCTTCCTTCTTTGTACAGCCATCTCTCTGGTTTTTGATTTTCCTTTCTTTTTGTTTCTTCTTCCCCACCAGATCACAAAACCAGTTACGGGCAAACTGGCGCAGATCAGGCTGGCAAAAAAGGCCAGTACCTTTCCGGGCAATCCCAGTATGGCACCTACGTGGATGTCATAATTCATGCGTCGGAGTTTACCGGCAAAATCAGCCTCCTCAAAAGTACCCTGGTACAGGTTTTCTACCTGAATTTCTTCCAGCGTGTACCGATCGTAATATCCATATTCCGATTGGTAATAAGTACCGGGTTTACGATTGATGTAGGTGTAATATGAACTGGAATCGGTAGCCGGGAAATACATGTATTGCATGGCATTTTCCGAACTTTTAGCTACCAGCTTTTGCCAAAGCCGATCTACCATTGGCACAGTATTATCCTGATTATCTGTCACTTTGCTTTCAGAATCAGGAATGTGGAAAACGGTGGACTGACTGCCGCCGGTAGCGGTATACAAAGCATTGGAAAACCACTGGAAACCCCACACCAGTCCGGTAATGGCAAATACCAGTCCGAACACCAGCACATAAAACCCCACCACATGGTGCAGGTCGTAATTTACCCGGCGCCATTTGGCGTTCCATTTAATGCTGAACCGCTGCCGGGAAACTTTTTTGTTTTTAGGCCACCAAAGCACCAGCCCGGAAATAAGCATAACGAAGAAGATGAGTGTGGCAGAGGCTACTATGGGCTGACCAATTTTTTCGGGAAGCCACAAATAGTAATGGCCATGCAGGATAATATGGAAAAAATCCTGGTCCTCATCTCTGATGTTCAGCACCTCCCCGGAGTACGGGTTCATATAAACCAGATAATAATATTCCGGATCGGGATTGTAGAAACCTACCGCAGTACTTTTTCCCTTTCCCTGATACAGCATGCCACTGGCTTTTTTACCAGGAAGAGCCTGTTCCGCTTTCTCGATCAGCACCGAAGGGGGTAGTATGGGCTTGTCTGCTGCCGGTACCGACAAAAAAGAGTATGTCAGGTTTTTGATTTCCGCCTCAAAAGCCAGTATGCAGCCGGTTGTGGCGATGATAAATACCAGCAACCCGGACGCAAGCCCAAGCCAGAGATGAAGTTTTCCAATAATTTTTTTAACAGTCATGGTTAAAATTTATAGCCTATACTTAACCGGAAATTTCTGGGCGCTTCTGTTTGCCAGTAATAGAAAGTACTGTAGGGCGATCCTGAAAACAGGTACTTATTAAGCAGGTTGTTTACATTGAGTGCCACGCTAAACTGATTGCTTTGCCAGCTTACTGAACCATCCATGCGGAAGTAATCGGGTAGTGTTTTTTGTGTTTCGGCTGCCCAGGCCCAGGTGGAACGGTCTGCCTGCCACTGGTAACCCAGTGAAAATCCTAATCCCTGTAAGGCCCCTTCCCTTAGCTTGTATGAAAGCCAGGCATTGGTAATATGTTTGGCAAAACCTGCCACCGGTTTGCCTATGTTTTCCTCGTTGGTATCTTTGGTGATTTCCGAATTGGTATAGGCATAGTTCATCATCAGGTTCAGGCCGGGTAGCACTTCGCCCTGCACATCAAATTCAACGCCCATGGTTTGCGTTTGCCCCAGCTGAACAGAGAAGTTGACATGTTCCGGATCAGCAGTAAGCACATTGTTTTTCGTGATCTGATACACCGAAACCGTAGAATTCCAGCGGCCATCGAACCAGTCTTTTTTAATACCCCCTTCCACATTATTACCCGTGATGGGGTCAAAGGCTTTTCCTGAAAAGTCGGTGCCGGTTTGGGGTACAAACGCCTGGTCGTACAATCCATACACCGAAGTTTGCGGTGTTAGCGAAACGCTCACGCCCACACGTGGCGTAAATTTCTGTTCGTCGGTAGTTGCGCCATACTGGGTGCCATCTACTGAAGTATACCGGCCTGCCAGGGTCAGCCGAAGCCGGTCGTTCCAGAAGTGCAGTTCATCCTGTACATACAGAGCCTGATAGCTCTGCCCGATAATATTCGCGCCAGCCCGGTAGCGCAGACTTTTTGAGCGATCAAATACCGGCAATGAGTCTGCGGGTACACCATGAATTGGATTGTAAATATTGAAGGGTTCTGAACCATTCAACGCGAATCCCTGGTTCCAGTCGGCCATATAATTTTTGTAGCTCATATCCAGTCCGGCCAGCAGGCTATGCCGCACAGCTCCGGTTTGCACTTCGCCATTCACAAATACCTGCCCCAGCTTGCTTTCGTTAAAAGCGTCCCAGATGCTGACGCCCCTTTGCATATTCCCTTCCGCATCCACACCTAGTGGCCATAACGAACTTCCCTGTTGCCGATAGTTGAAATAAGCCAATTGTGCCGTCAGTTGCCAGTCAGGCGCAAGCTGGTGGTTCAGGGTGAGGAAAATACTGTGATCGTTGATTTCGGAAGGATCCAGGTTTGGCTCGGCGGTGGTAAAGTTAACCGGTAAACCGCCATAGCCATCGGGCGCAAACACATACGCCGCCCCAATGGCCGACATTTGCGAGTACTGATAGGTATATTCAGCTGTGAGTGAAGTCTGATCGTTAATTTTGTAAGTAATTACCGGCACCACAGAATAGCGATTATTAAACTCATAATCGCGGTGAGCGCCTTCTAACTGTCCCATCAGGTTGATGCGATACAGGAGCTTTCCATTATCGCTTAGCTTGCCGTCCAGATCCAGGGTAGCGCGGTAGGTATCATAGCTGCCAAGCGCCAAAGTGGCTTCACCTTTTTTGATACCGGTAGGTTTTTTAGTAACCACATTATAAAAACCACTGGGCTCGCCATTGGCCAGCATAAAACCAGCCGGCCCTTTCACAAACTCAATCCGTTCTACCATCGACATATCTTCGGCGAGCGGTCCCCAGGGCATTTCCACATTCATACCATTGCGAAAAGGAGCGATTTTAGAACCCCGCATGTTCAGCCGGGCATAGTTGCCCCAATGTTCCACCATGGTAACGCCGCTCACATTGCGGGAAACCCCTTCCAGCATATCGAATATCTGCTGATCGGCCAGCAGCTGGGTGCTAACTACCTGAATATTCTGTGCGGTTTCCAGAATGGGGGTTTGCAGCCGCAGGGTGGAAGAGACTTCACTTACTTTGTAATCGTTGCCCGCGTAACTGCTTTGTACAATTACCTCACCCAGCTCCTGGGCCGAAACATTAAGGGTAATATCAGCCAGGTTAATAGTTTCTCTGGCAGTTACTACCACTTCTATTTCCTTTTTCTCCAGACCTACTGAGGAAACAACCAATTGATAATTTCCGGCAGGAGCCTGAAAATGGAATATTCCCTGCCCATTGGTAGAAGCGCCATAAGCAGTCCCTGCCAGCGCTACCGACACATAGGCGGCTGGTTTGCCATCCACTGTTTTGATCTTGCCTTTTATAGTGCCTTTAGCTTCTGCTACCACAGAATCGGCGGCATGCTTCAAGTACTTGGAAGACAAAGAATAAGCGACGGCCGAATGGTTACACAGTAAGGAAACGCACAGTACTGAAAGAAACAGGGTTTCTTTTTTTAAAAAGGCAAAACTTCGGATACTAAACCAATGGGTATATATTATTTTCATGATGCTAAAACTGATGCGGTTAGTTATTGACACTATTATTATTTAGAATTATTTTAAATAATGCGAATGTAGCAGTGGGAGATGTGCCTATCAATTGCTACTGATGGGCTATTTTTATAGCTAATGATAGTAGTAAAACACTACTATTAATAGTATAGCAATAGAAAAAGGAAAATAAGAAACCTGAATAATTTAGCTTGAAAAGAATAGAAATCGCATTTGCCTGTCACCTATAATTTGAGGTAATAGATGCTACCTGATAGGGAAATAAACAGCAAGGCCATTAATGCGACGAATAAACCTGCTGTTCCTGTATTTTTGCTAACGGCACCGGAAAGCTGATCCGCATGAAACAGGGATGAAATCCCGGCTTCTAACCGATTTAATGTGGTGGATCTGATGGCCTGTCGGCTGGAAGCTGTTTCAATAAAATAAGTCAGTTGTATGGGACTTTTATAGGCTACTTTTACCACTGGTAGCCTCTTATTGGCAAAATCGTAATCCTTGTTGAAATCAGTAATATGAGTTGTATTCATAATGCCAGCTTCTTCCAACTGGGTGCCATCGGGAATGGTGTCTGGTGGTATGCAGCAACTGAAGCTTACGCCCGCGTCAATTTTGGCTTTATGAGCTTTGAACTTATTGGCAAGATACCGGGCATAGATCAAATCTCCATCAGCCAGCATTTCACCGGTTGCAGCATTGATGTAATCGGTATGTAGCTGTCCGTTTTCTTTTTTACTAAAAAGCTGATAAAAAATGCCCTGTGGCATGCCAATCACGGAAGCATTATACGCTTTTGTCGCTTCCCAAGGCAATTCCGCGGTACTTATCTTTAGTTCATCATAAGTAAAAACTGAATTCTTTATAAAACGAATGCTATCGTCAGGATTTGATTTCACAAACAGGTGTAAAGCGCCGCTTGCAGCGAACGCGAATAGCAGCAAAGAAAATACAAGCCCTGCCTTGCGATGGTGCTTTGCTGGTTGGCGGTAATTATTGAAAGAAAACGCGGCTTTGTATGGCTTCCATTGTAAGGCGTATAGAAAAAATCCGGTAAGTGCCACCAGCATAAGAAAAACCAGCAGTACCATACCTGGCACCGTAAATTTCGCGTTACCTGCCCATAATCCATTCGGAAATATATTGGTAAAGTTGCTTAAAACCCTTTGGGTATACGTGTTGGCAGCCGCCAGCCGGCTTTGCTCAGTTTCCACATACACATCCGTAGCATCGGAATTGTGAAAAGATACTTTGTATACCGGAAGCAATCGGTTCTCTGCTGAGTACTGCTCATCAAAGCGTTCCACAAGGGCAAGGGTAATGGCAGAAGACCAGTCACCGGTAAAATACCGGGCCAGATAGGCTGCATAAAGCTGATCGCCTTTGGTCAGTTTTTTCCCGCTATTCACCTCATAATACCGCAGGCGGTTATACGTATCTTTGATTTGGATATATTTTTTATCATCCATATCCACATACCGGAAATTCCGAAGCGATTTCAGGTTGTTTTCTTCCATTACTTCCTGCAGCGACTTACCCAAATATTCAGAAGAAATCGGGGTTACAGATACTTCTGATTTTGCTATTTCAGTCCGAAACCACTGACTGCCAACAAGCGTAACCAAACTGCTGAATAGCCAAATCAACACCACGGTGAAAGCCAGCAATCCCGCCCATTTGTTTGCTCGATAAAGTGTACGAATAGCTTTAAAAGGTGCTTCTCCTGAAACCTTGCCTGGCTTTCCGGCAGTTTTAATTTCCGTTTTGGTAAAAGTCACTTCTTTCAGCATATCGCTTTGTTTTTTTGGTGATTATCGGCATACCTTTTATTTAGGTACGTCATACGCAAATTACCAGAATTGAGCGGTTATATATTATTCAACGGTATAATGAAGATTAATATCCATTTTCTTTCTGGCAGTAGTAAATCAATTCTTTAGGCGAAAGTCTGTATCGTTGAATTTCCTCATCAGAAAAGTGCTTTACCCAATCATCTTCTTTTACAATAAAATTAGCTTCGCTTAACCGGTCTTTATAATCTTGCCCATACCAGCGAACGTGATCTTTCTGTCCAAAGGCTTTGAACCTTTCCTGGGGAGTGGTTATTGAAAAATCTTCATACGTTTTTTCTCTTTTGTAATCGATAGGAACCTGAAAAATACCCCAACCCCCTTTTTTCATAACCCGGTAAAGCTGTGCCATAGCTTTGGCATCGTCTGGAATATGTTCCAGCACATGGTTGCAGATAATTACATCAAAAAAGTTCTCCTCAAAGTGGATATTGGTAAGATCCATTTTAAATACTTCTTTGTATGGATAAAGCTCTGGGAACAGATCACAGGGATAATAATTAACCGAGGGCATTTTTGAAAACTTCGCGTATAAACAAAGTTCGGGAGCAACATGTAAAAGTTTCAGATTCTTCCTTTCGAAAAAATCTGTTTGGTTGTTAAAATACAACCACAAAAGTCGATGTCTTTCGAGTGATTCACATTTATAACACCTGGCATTAGTACGATTCTTAGTACCATATTTTCCGAAATGGGCAAAACTGGCACCGCAAATAGGGCATACCACCTGGTTGCCCCTGTGTTCAAACATTATAGCTCTTCGCTTTATATTTTTAACCAAATCTTTTATTGGGCGCGGAATCACTTTGCTAAATTTGCTCATAGGCTATCAATCAAAAAATTATATCTTTCTTCAAAAAAAGAAAATATATGCCTCCTTTTTTATTAAAACCACTAAATAATTTTATTGTTGACAATTTTTTTCACAAATAGTAAATGGAAGAATTATAATTAAAGCCCAGCGAAAACCGCTGAAAATATACATTCAGCTCCACGCTTTCGAATAGGGCATTTCCCGCGGTATTTACCTGTTTAGTGTTATTGTCTTGGTATTTTTGTGCCTGTTCAAAGTATAATCCCACATTGTGTATTTTAAATTCCAATCAGTAAATCGGAAATGTTTAGCGAAGATCGTGATCGTAAAAATTAAAAATAATAGCTTTGCAGGCTTATATAAGCACTGGCAGTAACACCTGTAAGGGAACAATACAATCATTCTGATCGAAATAATGGTATGAAGCATAAAGAGAAAAAATTTAGCTGGCGCAAACTTTTCAACGATATCCACCTCTGGATGGGCATAGGCAGTGGCCTTATACTATTTCTGGTATGTTTAAGCGGTACCCTTTATGTGTTCATGGCTGAAGTAGAGAAAATGATAGAACCGGAAAAATATCGTATTGAAGTAAAGGCAAACGCGCAAAGGTTACCCGCTGAAAAAATTATAGCAAAAATACGGCAGGAGGTGGGCGGGAGCTTCAATGGCATTACCATTCCGCATGACCCCGGCCAGCCGTATACCATTAATTTCAAGCAGTCGGAAGAAGACCGCCGCGGTACCAATTACCTGGTTGACCCCTATACCGCGACCTTGAAAGGCACTACTGAAAGTCCGGCAGCGGGGTTTTTTATGTTTATGTTCAGGATGCACCGCTGGTTACTAATGGACACCAGCATAGGTCGGGTTATCGTGGGCATCGCCACCATTATTTTTGTGTTTCTGCTGCTGACCGGTTTGGTATTATGGTGGCCTAAAAAACTGAAAAATATCCGGCAGGGCCTGGTAGTTAAAACCAGCGCAAGCTGGAAAAGGATTAACCATGACCTGCACAATGCTTTAGGGTTTTATGCCATGATCATGTTGTTGATTATGGCCCTTACCGGACTTTGCTGGTCGTTTGAATGGTACCGGAATGGCCTGAGCGATGTGCTGGGCGCAGAAGTATTTGGCGGCCGTAACGGAAAACCCATGACCTCGGATACCAGCAGCGCAGGTGCCAAAGACCTGAAGATTGATGATTTTATCCGGCTTACCCACGAAGTGCTGCCTTACGATGGCGACTACAACATTGCTATCCCAACAGACGAAAAAGGAGTGGTAGTGGTGCGAAAAAATCGGGCAGCCTCATTTTTTGCCCTGTCTGTTCCCGACAAAGTAGAAATAGACCAGTACAGTGGCAGCATGCTGAAAGTAGAAAAATTCAGCGATAAGCCGCTTAACGAGCAAATTGCAGCTGCCATCAAACCCATTCATACCGGTGAGATATTCGGCACATTTTCTAAAATCATCTATTTCATTTCCTGCCTCATTGCCACCAGTCTGCCCGTTACCGGTACCATTATCTGGATCAATAAACTGAAGAAAAAGGCAAAAAAAAGGAAGAAAAGGAACGCAAAAGTAATGAGCGGTGGGGAATAGGTTTTTGAGGAGATGGTTAGATTAATTGGTATTCGTTATTAGGGTTATTCCAAATAACGAATAACAATTAACAGGCAACGCCTACTATCCTCTTGTGATTACCTTCTCTTTCCGCTGTGCCATCGCCTGGGCAATAATACTGGCCAGAATGAGCTGCAAAGCATGGTAAATCATAATGGGTAGCAGCATCAGCCCCATGGTACTGTTTCCTGAAAACAGCACCTTGGCCATGACGGTGCCATGCACCAGCGATTTTTTAGAACCACAGAAAACGGCGGTAATCTTATCTTCCCGGTTAAAGCGCAGCCAACTGCTGAGCTGATATATGAGGCCGTACACGATGCCGAAAAGCAGCACCATGCCAGCGGAAAGCACCAGCATATCCAGCAAACTATAGGGGGCGAACATATCCTGATCGAACGATTCACAGAAAGAAGTATATACGATCATCAGAATGATGGTCTGATCGAAATAGCGGAGTTGCTTTTTATGCTTTTCGGCCCAGGCACCCAGCTTTCGATGCAGAAGCAGGCCTAAAATTACAGGCAACAATACCTGAAAAGCCAGTTTGGTGATCACATTGCCAAAATCGAAGCTACCCGCGCCGGCTTCCTGAAAAAGGCCCATCCACATGGGCGTAATCAGAATACCCAGCAGGCTGGAAATAGAGGCATTGAATATAGCAGCCGGCAGATTTCCGCTGGCAATGGATACCATTACCACCGAAGAGGAAACCGTAGAAGGCAGGGCAGCCAGAAAGAAAATACCCAGCCAGAGCAGGGAATTATCCGGGTTTTCAAAAATAACTTTCGCTGCCAGAATAAGCAGGGGAAACAGAATGAATGTGGAAAACTGTACCAGCAGGTGCAGCCGCCAGTTGCTGAGCCCAGCCCGGAGTTTTTCCGGATTCAGGCGCAGGCCATACAGGAAGAAGATAAGCGTAACCCCATAATTGGCTGTTTCGGAAAGGGAAAACGGGCCTTCCTGTACGCCGGGTTCCGGCCACAGTTTGGCCAGCACAATTACCAGCAGCAATGCCAGTATAAAGCCATCCAGCCCCGCTCTTTTCAGTAAGGTGGGCAGCCTTTGCCGAAAAGGCGTCCGCACCTGTTTTTCCTTCTGATCCTGCTGGTTTTTGTTCATAGAAAAAAATTTCCGTGAATATCAGGCACGAACAGGCAAAGTACAATATCAGGGAAATATTTATTCGACAGGCACGGCCTGCCTGGTGGTATTTTTACTCTCAGGGTCCTCTACGAGTGACTCTAAGCATGCGTGCTTAATATTTTACAGGAATACCTGAATTACCTATTCAAGCAACACCTGTTGTCGCGAAACATCGCCTTGAAAGAAAATGTGCAGAAAGTAAGTGCCCGCAGGTAAATTGCTGGTATCTATACTTATTTTCTGGTTTTCTGAAGTGCTTTCAACCGCTGCTTCCTGTTGCCCATTATAAAGTATAACATTGAATTCCTCTGTTTCTCCGTTCAGACTCTCTATAAAACTTTGATTGACTGCTATCTTTAACGCGGAACCGCCCCCAGTGGCAGTAGTGTCATTTTCACTTACCAACTCAACAGTAAGTTGTTCGTCGGCCGGGTTAGGGTAAACGGCGAAGGCATAGGTGAGATAAAGAAATTACCGCTAATATTGATCAATGGGTCGTGTGGATTTAGTACGGGTGGAGGACACTCTGAACCATCACTGGTGGCCACCATGCGGTAAGGGGGTTGGGCATTGGTTGGGAAAGTGATCATGGAACGGTATTCATTATCCAGAAAGGTGTTATTGCGAATGGTAATGCTAGGATTAAGGCCGCTGCCATAAACACCCCGCACCAGCAACATTTGCTGGGTAGCGGTCGCGTCCAATAACCTGATTGATTGTCTTAGTTTCTTTACAAAATCACTGGCAGATATTCTGAAGGTGCCTGTTCCAAAGCCAATACCAAAATTCCCCAGGCTTCTGGTAAGATATTGTATTCCCAGTGGTACATTAGCGCCCCGGTGCGGACTGTCATGGGAAATGAACAACCTGGTTTGGTGGTCGTTTTGGAGTGTATGAGCAGTACGCCGCTGCTTTTCCATATTGGCTAAAGCATAACGTGCAATCAGTCCGCCCATACTCATACC
>JBGTIS010000110.1:0-23780 GCA_041745535.1 Cyclobacteriaceae bacterium | reverse complement strand
TGTAAACCATTCAGCAACATCCAAAAAAGTAAAAAGGTACTTACCGCAAAATATTTACACATTGCTTGCCGGAAATGTTTGTAACAGACCATCAATAATCAGGAATGATATCAGGTTTTATTGAATATCGGTATAACCTTTATCCAGAAACAGATACCGGTCGTCGTGTTGGGCATCCATAGCTTTTGATTGTACATCAATAATCATCACAGGCGGTGTAGTGTCACTGGCTTCGGCGGCTGGCCATTGGGGAAGGTTACCGCCATTCGGATTGCCCGTCAGGACAAAATTAGCGAAGTAATTCAACATCGTTTCAGATACTTTATGGTCGTCGGGTGTCCAGGCATATTCGTCTGCCAAATTCAGGTTGCCCATGCAGTATTCTATTTCAGAAGCATGGGTTGCGCCTACGGGTTTGGGCGTGCTAGCTTCATTTTCATCCTTTTTTACGGTACCTCCCGCCAGTCCTGAGCTGAGGCTCTGGTCTACCAGAGGGGGCCTGATTCTGCTAAAAAGGTATCGGTACACCGGTTGCTCACTGTTTTTCCGGTGCAGGTCGAACCATTTCCAGGTGCTGTACACAATAAACCGGTCGGAAGCGAGGGCAGTGGCCGATAGCGCTATTTCTTTTTCAGGCTCATGTGGATAAAGTTTCAGCACTTCCTCATAATTGTCAGGATAGATTTCCTTTACTTTATTCACATAGTTTTCTTCCGTATAGGGTTGGCCCTGCATTAAAGCCATGCCCGGAATTTCGGCTGAGTTCCACCCCAATAGCAACGGTACCTGTGCCTGCTCACCGGCATTAAAAATTTCTGGAAGGGTTTTAGGATAAAAATATCCATCTATCACGGTGGGAAAGCCAAAACGCTTGGAGGCATTATAAATCTCAAAAATCTCGCTGGTGCTCAAATCCCTTAATTCAGTCAATGAATGGTAACCCGCATTTTCGGCAAACTCCTGTCCGGTTTTTTCAGCTTCGTCCAAAGGGATGGGCGCTAATGTTGGGTGAATGGCCGCTCCACTTTCCCCAATGGCACCTGCGATCAGGTTTTTCGACAGGGGAGAAGCCATCTGGGCACTTACCGAAATGGAACCGGCCGATTCTCCGGCAATGGTTACTTTTTTGGGGTCGCCACCAAAAGCGGCAATGTTTTTCTGTACCCATTGTAAGGCCGCATGCTGATCGAGCAGGCCGTAATTGCCTGAGGCATGGTAAGGCGCTTCCGCACTAAGTTCCGGATGGGCGAAAAAGCCAAAGATATTTAAGCGATAGTTAACGGTTACGGCAACCATGCCCTTCTGCGCCATGCTTGCTCCATCGTACCGGGGTTCCGAACCATCGCCGGCTACAAAACCACCGCCGTAAAAATATACCAGCACAGGAAGGTCCTTCGTATCTGTTTCGGTAGGGGTCCATACATTCAGGTACAGGCAATCCTCACTCACGGTATCAGACCTGAACCGCATATCGCCGAACACATTGGCCTGTACCGGTCCGGGGGCGAAAGTTTTAGTCTCCAGAATTCCGTTCCAGTTATGCACCGGTTGGGGTGCTTTCCACCTGAGGTCACCCACCGGTGGTGCGGCAAAAGGTATTCCGAAATACATCTGAAGTCCGGTTTTGGTATCGTAAAGACCTTCAATTTCACCGTTTTCGATTTTTATGCGCATGGGCGTATTATCTTTGTGCTGGGCCATCAGGGCTACATGCAGTAAACAGAAACAAACTGCCAGACAGACTATTTTTTTCATGTTGAATAAATTGTATAGTGATATTAATAACGATCAATACAAATGTATCAAAAAAAGAATGCGTGCTGTAAAAAGTTTGGATAATCGCAGCTAAAAATGGGAATTTGTTACGATAAAATAGAGTGGTTAAGGCTTACATTTTCAGGAATCGGTATTTTTTCGTCTTTCTTCCCAATCCAGGTACCCATCCCAGTGGTGACCAAGCACCCAGGTATCGCACGAATATTCATCTTCCGCGGCACAATAATCGCCAAAAGGACAATTTTCGCTATCGTATGCGCAAAACGAAATTACATCCACATTTCCCGAACCTGGCCTGCAGGTGGTATATGTTTCCATAGCTTTTAGCAGGAAAGTATATACGATATCGTAGGGTAAACAGTTGGACAGTTCTACCTGCATGTTATAGTGCTCAAAAAGCTGCCGAAGGATTACGCAAAGCTCGAGCAACTGGCGTTCATTCCATTTGTCGGCACTGGGAAACATGTCCATGGAGAGGCCGAACCATTCATGCGCTTTTCGCGTTGGTTCAAAAGGGAGGTGGTCAAAGTGTTCCGGAATATCAACAGGTCGCGGAACTACAAAATTAGCGTTGGTATCCCGGTTTGCCGCCGATTCCTGAATATCCTCAATCAAATGTTCGAGATGTCGTTGCATGGTACTCATAAAATTATCTTTTAAAGTGTGATAATGTAGTAAGGAGTCTGAATTTTACAGGATTAATAACATGTGTGCTTTAATCATTTAAAACTTAGGAGCGGTAATGTGGTGGTTTAGGTTTGTTGTTTAATGAAGTCCATTTCATCTGATAAAGCTTCCAGCAGAACTTCCGTATTTTCAATTACCTCAAGCACCTGCTGGCCGGTATTTTTATTATAAGTAGCAGGCGTAATCAGTTCAAGTTCCCGCAATACGTTAGTAAGATGGTGTGCTTCCAGGTTTTGCAGGTTGGGCAGCATTTTATGGGCATGAAAGGAAACCTGTTCCGCATCGTTGCGTTCCACGGCATGCTTAAGCTTGTCTAACGAATATTGGTTGGTCTGAATAAATTCCTCAAGGAAATTGGCCAGCGATTCCACATCATTGCCGGTAAACATTTTAATGGTTTTCAGGGTGTACAGCGGTTTGTTGGCCATAGGTCCAGCTATAATTTGTGGTTCAGGTGTATTTGTTGCGGCAACTGCTTCCTTTTTATTACCTTTTGAGTTAGGTCGGTCGTTTGTGCCTGCTGCGGGTTTTACGTATTTTTTCAAAATCTGATGCAGATTGGCTTCTGAAAAAGGTTTCAGCAGGTAATCGGTAATGCCAGCCGCCTCATAATGCGACCATTCTTTCCGGTAAATATTGGCTGTAAAAGCAATAATTGGAGTACTGTTATTGCTGCCGTTTTCAGACTTCCTAATAGCTTCGGCAATTTGCTCGCCACTCATTTCAGGCATTTGCAAATCGCTCAGGATCAGGTCGAATTGCTGGTTTTCCGTTATCTCAAGGGCCTCTTTACCACGGTGCACAATAGTAGTTTGCAATTCCCATTTGTCTAACACAATTTCTGTAAGGCGGGTATTCAGGGTGTCGTCATCAATTACCAGAACCGACCTTCCGGCAAACTCATCGCTATAGGTAATGGTTTCTGCCTGGTCCAGTTGCAGATCGCTGCTATGGGCTTTGTCATAATCAATTTCAATGGTAAAAGCCGACCCTTTGCCGGGCTCGCTTTTTACATCAATATGGCCGCCCTGTAATTGCGCCAGTTTCTTGCTGATGGCCAGGCCCAGGCCGGTGCCGCCAAACTTTCGGGTGGTGGAAACATCGGCCTGATTAAAATTCTCAAAAATGGTATCAATCCGTTCAGCAGGTATGCCTATTCCCGAATCCTGTATGGTAATAGTGGCTTTCACCCTTCCCAGATCAGTAACCGCTAAATCGCAAAGCAAATTCACTTCTCCTTTTTCTGTAAATTTGATGGCATTAGAAACCAGGTTAAATAAAATCTGCTTCAGTCGGAAAGCATCACCTTTCACCAGATGCAACTCATTGCCTGAGGTTTTATAGTTGAACGTAAGCCCTTTTTTATCAGCCTGGTATTTAAGATTGGAATAGATCTGGGCGATTACACTGATGATATCAAACCCTTCATTTTCCAGTTTTACCTGATCGGCCTCCATTTTTGAAAGGTCCAGAATGTCATTCACCAAAGCCAGTAAATGCCCCGACGAATTGTCAATGGCATTCAGGTACTCTTTTTCCCGCTTTTTCAGTTCGGCAGATTTTACCAGTTGTTCTGTAAAACCCAGAATAGCCGTCAATGGGGTTCTGATTTCGTGACTCATATTGGCCAGGAAGTTCTCTTTTACTTTCGCCAGGTCTTCTGCCTTGTTTTTGGCGGTTAACAATTCCTTTTTATAGTAATCGCTTCGGGCAATGTCGGTAAAGATCAGGTAAATGAAAATGCCGGTGCTTGTGAAGGCCAGAATCAGGATAATGGCAATGTTTCTGACCGAGTTCTGTAAAGTGAATTTTACCAGTTCCGAGCTGGTATCTTCCAGCATTTCCTGATGTTTTTCAATGTCATTCACCAGCCTGTGAATTTTTCGCATCACTTCGGCATTTTTGCTCATAAACGACAGTTCCCTGTCATCCAGTTTCCGCTGAATATTCCGCTGCTCCAGTTTCACACCGGCCAGAATACGTTTGATGCTGTCGGTTCTGATTCCGGCGCCTGAGTTTTTCTGAAGTTCATTCAGCCGCTTTTGCAGTTTAAGCTGTTCGTCCTGCAAGGCAGACAGCGCTTTTTCCACGTCTTTGTTGGCAGACTGTTCGGCCACAGTATCGGGTTTGTCTTTTTTCTTGGAGAAAAGCCCACCAAGAAAGCCCAACACGCTATTGTTTTTTTCCGGCTTTTCACTTTCATTGTTGTCAGCTATCCTTTCTTCTGTTTGTTGTGTGGTGGTATCTTTGGCTTGCTGTTGCTGTGTGGTAGTATCTTTATTTACCTTCGACAAGTTCGCTACCGGGGGTTGCCGTTGTATTTTCTGTAGTACTTCGCCTTCGGTGGCTGGGGCAATACGTTCCTGGTTTTCGATATCCAGTTTTTTCAGGGCTTTCTGGTAAAAATCGAACTGGCTTCTTTGCCGGCTTAACTGTAAAAAAGCATCAAAGTTAATCAGCTTCTGGTTCAGCAAATTGGAAATACTGTCTAATTTAGCCCTTTGTACCGAATCGCCCTGGGCTTCAGCCTGCAGGCGGTCAATCTGGCTATCCAGTTCAGCTACCAGGCCATGATAACCTTCCAGGCTCGATATTTTCTTTGAAATAGCATATTCCTGTAAAATATTTTCTGTTTCAGCAATAGTAACCAGAATGGTGTCTATTTTAGCCACCATTTCATTGGGTTTCGACAAATCATCTACCGTTTCCATGAGCCGGGAAATGCTAAAATAAGCGATGACTGTGGCGGTAACTACGGCCAGTGTAATAAGCCCGAAACCGATCATAATTTTGGGCTTAATATTAGTCTGGTTGTTCGATTTCACGGTTTTATGTTTAGGTAAACAGGCAACTAATTTAATAATAAAATAGGAGCGAAGTGGTATTGTTTAAAGTTTTTTAACTACCATATTGAAACCTTATCTTTTCTAGTATCTTTGTCACGTAAAATCTTCCTTATTATTCTAACTAAAAACGAATTATTTTTACATTATTTCTCCGAACCTTAATTTAATAATACTTTATCACTACTATGATAGAAGCAACAGAACTTGAAAAGCAGTACGAAAAAACCCCAACAACAATTTACGACGATTCAAATATGGCCTCTAAAGAAGTGGCCAAAACCATCAGAGATTTAATACTGCAAAAGCAAAAAGATGGAAAAAATGTTGTTTTAGGACTGGCCACCGGTTCTACACCTACCCGCGTGTATGAAGAACTTGTGAGAATGCATAAGGAGGAAAAGCTAAGTTTCAAAAATGTAATTACCTTTAATCTGGACGAATATTATCCTATTCAACCCGATTCATTACAGAGTTATGTGCGGTTTATGAAGGAATATCTGTTCGATCATGTAGATGTGGATCCGGCTAATATTCACATTCCGGATGGTACCATTCCTGTTGAAAAGGTTTCTAAGTTTTGTGCTGATTATGAGCAAAAAATTAAAGACGCAGGTGGCATCGACCTTCAGATTTTAGGCATTGGCGCTACCGGGCATATTGGTTTTAACGAACCTGGTTCTACCGAAATTACCCGAACCCGCCTGATTACGCTTGATAAAATTACCCGTGTGAGCGCGGCCAGCGATTTTTATGGGGAAGAATTTGTACCGTTGCGTGCCATCACCATGGGCGTAAAAACCATTATGAGTGCACGGAAAATTATTCTGATGGCCTGGGGCGAAGGAAAATCCCGGGTGATTAAACAAGCCGTGGAAGGTCCCATTACCGATTCAATTCCAGCCACTTTTCTGCAAAATCATCCTAATGCCCAGGTAATTCTCGACGAAGCCGCTGCCGCCGAGCTTACACGCATAAAAACGCCCTGGCTGGTGGGCTCCTGCCAATGGGATAAGCCCCTTACCCGTCGTGCTGTGGTCTGGTTATGCAAAACTTTGAAAAAGCCTGTGCTCAAGCTTACTCCCGAAGACTACAGCGAACATGGCATGAGCGACCTGATTACCGAGCATGGCCCTACTTATGATATTAATATCAGAATATTTAACGAATTGCAGCATACCATTACCGGGTGGCCGGGTGGTAAGCCCAATGCCGACGACAGCCAGCGCCCGGAACGCGCCAAACCTTTTCCAAAAAGAGCCATTATTTTCAGTCCGCACCCCGACGATGACGTAATTTCTATGGGAGGTACTTTACTGAGGTTGGTAGACCAGGGGCATGAGGTGCATGTGGCGTATCAGACCTCCGGAAACATAGCCGTTTTCGACGACGATGCCATCCGGTTTGTAGATTTCGCCAAGGATTTCAGCAGCCTGCTGGAAGGTAAATCCGGCGAAATAGAAAAGTTTTTTGACGATGTGGTGAAAGCCATTGAAAATAAATCGCCAGGAGAGGTTGACTCCCGCGAGGTGCAGCAAATCAAAGGACTGGTTCGCCGGGGGGAAGCAAAAGCGGCCTGCCGCTATTGTGGGGTACAACCGGAAAATACACATTTTATGGACATGCCTTTTTACGAAACAGGTAAAGTTCGCAAAAAGCCTTTAAGCAAAGAAGATGTGGATATTACCGCCGCATTATTGCAAAAGGTAAAACCGCACCAGATTTATGCCGCCGGCGATTTGTCTGACCCCCATGGCACGCACAGGGTGTGTCTGAATGCCATTATGCAGGCCATAGAGCAACTAAAAGACGAATCCTGGATGAAAGATTGTTATGTGTGGTTGTACCGCGGTGCCTGGCAGGAATGGGAAGTGCATCAGATTGAAATGGCCGTTCCGATTAGTCCGCTTGAATTGATGCGGAAGCGCAGGGCTATTTTTAAACACCAATCGCAAAAAGACCGTCCTTTATTCCCTGGTTCCGACCCGAGAGAATTCTGGCAAAGAGCTGAAGACAGAAACAAAGCTACCGCGCATGAGTACGATGCCCTCGGATTGGCAGAATACGAAGCCATGGAAGCCTTTGTACGGTATCAGTTCTGATATTAGATATCTGAAATCATTTTTATGAATCTGATTTTTTTCGATACTTCATACCTGCATGAGGCATTAAAACCTTTTACCCTCACCCGGACGGTGGCTGAAATCCGGGTAGGTATATGTAAGATTTTTGAGAAATGGGAACAAAAATTTCAATTAGATTCAGGCGAAAAACAGCAGTCTTCTTTTCTGACCATCAATTATTTATCCGAAAAATTTCCATGCGGGCCGGGTAAAGAAAATCTGTTTATCAATGGTTCGTTATGTCCTGATGATCAGCTGGTAAAGGCAATAATTGGTTTAAAAAACGGAGAAGGTTTAACCGCAGATCAGGAAATACTGGCCCTGCGGATTCATTCGCGGGATGCGGCTGAGAGGATTATAAAAAGTGAGTCTTTATTTAAAGGTGAAACTCAGGCTGAAGGTAGTACTGGGAAAACAGGAAGATTTACCCATGGTAACTTATCCTTTGCTTCATACCCACATGCTGTTACGGCAATTCGGAATAAATGGGATATTTTTGACAAAAATTCTGATCAGATCAGAAGCGACTACGAGTTGTTAACCAAGGGCAGGCTTTCTGCCCCAACCGATGATCCATACACCCGCATATACCATCCTGAAAATGTGTTCATAGAAGAAGGAGTACGGATAAGGGCAGCATTGATAAATGCTGAAGAAGGACCAGTGTATTTAGGTAAAAACGCGGTGATTCACGAAAACGCGGTGATTAAAGGACCCTTTGCCCTATGCGAAGGCGCCACTATTAATATGGGCGCCAAAATAAGGGAAGGCACTACGGTAGGTCCCTTTTCTAAAGTAGGCGGCGAAGTAAAAAATACAGTCTTCTTTGAGAACAGTAACAAAGGACACGAAGGCTTTGTGGGTAATTCGGTAATTGGTGAGTGGTGTAACTTTGGTGCTGATACCAATACCTCAAACCTCAAAAATAATTATAGTCCTGTGAAATTATGGAATTATGCCACCAAAGCTTTTGAAGAAACCGGCCTCCAGTTTTGTGGCCTTATGATGGGTGATCATAGCAAATGCAGCATCAATACCATGTTTAATACGGGCACCGTAGTAGGAGTGAACGTGAATATTTTTGACCCTGGATTTCCACCCAAATTTTTACCTTCATTTACCTGGGGAGGTGCTAATCATGTTACTGAGTATCAGATAGAAAAGGCCCTGTATGCTGCCAGCCGGATGATGAGTCGAAGAGGCTTGAATTTCAGCGATGCCGACAAATCCATACTTCGTTACCTATACGAAAACAGGCAAAACGAGCTGTAAGTTATTGCCGCGGAAATTAATTTTTCCAAAAAACATGGCGTAGTCATCAACGTTGTAGTAATTATAACGGGTATTTACCACGATAAGAATTTTTGTTGGATGTGGAAGGTGTTTCGTACCTGATAAAATCCCGGCGTCGGTAAAATTAACTTTTAAATATCTTTATCAAAGATAAATACATATACAGCCATATGGAAAATTTATTTATAATGGAAGATCGCAATTTAGAATACTACAAAAAGGTTGCAGACAATTCCAGAGACCTGATCTGTGTGCACGATCTTCATGGGACTTTCAAATATGTTTCTCCCTCTGTGAAACAATTGCTTGGTTACCAGGAAGAAGAATTAGTAGGTAAAAATCCAAATGAGTTTTTATTTCATCCGGACGATAAAGAGGAAATAAAATTCTTCCATAAGAGAAACCTGAAAGGAAATTATGAAAACCTGCAGCAATTTCGCTTAAGACATAAAAAAGGCCATTATATACAGTTTGAGACGCTTACGCAACTTTTGTTCAACGAAGTGGGGGAGGTACATGAACTGATTACCAACTCCAGGGACATTTCAGACAGAATTAAACTCACTGATAATTTAATTGAAAAAAATATTGAGTTGGAAGTGCTGACCCAAAAGTTATCACAGCAGAATAAACAATTGGAGGAATTCGCTAATGTAATTTCACACAACCTGCGTTCGCCCATTGGCAATATACTTTCATTGGTTGAAATTTTTGAGATAAATCCAACGCCTGATAATATAAAATTTGCTTCAAAGCATTTAAAATTAGCTTCTTCCAGGTTATTGGAAACTATCAAAGAGCTAAATCAGATATTAGATGTAAAATCTGCCGATAGACAAAAGCAAAAACTGTTTTTTGAAGAAGAACTGGAAAATGTAAAAATAAGTATTGGCAGTGAAATCGTTAAGAAGAAAGCAGTGATTACGGCTGATTTTTCTAAAGCGCCTGCTATTGATTATCCTAAAGTTTATCTGGAGAGTATCATACTTAATTTGCTCACTAATGCGTTAAAGTACAGTTCGCCAAGTCGCGAACCCAGTGTGCGTTTCGAAACCGGATATTCGGATGGTAAATTATATATGAATTGCAGTGACAACGGGTTGGGTATTGATCTTGATAAAGAGGGGCATAAGCTTTTTGGCTTTCACAGAACCTTTCACGAGAATCCTGATGCCAAAGGCGTAGGGCTTTTTATTACCAAAAACCAGATTGAAGCCATGGGCGGCTCTATTTCGGCTACAAGTAAGGTAGGAGAAGGCACCACTTTCACAATTGTTTTTAACGATTTACCGGATTCGGATGATTAGTGTCGGTAACCACATATGTAGTAATTTTTTGTATAGGGCAGATTTGGTAGGTACTTTTTATAATCATGAAAAACCATAATAATGAGTATTAAAAAAATAATTTTTTCACCTCGAAGTAACAATAATACCGTTGACCTTGGATTACTTTTTTTAAGAGTAGTGGTAGGTGCCCTGATCGCATTTGGGCATGGTTTGGGAAAAATACCTGTTTCAGAAAATTTTATAAAAGGCGTAGGAGAGTTAGGATTCCCTTTTCCTGTGCTTTTTGCCTGGAGTGCGGCACTTTCAGAATTTTTAGGCGGGTTATTTATCGCGTTTGGTTTCTTAACCCGTCCTTCCGCTTTCTTTCTTACGTTTACCATGTTGGTCGCAGGCTTTTTGCGCCATGCCAACGACCCATTTTCTGTGAAAGAAAAGGCCATTCTTTTTGCTGTGGTTGCAATCTTCTTAATGATTACCGGCCCCGGTCGATATGCTGTTGATGCCCGAATAAAAACATAATTTAAGAAAAACACACCCAAAGATCTGTGGGTAAAATTGCCGCCCCTAACCTTCTGTGATTAACTTTTCGGGCAAGATAGTGGCGGGCAATATTTATCAGTTTTTCCGAATCTTAATTGCCGCATCCTTAGCACATTCAAAAAAATATTATAATACTTATAAAATAATTTAAATAATTTTAGTAGAATTTATTACTTTGCAGGGCATTTAGTAAAATAATATCATTTTATATAAATTATTTGATGAGAGTCTTTCTGCTTGCCTTTTTCCTAATTTTTCAATTTTCTCTTTTATGGGCCAAAACAGACTTCAGATCTGGCTATTTGATTAACAATCAGAATGATACCATACCTGGATTAATAAAATATAAGGAGGGTAATTTCGATGTTTGTATTTTTAAACCAACCAGTACCAGCGAAGAACATGCCTATTACCCTGAGGATATTCAAGCCTTTGCTTATACCAACGATAAATATTTTGAATCGAGAAATATTGATACTAATGGCAAAACCCAGCGGGTATTTATTGAGGTACTGGTAAGGGGCAATGTAAGCTTGTACCGTTACAAAAGCCGTGTTTTTGTTGAAAAAGTAAATGACAAATTTTACGAACTTGAAGTTGAAGAAAAGACAATTATCGTAGAGGGACAGAATGTAAAATCAAAATCTACCAAACATCTCGGCATATTAAGATACCTGCTAAGTGACTGCGGGCAGCTTTCATCCAAAATAAACAGTGTAAAATTATTTCAAAAGCCACTCACCAAATTAATTGAGGAATATAATATTTGCGTATCCGCAGATTATATCAGCTATAAAGATCAGAAACCATGGTCAAAAGTAACCTTTGGGGTAATATCAGGATATAATTTTTCCAGTTTGAATTTTACTGCTTACAATTCAAATTTCCCTTCCGCTATATTCGATTCCGATTTGAAATCTAATAGCCCCTCAGCAGGCGTATTTTTTGATATTTCTTCACCCCGAATTAACGAAAGAATATCTTTTCATCCGGAAATATGGTACATCGCTCCCAGATATTATGCATATGTTGTAGAAGAGGGTTCATCGATTACCAAGCGCAACGATATTTATTTTAATTTTAGCGCCATTAAATTGCCAGCTGCCTTACGTTTTACTTTTCCCTCAAAAAAAGTGATTCCTTTCTTTTATTTTGGGCTCGCTAATTATGTCATTTTCAAAAAAGAAAGCAAAACCATTCTCGAGGAAGAATATATCACTACCAATATTATAACCACACGTGAATACCCGCCCCTCGATATCGGAAGGCACCAACTCGCATTATATGGCGGAGCAGGCATGTATTTTAAAATTGGCGAACAAAAAACACTATTTATAGATGCCCGGTATGAAAGCGGCGATGGGATTATATATGAAAAATACAATCCGAACAATACGTTGAGTTCTAAAACAACCACCTTATCTGTCTTATTAGGTTTAAACTTCTGATTATTCAACTATGCATCAGAAATTCTACAACAGTTTTCTGTTTATACTAATTACTATTTTATTATCAGGTTGTCAGGAGGAAAAAGTTTCCCCACGGGAATACCCTCGCTTAACCACCCTTGAGGTTACCAATATTACCAGAAGTGGCGCAGTATTTCAGGCTGAAGTAATTTACCCTGGCGATGGCCCAATCACCAACCATGGTTTTGTTTGGAGCGATTTGTCCAGTCCACGGCTTGAATTTGCAGACAGAAAATCATTAGGCGCCAAGTCGGGTAAAGGGGCTTTTTCGGTTAGGGTAACGTCTACACTGCAAAAAGGAAAAAAATACTATGTCCGGTCCTATGCCACCAACAGTGAATATTTGGTATATGGTAAGGAAATAACTTTTGAAAGCCAGGGCAGCGAGCCGCCTGTAATTACAGAATTTTCTCCTCAATCAGGTACTATCGGCGATACAGTAGTGATAAAGGGATTAGGATTCAGTTATTTAAAGACTGTCAATGAGGTGAAATTTGATACCATTAAGGCAAATATTATAGCATTATCAGATGAGTTGCTTACTATTCAAATACCTCATGGATTAATTTCTAAATCCCCAAAGGCTTATGTAAGTGTTGCGGGAAATATGTCATCAGAGGACGGATTTGAGATAACAACTCCGGAAATAAAAGATTTAAAATACTCAAAGATTTCTGGAAGTATGATCCCCAGGCTGATCAATGGTCTCAATTAAATGATATTAGCGTTCTTGATGAGTTTAATTATATAAATGAAGGTCGGGCCAGGTATAATTATAATACCACAGAATTTTCTGGAAATGGTAAAGGTTTTTGTCTGTTTGCCTTATCTTCTAAAAGAAAATTTTATAGGTACGATCCTGTATCAGATCAATGGAACGATCTTGGAGATTATTCAAATCATGTTTATGGGCCGCCTTCACTTTCCTCATTTGTAATCAATAATAAGGCATACATTTATACGAATGGTGGTTATTTTTATACTTATGATGTAATAACAGGAGAATGGGGATATAACTACTTTCGTGCGGAAAATCGAGTATGGGGTATCATATTTAGTACTGGCAATAAAGGGTATGTTACTTTAGGAAAGAAACCCGGAGCGACAAATGGTTTGACAGATTTGTGGGAATTCGATCCTCCGAAATAAGATTGAGATTATGAAAAGGTTTCCATGTAATTTTTTGTACATTTTTCTTGTAGTTGCTTTTTTACAGGCTTGTCAATATAGTAAAACACAGCAATCTGATCCTGTAACATTCGGTTCTACCAATAATTCCGCGAATACTGTTTTAAGTTTTGAAATAATTTCGTTTACTGAGAATTCTTATGGATATAATATTTTGAAAAACGGGAAAATTTATATCCACCAGCCCCATGTTCCTGCTATGGCGGGCAATCAGGGTTTTAGAACAAAAAAACAGGCTGAAAAAGCCGCGGAGTTTGTGATGTTCAAAATTCAACAAAATATTATACCTCCTACCGTAACATCTTTCGAACTAGATAGCCTGGGGCTTTTAAATAATGTGGATGAAAAATAGAGGGCTATCGTTTGTACTTACACTGTTTCGTAGTTTGAGCAGGTCAATTCTCTACCTTTCTTTATTACTGGCCTGTGCTGAGGATGAAAGTGCCACCATGACCTACCCGCTTATTCAAACAGGGGAGGTAACCCAAATTACCGTGGCTGGTGCTACATTCAATGCAAAGGTAGTGCATCCGGGAAGTGAAGTGGTTTTGGATCAAGGGTTTGTTTGGAGTAAAGTTAATATGCTGCCAACTATAGGTGAAGGGTACAAAAAATCAGCATCTCCAGATGCGGAAGGCTTTTTGGTAGCAACAATAAATTCTTCATTGCAGGATAGCATACAGTATGCCGTCAGGGCATACATCCTGACGGAAAATTATATCTCGTACGGAAACCAGATTGTGTTTAAAAGCCTGGGTAGTATGGCGCCGGTGATTGAAAGCTTTACGCCCGAAATCGCATCGTGGGAAGATACGGTTATTTTACTGGGTAATAATTTTAGTTTTAAGGAAGAAGATCAGCAGGTAAAATTTGGAAAGTATGAGGCAACTTTACTCAGCAGTCATGATACGAGTGTAACGGTGCTGGTTCCAACATACTTAGATACTGCCTCAACCCGAATTTCTATATCAGTATTGGGAAATGTGAGCTATTCACAAAAAAACTTTACCCTGTCTCCACCTATTATTAACAAGGTTACACCCAATGAAGGTATACATAGAACCATGGTTGAAATTACCGGCAAATACTTCTTTCCTGAAAGAACAATCGTTTTCTTCAACAATATTCAGGCAAAAATTCTAGCTGTGAATGACGCTGTTATTACTGTTCAGGTACCAGAAGGATTGCCTTCCGGTGAAATCCAGCTTTCAGCTAATGTACTGGGGCAGGTAACGCAGGCTTCCCAACCTTTTATAAGTTTAACCCCGATTATTAAAAGTTTTTATCCCAAAACCGGGACATTTTTAGATACCCTCACTGTATTGGGTAATAATTTTGGCAATTCAATAGAAGATGTCGCGGTAAATTTTGGCTTTACAAAAGCTACCGTAGTAAGCATAACAAAAGATGAACTCAAAGTGCTGGTACCACCAGAACTTGCTACCAGGCGATCTCAAATCATGGTTAAGGTAAAAGGGCAGACCGTATATGCTGAAGGTGTATTTGAAATAAATTTGCCGATTATTACCGATTTTTATCCTAAAGAAGGAGCATATAAGGATACCATAACAATTTATGGGAAAAATTTTAATCCGATCCCATATCAGAATGTTATTAAATTCAGTTCATCAAGAGCGTATGCCATAGAAGCATACCCAGATAGCTTGATAATTCATGCTCCCAATAGTATCGATGTTTCTCCGGCTTCGGTGTATATACTTTTCGATGGGAACCCGATTGCCGCTTCAGGAAAATTCACATTTTTACCTCCATTCATCATTGAGTTTGATCCTGTCATATCTAATGTAGGAAAAACTGTAACGATTGCAGGGAGTAATTTTAGTCCAAATGCTGAATCAAATAAAGTTTATTTTGGAGATGTAATGGCTAATGTGACTGCTTCGGCTACAAATATTAATAATAACAGTGCTTTGTTTGTTACTGTGCCAACAGGTGTTACCAAGCCGGTACCCATAAGGGTTGAAGTAGGGGGGCAATCTGTAGTAAGTGCTTCAAAATTTACCATGAACTGGAGTCAGATCTCGCACTTTAAAGGAAATGGACTGACAGGAGCCATTGCATTTGGTATTGGTAACAAAGGCTATGTGGGAACAGGTAAAAATTCAGATAGCTTTTGGCAGTTTGATGCTGAAAGTGAAATATGGAAGCAATTAAGCAGTATTGGAGGAGGTGGAAAGGAAAATGCTGTTGCCTTCACAATTGGTAATAAAGGGTATATATGTTTAGGGTATTCTCAAAATGGATATGAGAATAGATTGTGGGAGTATGATCCTGCTACAGACAGTTGGTTACAGAAAGCTGATTTTCCAGGTCCTCCCAGAGACAGGGCAGTAGCATTTACCTTACAGGATAAGGCTTATGTGGGGTCTGGTTACAGTACTACGGGTACAGACACTAAGTCAATTGACTCTATTTATTATAATGATTTCTGGAAATATAATGCTGAACAAGACATGTGGAGCAGAATAGCAGACCTGCCTGCCCCTCCAAGAGCAGATGCTTTTGCTTTTTCAGTTCAAAACAGAGGGTTTGTAGGTGGTGGTATTGATGAAAACGAGGAGTTAATATCTGATTTTTGGGAATATATTCCCGCAAATGACCATTGGGTTAAAAAATCAAATTATAATGGCATTGCGGCAAGGAATTGTACTGCCTTTTCCCTGTCTGATAAAGGTTATGTTACCAGCGGATTATTTAGTGTTTCTATAAATAGAGTGCCGCATTGGAGATCAACCAGAGAAGTTTGGGAATATGACCCAATTACAGATGCCTGGATTTCTAAAATAGATTTTCAAGGATTACCAAGAAATAATGCTATTGCTTTTGTAATTGATGATCATGCTTATATTGGCACTGGAGAAATTTTTTATCCACCTGCCACAATTGATTATTTTGATGATTTCTGGCAATACTACCCTGAAGATTAATATGTATAAAATCTATTGTTTTGTTTTGCTGCTTTGCTTGGTTGGAAATGTAGCTATTGCCCAAACTATTGATAACAAGCTGGATGTATATGGCGGTTTTGGTTTGGCAAATTCTTCAGGGAATGCGTACTTTCAGCAGGGAAGCTATTCAACACCTACCTTATTGCCGAATATGCATGCTGGATACACCATCAGTATGTCTGTTTGTTATCAGGTTTGGCCTTTTTTTAAAATTGGCGCGGGTATGGGAAAAACCAGGTTTTCAAAATGGCAGCTTGAGGAGAATCAGGAAATATATAAAGCTGCTGATTTGCGGATTTTATCTTTTTCACCAATTTTAAAGTTTCAAACTCCTTATAGAAACCAGGGAATTTTCAATAGAATAAAATTTTATACAGGGGTGAATCCTGAGTTTAATTCGGTTAAACTAAATCTGCGGCGATCCATATTTGAGGTGCAGTCTATTGTAAAACAGGAAGAAATGACACCTGAATATTTAAAATCATCTCGCAAAAAATTCCCAGGATTAGAAGTTGTGCTCGGAGTAGAATATGCTTTTTCTGATCGGGTAGGAGTATTTTTGAATTTGGGCTATCACTATTTTAACACCAGTGATATATTATACCCGGATAGCCAGTTTATGTACCAAACAGTTCAGACAGGGCTTTTTTTTCGATACTTGTATAACAAGCGTTTTTATTATTAGTTTATGATGAAAAATGTGCTGCTGATTGTATTCCTGTTGTTTACCATTACTTTGTATGCGCAGAAGGCAAAAACTTTGGGAAGCAAGCATCAGGTAGTCTGGGATGTAGCCATTCATCCTGATTATACCAATTTAGCATCAACTTCCGGCCACGATATCCTTATCTGGAATTTGAACGCTAATGATTTGTCGGGAAAATACAAGCGTGGTCATACTGATGATGTAACCGCATTGGCTTACTCTATAGATGGTAAAAAATTAATTTCGGGTGGAATAGACGGGAAGGTCATACTGTGGAATACCAGTACGAAAGAACCTGATAAAATTTTAATGACAGAAGAAGGAGTAATTACCGCTGTAAAATTCAGCAAAAATGGGAAACTGGCCGCGGCAGCCTCTTCTAGCGATAAAATTTTTGTGTGGGAGGTAGCAGACGGGAAATTACTCTATACCTTAACCGCTCATACCGATGATGTTACAGGGCTGGATTTTAGTATTGATCATAATATATTAGCCAGTGCAGGAGCCGATCATGCTGTGATTTTATGGGATTTGCTCACCGGTGCGCTTAGCAATATTTTTGTAGAGCACAGTAGTTGGGTACGAGATATTTCTTTTAGCAACAAGGGTAACGCGCTATCCTCTGTAGGTGATGATGGACAGCTAATTATCTGGAACTTAGAAAATAACAAATATATCAAACCCATAGAAAAAAGTAAGTTTTCCGGCGACTGGCTATTAAGCGTACTGTATAACGAACAGGGCAATGCGATCGCTTTGGGAAGTAGAAAAGGAAAAGTGATTGTTAAAACAGAGTTTGGTAGCTATCTATATAAAACAAACGCGCCTGTTAATAAGGTCATCTTTTTGCGTGACCAGAATAAGTTAATGGTTGCTGCTGCTACTTATGGAAAAGGAATTTTAATTATCAGCGCTACTGATATGAAATTTTCCGATTAATGAACCAGGAGTTAAAAATTAAAATGTTCAGTTAATTTTTTTATCCTCATGCCCTGATAAAAGGCTGAAAGCTCTTTTTTTAGAATTGTCAATTAAATCCAGCTTTTTAGCGATTTTGGTAGGGATGCCATCTCTGTGAACCATAATGGCCACAGTTTTTAACTTTACGTAAGCTTCCGACATATACAAATATCCTCCTAATTTGTTGCTGTCGGCGCCCCACGAATTTTTGGTGAGGAAGTATTTGGTTCCGTTATCATCCTGCACCAACCCAATAATGTGCATCAGGTGGTCGTCGGTAGTGGTATAACTATCGAAGTTAGCCTGCCGCATTTCCTGTGTCACCTTTTTTTCCGGCTCATAGGCTTTACCGGTATTCATCCGCTCTTCATAAGTTTTATCGTTCCAACTGGTTTCCGGAACCAGGGCAATTCCTTTGGCATGTAAAAATTCACGTTCGCTCACGTCGCCATCCCACACGATGGAATATCCTTTTTCCAGGGCATTTTCCATTACATCTATAAAATCATCTAAAGGAACATTATAATATTGCGCATTGGCCCAGTTATCCGGAATTTCCAGTACATTTCGCTCATAAAACGGATAACCGGTAAAAGAGGTCAGTTCAATGTAGTTATTCGGATCAATACCCAGGGCTTTTTCGGCAAAAGATTGCGGCGTATACGTTTTGTTTTCATACCTGAATGTTTCAGGTTTTTCCCCCATATAAATATCCAGCACGGCATCGCATGCTTTCATCCAGTTACCCGAAAGCGTATTATTTTTTAACAGTCCGTCCAGCATGCCCTCTAATACATCGTTAAGCTCATGATGATCGTACTTCACCAATGCGGATTCTCTACCCATATAAAATTCATCGGGAACAATGCCGTACTCTTTAATGGCAGTCATTACATCGTGCGACAGGCCGCCGTCGCTGAAATTATATTTGCCATGCATCCTTACATATTTCCGCGCTTTTTTCGGATATATATTTCTAACAAAATACATTTCAGAAAGGTCATGTTCCCCTTTGTCCATGCGAAGTAGCTCCGATTCTAAAAATGAAGTGGTGGAAAAAGCCCAGCAGGTTCCGGTTTTTCCCTGATCTTTTACAGAAGTTGCCTTTACAATTTTCTGTGTTTTTAGTTCACTGGATTCATTGTGGAAAGTAATTTCCTGTGCAGGTGATGGATGAAGAATAAAAATGGTAAGTAGAAAAACCAGTAGAAAGGGGAAACAATATTTCGTCATAAAAAACTAATTAGCACTTTAACAAGAAACTCTAAAGTAAAAAATCAGGCGGCTGCGGTTTTAAAGCTTAAAAATTATAGTAAAATAACAGAGATTTACAATAAAACATAATTAAAACTTATTCTATTTGGATTATTGTTTTATACAAACCAATTGAATATAATAAACAAAACATTTGGCAATTTATATTGTAAATATGAATTTTTGCGAAATTATTGATGGTAATTTAAATAAATACTTTGAAAAGTAAAAGTAATTCAAATGACGAAATGAAATATTGCTTTTTTAGTAACATTGGTTATTGATAATTTAGTTCGTTTTTGTGCGGTTTTTAAAAAAAATGTTCCTTTAATTTCAGTATCCATTTGATAAAAAATCTTACCTTTCTATTTTCACCTGCGGAAGTATAAGCAAATTTTGTACAGATTTATATATTTCGGTAACTACTGAATGCAATAGTTGAAATTGGGGCGGGGGAACTACATCCGTCTGTTGGAAGTTTAATGGTATGCGGATGAAAATTTTACATACGGCCGACTGGCACCTGGGCAAACGCCTGAACGATTACCCGCGGATTGAAGAGCAGAGGAAAGTGCTGGCCGAAATTTGTGAAATCGCGGAAAAAGAAGCCGTAGATGCGGTAATTATAGCGGGAGATTTGTACGATACTTTTAATCCTGGTAGCGAAGCTGCCGAACTTTTTTACAAAACCCTACATCGGCTGGCTGACCAGGGACGCCGGGCGGTGATCGCCATTGCCGGCAATCATGATGCTCCTGACCGTATCGATGCCCCCGTTCCGCTGGCCAACGTTTGTGGTATTATCATGATGGGCCGACCAGAAAAAAAGATAGACACTTTTCAGCTTAATACTGGTTTGCGGGTGCTGGAATCCGCGCCCGGATTTGCTGAAATAAAATTGCCCAACATTCCCTATCCGTTGCGCTTGTTGCTTACCCCCTATGCCAACGAGGTAACACTGAGGAAATTTCTGGGCGATGAGGATAAAGAAGGTGAATTGCGCCAGCTTTTAGCACAAGGCTGGCAAACCCTGGCCAGCAAATACTGTGATGATGCCGGCGTAAACATGCTGGTCGCACATTTGTACTTTATGGAAAAAGATGGCGAAGTACCAGAAGAACCCGACGGTGAGAAACCTATTTTGCACATGGGTGGCGCACAGGCTATTTATACCGAGAATATTCCGGAACAGATACAATATGTGGCTTTAGGACATTTGCACCGATATCAGACAGTTGCCAAAAAGCCTTGCCCGGTGGTATATAGTAGTAGTCCGCTGGCCTATAGTTTTAATGAGGCCGAACAGCAAAAATACGTACTGGTTATTGAGGCAGAACCGGGAAAACCTGTTCAAACCAAACCCATTCCGTTACAAAAAGGCCGTAAGCTGGTAAGAAAAAAGTTTGAAGATGTGGAAAGCGCCCTGCAATGGCTAACAGAAAATCCTGAAACTTTTGTGGAGCTTACCCTGGTAAGTGATACATACATTGAAAGCAAAACCAAAAAAGCTTTGTACCAGGCCCACAATGGCATTGTAAGCATTATACCGGAAATTACAGGTGGTTTGAATCAGGAAGATATGGCACACCAGAACACCGATTTAAATAAAAATATCAGGGAAATTTTTAAAGACTATTTTTACCAGCGCAAAGGGCAGTTACCCAGCGATGCGCTGATGACACTTTTTAATGAAATTTTAGATACTGACACTGAAGATCAATGATTCCCGTTACGCTTTCTATTAAAGGACTTTATTCATACCGTGAAAGGCAGGAAATAGATTTTCATTCGCTTACCAACTCTCAGTTGTTTGGTATTTTTGGTCAGGTTGGAAGTGGCAAGTCTTCTATTCTGGAGGCCATTATGTTTATTCTGTTCGACCAGAGCGACCGGTTGAATGCCAAAGACAATCGCTATTACAACATGCTGAACCTGCAAAGCAATGAAATGGAAATTGATTTTGTGTTCAAGGCAGGAATGCAAAGTCAGGAGCAGTACCGGTTCTATTTTATGGCCCAGCGGAAGAAAAAAGATTTTGAAAAGGTTGAGCTGAAAGACCGGAACTATTATCAGTGGCAAAGCGAAACCTGGATGCCCATTTCCAATGGCGATGTTACCGCAATTCTGGGTATGAGTTATCAGAATTTCATGCAAACCATTATTATTCCACAGGGTAAGTTCCGGGAGTTTATCGACCATACACCTACCCATCGTACCCGCATGCTGAAAGATCTGTTTCACCTGGAGCGGTTCGATCTTTCCTCCAAAACCAAGCAGCTTATTAATAAGGCTACCTCAAAAAAAGACCAGCTTGAAGGCGAACTTAAAGGGATTGGTGAGGTAAACCAACAGGAAATAGCGTTTCTGGAAAAGGAAATAGAAAAGGTTTCCAAAACATTGAAAGCCAGCGAAAGCCAACTGATGGCATTGGATAAAGAACACCAGGGGCTGGATCAGCTTAAAATTCTATTTCAAAAGCTGGAAGAAGAAGTAGAACTTCTTCAAAATATGCTGGAGCAGCAACCGTATTTTGATGCCCGGCAGGCACGTTTGCGTAATTATGAAAAAGCGTTCCGTTTTTTTAACGATAAATTCAAAACTTTAGCAGAGGCCCTTCGGCAAAGTAAAGAGAAGAGAGACCGGATTATTCAATATCATCAGGAAATTCTGAAAAAGGAAGCAGAAAGGAAAGCGGCGCGGAATGCGTTTGAAGAAGTAAAAAAAGAATACGATAACCGTGATACTGTAAGAAAATACTGTGATGAACTGGGCCTTTTAATAGAAATTAAAAAACTACAAAATAAAGGGACTTCAGCGTGTCAAAAAAAAGATGAAGAAGAAGCTGAATATCAAAAGCTAAAAGCCCAGAAGGAAAATACCCTGAAGCAAAGAAATGATCTGGAAGCCAAAATTTTAGAAATTGAAAATAAACTTGGTAATATCCAGGTACTTACAGATGTTTCGCACTGGCACAAAAAACAACTGGAATTGTGGCAGGAGCAACAGGAAAAGCGGCAGGAACAAAAACAATATCAGGAGAAGCAACAAGCTGTGGTACTAGTTTGTAAAAAATATATCAGCGATTTTCCATGGATTTCCGGTAAGTTTACTTTTGAAGGTATTTATCAGAAAATTAATGCTAAAACAGAACAACTAAACGTTCACGAGGAAACCTTGATAACCAGGCTTCGGGAACTTCAGGTAAAACAGCAACTGGCGAATTATGCCACTGAATTAACGGAAGGCGATCCTTGTCCGCTTTGTGGTGCTACCCATCATCCGCATGTGATACATGCTGCCGCAAATGCGGAGGCTATTAAAGAACAGGAGAACAAACAGGAAAACCTTTCCAAAGAAAGAAATCAGATGGCGGTTCTGGAAAAAAATATGCAGGCGCAGGAACAGGAATATAAGGTTGTTCAATCGCTATGGGAAAAAAATGAAGTGGCAATACAACAGATAGAAGATAAAATTTCGCGGCATCAGCAGGCTTTCCGTTGGGAACCCTACAATGGAAAATCAGCAGATGATATAGCAAAGCTGTTGGATAAGGCAGTGCGGCTGCAAAAAGAAGTAAAGGATTTGAAAATAGACTTGCAGGCACACAGAACGGTGATTGATCAGCAGGAAAAGGATTTCGATCAGAAACAAAAGCAGCTGGAAGCAGTACAAAAACTGGCTAATGAAATAGTAGTAACCATTCAGACCAAAAAAGATTCATTACAACTGCTTCCATTTGGTAAGTATGAAAAGCATACAGAAGCACAGTTAGCGGAAAGTTTGGTCAGAGGCAAGCAAAAATACCAGGAAACGGCACAGCAATATGAAAAGCTTCAGGAAAAGATGAATGCCCTGAACCTGGATTTGAACGGATTAAAAATCAGGAAAGAAGCAGAAGAAAGCAATGTGGAAGAACTGCTGACAAATATTACAAATTTAGATCAGGATATTCGCAGGCTTTGTTCAGAACAGGGTTTCAGTAATCCGGAAGAAGTGAAACAACTGTTGCGGCAACCCATTAACATTGACGAGGAAAGAAAGAAGATTGACGATTTTAAAGAACAATTGCAGAATCGGCAGGGTAGTATGCGGCAACTGCAAAAAGAAGCACAGGATAAAGTTTATCATGAGCAGTACCATTTGGAAATTGGTTACCAGTTGAAAACAATTAAAGCTGAAGTTGAGGAGAAAAAGGAAAACCTGACGCAGTGGCGCATGCAGATAGCAGACCATTTAAAAAAGCTGGAGAAAAAGGCTGTAATCAGCCAACAGTTGGATCAGGTTAATGAACGGTTAGATAACCTGTATGAATTGAATAACCTTTTTCGGAGTAGTGGTTTTGTTTCTTATGCTTCGCACATTTACCTGAGCGATTTGTGCAAGGCAGCCAATGAAAGATTTTTCAAACTTACCAAAAGCAACCTAAGCCTTGAACTGAACGAAAATAATGAGTTCATGGTACGCGATTATCTGAATAATGGGAAAACCCGTTTGCTCAAAACCCTTTCTGGCGGACAAACTTTTCAGGCCGCGCTTTGCCTGGCCCTTGCCCTTGCCGAAAATGTAAAATCACTAAACAATGCTGAACAGAGTTTCTTTTTCCTGGACGAAGGTTTTGGCGCGTTGGATAAAGAGTCGCTGCGCATTGTTTTCGATACCTTAAAATCGTTGCGGAAAGAAAAC
>JBGTIS010000109.1:0-4341 GCA_041745535.1 Cyclobacteriaceae bacterium | reverse complement strand
TATTTTTACCTCATCCTAAATCCTTCTCCTTTGAGGAGAAGGACTTTATGGGAAGCGAAATTATCCGTAATTCACGTTATAATAAGTGAGTCGCAAACGGTTCGTCAGACATACCTACAAAATAACTTGACTTGGAAGATTTTACAATGTGTAATATTAATTCTATGCGATAATGGGTTATCATTTCCAGTCTGATATTTTAAATATTTCTTTATGAAAAAATTATTTCAGTGGAGCTATATAACACCCGTTATTGTATGGATTTTCTACCTGCTGGCTTCTATTGACACCAATTTTTTTGTCAACTTAGTGGCCGTCGGTGCTTTAATCGCCGGGGTGCTATCGGCAGTCCATCATGCCGAAGTGGTAGCATACAAGGTAGGCGAACCATACGGCAGCATTATACTGGCTTTGGCCGTAACAGTGCTAGAAGCTTCCATCATCGTGTCGCTTATGTTAACAGGAGGTGTTGGTGCTGAAAACTATGCCCGGGATACACTATTGGCTGCTGTCATGCTCATTCTCAACGGTATCTTGGGTATTAGTATGCTCGTCGGTGCTTTGAAATTCAAAGAACAGGTTTTCGAGGTAAGAAGCGTAACCATTGCTTTGGTAAGCCTGGTGTCAATTCTTATACTTACTCTGGTATTGCCAAACTTTACGACTGGGATTTCGGGACCCACTTACAACACACCACTTCTAATCGCTGTCTCTTTTTCTTGTGTGGTCATATACAGTGCATTTTTATTTACACAAACAGTACGTCACCGCAAGTATTTTCAAACGGCATTAACGGGGGTAGAAAAAGTCGTTACCCAAACAGAGGCCCTAATCAGTTTGGGACTTTTGCTTATGTGTTTAGGGGCGGTCGTATTATTGGCCAAAAAACTTTCTCCAATCATTGGATCTGGCGTAGAAATGGCTGGTTTGCCAACCGCTTTGATAGGAGTAGCTATTGCTATCATTATTCTACTGCCAGAGGCCATAGCAGCTATTCGAGCTGCCCGGCGAAACCAATTTCAAACAAGTATTAATCTTTCCTTAGGCTCTGCATTAGCAGGTATTGGACTTAGCATACCTACCGTAATAATCCTTTCTATCATAATGGATTTGCCACTCGTTCTTGGTATAGACGAGAAGTCTATTATCCTGCTGGGATTGTCGGTTTTTACTGTAATGCTTTCATTAAATAAAGGCCGAACAAATAGCTTGTATGCCGTGGTGCTTTTAATCAATATGATGATGTATATCGCTACCATCATTTTTGAATAAATATCATTATTGCTCGGCAAAGTATGTCATCTCACACTATTCATTTTACCAGCATCAGTTGGCTGGTTTTAATTCCTTTCACCCAATGTTTCACCATACTGATGAACCTCAGGTCGGTGCATGATTGCTATCATAACTCCGTATGGACAAGGTGTTCACCTTTGAATGAACTGACTGATGTTATCTGATCCAGGGCGACCACCCTTTGATGCAGTTACACATAGCGTCTGGTCTCCGATAATGTTTTATTTAACAAAAACTATAACCGACTATGAAAACGACCGAAAAGAATCTGATGAACCTGACCGCCAATGGCCTTAGCCTGCTTCTGATGCTGGGCCTGATTTCCTGCACGGATAAGGAAGCCGCCACGGACGATAGTGCAATGGAAAGCACCGAAATTGGGGAGGATCATGTGACACTGACCTCAGACAATCATTTTGCTGAATGGGACACCAACCAAGATGGCTATCTCGACGAACAAGAGCATATTGATGGCCCCTTTGCCACCTGGGATACCAACGGCGACGAGCAGCTGGACGAGGATGAGTTGAACGCAAGCGTCCCCAACAAAGGCTACGAAGGCCAGGGATGGGCCGATTGGGACATTGACCGCGACGGCTTCCTGAACGTCGACGAGTACCGGACTGAGAATGGCGGCAGGTCAAGCTGGCACCGCATGTGGGATAAGGATGGCGACAACCGCCTTAACCCAGAGGAGCTTGAAAAAGGTTTGGAGGAGTCCAAAAAACTGTAAAGCACCTGTTTCTGAAACCCATCCTGGCAGTCGTCCCTTCCCGTGGCCAGTGTCTTGTTTTACCGCTGAAACATGGAAAAAGTACCGATAGACCGTAGAAAATTCATTGCCCTGGTTTGTGAATTATGTGGGGCCTTACCACTGGATAAGTGAACCCCACGCAACGGGAAACCATCGAGGCCAACCGAATACACTCTTACAGGGATAACGCCCAGAAAGAATTATCAGAAAGGGTTCGTTTTTCAAGCCAGGATGCGGAAAAATACCGTGATGGACTCACCACGGCCAGTATGGAAATTGATGGGATTCCGGGCTAGTTTCTGAGGAATTTCTTCGGAAAAGCGGATGTGATGAAAAAGGGATTCCGGGATCAGAGTATCGACAAAGTTATCCAACAGGTCGCACAGTCGGCCGGGTGGATATTGATCACCAGCAAGGATGATTCTGTCGAATCGCTACTAGAAACGGGCAAACGAATGGAGCGGTTGTTCCTGAGTGTCAGGGAAAAGAACATCGCCGTACACCCCATGACTCAGATACTGGAAGAACCCTCGACGAGGCAAATGATGGTCGGATTTATGGGCATCAGCCAGCCGATACAGTTCATTCTAAGAGTCGGGTATTTGGATAAGTATCCTGATCCGGTGTCGCTTAGGCGTCCGGTCGATTGGTTTGTGCGGGCATAGAAATTACTGCCTGCTTCATGCGACTTCGACCGAACCGCTACTGAGTCCTACCGACATGTGGTAGTAAACGATACTATGTTACACTATCATGAAAATACCCTTTTCGACTGACCAATTTATAGAAGTATTCAGGGAGTATAACCTGGGTGTTTTTCCGATGCAGATTGTTTTTTATCTGCTTGGGATTGCTGTTATTTATTTAGCGGTAAAACCTAATACCATTTCAGATAAATTCATTTGTGGTGTTCTGACTTTTTTTTGGTTATGGATGGGCATTGTTTATCACATCCTCTATTTCGCTGAAATTAATAAAGCGGCTTACCTATTCAGTATAGCATTTATCGTACAGGGTATTTTGTTTATGATTTTTGGTGTGTTTAACAGTAAAATTTCATTCAAATTTCAATCTGATCGTTACGGAATTACAGGAATTAGCCTGATTGTATTTGCGCTGTTTATTTACCCAATTATAGGGTATTTCCTGGGCCATGTTTATCCCAGTTCACCCACGTTTGGTCTACCCTGCCCCACCACGATTTTTACTTTTGGTTTACTGCTGCTTACTGTCAGACGCCTCCCGGTTTACTTATCATTCCGTTTATCTGGTCAATCGTCGGTTTTATGGCTGCTTTACAATTCGGAATGGTAGAGGATACGGGTTTGCTGGTGGCCAGTGTGATTAGTGTTTCCCTGTTGCTGATTCGGAATAAAATGCCGTTCAGAAAGAATAATTTAGTGCAAGTCACGAACTAAATCCTTCGCGAAAAGCTATGAAAACGAAAACATCTCGAGTTACCTTGTTGATTTTACTGGGATTCCTCGGCGCAGGCGCGTTGTTTGGTGGGGGGATGCTGATCGTTTCACCATCCGGCAAATTGTTGGGGATGCCGCTGGACTTATTAAAAAATTCGCCCTTTCCTGATTACCTAATTCCTGGAATTATTTTATTTATGTTACTTGGTTTAGCGCCAATTGGACTGGTGTTCGCCCTGCTAAAAAAACCGGCCAGCGTCCTGGCTGAACGGCTCAACGTTTATCCGGATATGTATTGGGCCTGGACGGGAAGCATTTACGTGGCCTGCACCCTGATCATTTGGCTACAAATCGAAATGATGTTTCTCCAGGCCGTCAGTTGGCTGCACACGTTCTACATGCTATTGGCAGTCGCAATTCTCGTTATGGCGTTGCTACCGCAGATAAGAAATCTTTATAAGAATTAGGCTACTCCAAAACGGAAATAGCATATTTTCAGCGTATCATAATTAACTGACTTTGCCAAACAGCACTTGCCAAATCCCAACATTATGAAAATTCTACGGTCGGCTTTTTAGTTTCTGAATTCTTTATCATAAAATACAAACCGCATATTCCACCTGTTGCAATAAATACCCATACGGGTAATAACGGATCATTCTCACCTTGTTGCATCAGTAATATTGTCCCTGAAATCAATACTAAGCCATAGGTTGATGCTTTCACCAACATGATAACAGATATTACTCCTCCCCAAACTTTCTTTTGAAGGTTTAATACTGAAGCAATTACCATGCTGGGCACTACGAAGGTCAAGTCAAGAGCATATACAATGTTTGTATGAAGACCAGTCTTCAAGTTCAATTCTGGTAT
>JBGTIS010000108.1:0-36129 GCA_041745535.1 Cyclobacteriaceae bacterium | reverse complement strand
TGGGCTTCAAAGAAGGCTTTATCGCTGCCCTGGAAAATCTGGACGAATTGCTTACCTCATAATCATATACAGCGCCGATCACATACTTTTTCGGGGCAGGCGACCATGCCTTGCCCTGAAAAAGTTAAATCCATACCCATCAATTGACCTCGTTAACGCTCGTTTTCAACCATTGATTCTCACCCATATTTACCAAAACCCTTCATCTTCGCATTACGAACGTAATGCGCGAAAGCTACCCCCCTCCTACCGGCGCAGGATTACTAAGATTAGCGTCAGATACGCTTTATACGAATGTTGGCAGCAAGGCTAAACGACCACATAGCCCGACACCTGTAAAGTCATTGGTGAACTCACTGCTACAAGCTAATTTCAACAGACAACATCTCTCAACGACTTTTCGTGGGACAATCCTTCGCTAACTCTTAGAAAAATCGAAGAAAATTTTGCGCAGTCAAATAACTGCATTATATTCGCAGTCAAATAACTGCACAAATGAAAACAAGGCGAGACATTTTCCAGGCAATCGCAGACCCAACACGAAGGGCTATTTTATCTTTGGTTGCTTTGCAGGCTATGACACCGGGCGCTATAGCGGACAACTTTGATTCATCGAGACAAACTATTTCAAAGCATATTCAAATCCTTACTGAATGCCAGCTGCTAAAACAAGAGCAAACAGGCAGGGAAATTTATTATTACTTCAATCCTAACAAAATGAAAGAAATAGCGGAATGGCTAATCCCCTTCGCGAAAATGTGGGATGAAAGGTTTGATAAATTAGAAAGCATCATGAAAAAAGTAGAAAACAAATAATATGAATACTAAAACTAAAATCAATGCCGAAGAAGGCAAACAGGAATTAGTGATTACAAGGGAATTTGATTTGCCCGTGGAATCGCTTTTTAAAGCGTATGCAGCGCCCGAAATTGTGGAGCAATGGATGGGCACGAAAGTGCTGAAACTTGAAAATAAAAAGCACGGCAGCTGGCAATTTGAAACCACCGATCCTAAAGGAAACAAACACGGGTTCAACGGGGTAATCCACGAGTTTAACCCGAACCAGAAAATCATACGGACATTTGAAATGGAGAATACGTCTTTTCCTGTTCAGCTTGAATTCTTAGAATTTGAAAAACTCACAGACCGCACCAGCAAACTCATTATGCATATAATATATAGATCAGTCGCGGACAGGGACCAAATGCTGCAGCTACCCTTTGCTCAAGGCATCAATATGGCACATAACCGATTACAAGACACCGTAAGCAAATTAAAATAACACATTATGACAAAGAGAGATAAAATTATCTATTGGATTTCCACGATCTGGCTAGCCTTGGGGATGACATCAACGGGAATAGTACAGGTAATTAAGATGGATGAAGAGGTTGAAAACTTTACTCAATTAGGCTTTCCTCTTTATTTAATGACCCTACTAGGTGTTTGGAAAATTTTGGGAGTTGTTGCCGTGCTTATTCCTAAATTTCCTTTACTCAAGGAATGGGCATATGCGGGCTTTTTCTTTGCCATGTCGGGAGCCATCGTTTCGCATGTTGCATCAAATGATCCCATAAATGAAATATTTCCTCCGCTGCTGCTGCTAGTCCTGACGGTGGTATCCTGGTATTTCAGACCTGCAGATAAAAAATCATTTCAGTTAATTAATCAATAAATAGAATGAGCAGTAAAAGGAAGTTGTCACCAGCACAAAGTGAAGAATTACTCGGCGTTTTGAAAGTACGTTTTGAAAAAAACATGGACCGCCATAAAGGTATGGAATGGTCCAAAGTACAAGCAAAGCTTGAAGTTAATACTGAAAAACTGTGGTCGCTCGACAATATGGAAAGCACCGGCGGAGAACCCGATGTTGTGGGATATGATAATAAGACGGGCGAATACATTTTTTATGATTGTTCAGCGGAAAGTCCTATAGGCCGCAGAAGTGTTTGTTACGACCGCAGTGCGCTGGAGTCAAGGAAAGCACATAAGCCGGAAAATAGCGCTATCGATATGGCGGCTGACATGGGTATTGAGCTTTTAACGGAGCAGCAATATAGAGAATTGCAAAAACTTGGAAACTTCGATTTGAAAACATCGAGCTGGGTGAAAACACCCGCTGATATTAGAAAACTTGGCGGGGCCATTTTTTGTGACCTTCGATACAACACTGTATTTGTGTATCATAACGGAGCAGATTCGTACTATACGGCCAGGGGTTTCCGCGGCTCGCTCAAGGTCTGAATATTAAATATTGTACAAACAGCTGTTGATAAACGAATAGCATAAATCCTAAAGTTGATTTCTATTTTAGTAAAGCCGAAAAGTGGCAGCAAGCGTTGGAAAAATTGAGAATGATCGTGCTTGACTGCGGGCTGAATGAAGAATTGAAGTGGGGTGTTCCTTGTTACACGTTTCGGAAACGTAATATAGTTTTAATACATGTGTTTAAAGAATACTGCGCGCTTTTGTTTCACAAAGGAGCCTTGTTACAGGATGCCAATGGTATGCTAATCCAACAAACGGAAAACGTGCAGGCGGCACGCCAGATTCGGTTCACCCATGTTGGGGAAATCGTGGAGACGGAACCTATTCTGAAAGCCTATATGTATGAAGCCATTGAAGTGGAAAAAGCCGGTTTGAAAGTGGAATTAAAAGAAACTAAAAAATTTACAGTTCCTGAAGAGTTTCAAAATAAATTGGATGAAAACCCTGCCTTGAAAACTGCTTTTAAGGCACTGACGCCAGGACGGCAAAGAGGCTTAGCATGCGCTTCCGCATAAGCCGCATACAAGTGCTGGGTGGTTTCCTTCTGCGCGTTTCCTTCATTTTCCCGCTCGTACTGCTGATTTTCCATTTTCGCAAGCAAGTTCTTTCCCCACATGATCTCCTTTTTATCAAAATCCAGTTGGGCAAGTGCTTTCATGATCTCAGGATTGGCCAGTGCCCCCGCTATCATCAGGCGCATCCGTACCAATTCATCGTAAATCCCTTGTTTATTGATATTTATTGTGTAATCATCTAATTATTTAATACTCAATGTTCAATGCTCAACAATACACTAAACCGTGTTTTTACATTGAGCATTGAGTATTGAAAATTGATGAACTTTAACAATAAGCCGCGTTAGGCTCCATTCGCTTCGGCGATCCGATTGAAAAAGATACGCGACATGATAAGGACCAACAGCCTAGGCGGCCTGTGCGGCCCAGCCCTACCCTGATGCCAATGAATGAAACCTAAGACTCCATCCTCCTTTTTCAGCAATACCAGCTTTTATAGAAGCCATTCCTAAAAGAGCAAGCAGACAGTTTCTGTTTACTAAAGCAGATAGACAAAAGTTTAAGCGTGTCCCCGGATGAGGCCTTACCGAATTCCGGCGGCAGCCGCGCTGGGACTCCCACATTCTGAGCAGGAGATGGCTGTAGCTAAACCGTGCCCAAACCGGTTTTTTACAGACAGGAAAGTGTTTTGTGAAAATATTTTCAGGAATCAGGTAAAAGTAAAACAATTTAAGTATTTTCATTTTCTAAATAAAACCGGTACCTGCATCCATACATTAATGGCATGGGATAACTATTTATCTTATCAGCAATAGCGTATATATGCACTACTTGTGTATAGCCGCGGAGCGGCCCACGCTATTCCAATATAGTGAAAATAGCCGCTGTGCGGTTATCAAATTTTTGTGTGCAATATTTACCTACCTTTATTATTCATTAAACCTTTAATTTTATGACAAAATCAAAATCTATTGTTCTCATACACGGAAATTTCGTGAACAATACAAGTTGGACAAAATGGAAAAGCCGTTATGAACAAAAGGGCTATACCGTTTACACACCCGCAAACCCAGGTCACGAAGGAAGTCCTGTTGATTTAAGAAACAGAGTTCACCCTGCCCTTACTAAAACAGGATTTATAGACGTGGTTAATAACATTGCTCAACTCATTGACAATTTACCTGAGAAACCATTAATTATTGGACATTCAATGGCAGGCATGGCAGCAATGAAATTGTTGGAAATGGGCAAAGCCGCGGCAGCTGTAAGTATTGACGGTGCTCCGCCAAAGAATGTATTTCCTCCATTTACTACTTTATTATCAGTATTACCCGCATTTGGTTTTTTTTCTACTAAAGACTACTTTATAGGCAGTCGTGATTGGTATAACAAATGTTTTTTCAACACATTGCCAGAAGAAGAAAGATCTAATGCCTTTGAAAGTATTGCAGTACCAGAAAGTTATAAAGTAAGCCGACAATTGGTATTGAACTCTTTTTCTAACATTGATTTCAGCAAACCGCACGAGCCAGTTTTATTTATAGGTGGCGGGAAAGACAATATTTTTCCCCAATCTCTTACTAAAACTATAGCGAACAGTTATAAAGACAAAAACAGTCAAGTTGATTTGAAGATTTTTGAAGGCAAAAGCCACTTCATATGTGGAGAGTCAGGATGGGAAAAGGTGGCAGACTATATTTTAGATTGGTACGAAAAACTATAATACAGCAAACAACATATTATGTTCAGGGCTCTGTCCGTCTTTATCCAGAATAGCATCATTCCTTGAAGCTTAATTTTATACTGAAAACCGGATAGATTATTAATTTGAAAACAAAAGAAGTAAGCAAATTTGTAAGTGATCAAACTAACAAACTATGCCTACTTCCTTACAACTCAGCGAAGCCGAATCGCAAGAGCTAAATCACGAAAGATATAATCAAAACTCATCACTGCTACAAAGTCGCCTTCATATTGTCTACGCGAAGGCCAGAATGGGCTTTTCCAATGAGGTTATTAGTACTTTATTCGGAGTTCATCCCCATACAGTTGGCCGCTAGATTTCAGTTTATAAAGCATGCGGAATTGAGGGGCTTCTGTTAACTGGTTATGGGGTCAATGTCAGTGAACTGGATCAATATGCCGATCAAATCCAGTACAGTTTTGAGCGAACCCCTGCTTTGACTGTCAACCAGGCCCGGGAGCGAATCGCTCAAATATCGGGTATCACATGCGGTCCTACCCGTATCAAAGCCTTTATGAAACGACATGGCATCAAATACAGAAAACTGGGCCACATCCCAGGGAAAGCAGATCCCCAGAAACAGCAAGAATGGCTTGGCAACGAGCTACAACCGCATCTTCAAGAGGCACAGGCAGGAAAAAGACATGTATTCTTTATGGACGCTGCCCATTTTGTATTGGGGGCCTTTATCTGTTCGGTTTGGTCTGTAGCCCGATGTTTTATCAAATCAGGAGCCGGAAGGAACAGGATTAATGTGCTTGGGCTTGTCAATGCCATAAGTTGCCAAGTTACTGCTTCGGCAGTCCGATTATACCTACAACACTGCTTACATCAACGCCGAGACAATTATTGGATTTTTAAGAAAATGTCTGATTTGCCTATAACCATAGTGCTGGACAACGCAAGGTACCAGCATCGCGAGGCTGTCAAAGAAGTAGCCAACCAATTGGGCATAACCCTACTCTTTCTGCCCGCCTATTCCCCAAATTTAAACCTGATAGAACGCTTTTGTAAATTCGCTAAAAAGAAGATTTTATATGGAAAGTATTATCCCTGTCCAGATGAGTTTCACTCCGCGGTTATTACCTTTTTTGAAAATATTAATGCCCAATATCACAATCAACTAAAATCACTCCTCACTCTCAACTTCCAAAGCTTTGAAAACCAAACAATCTATGCGGTCTAAGGTATAGTAAACTTGGATTAGTTACCGCACTATTTGGCTTGATCATTCTGATTCCATTAATAATTGGCCTAATCAGATTACTGATAAGTGGTGATTTTGATCAATTTTTGATTGCTGTATTGCTACCAATGATATTGATAACGATTGGATTCATACTGACTAAATACGAGATAAATAAAACGGAGAAGCTACTTTTACGAATAGTGAATGAAAGAAGATTAAAAGCAGAAACGCCCGCTAACAAAGGTGCAGTAGCCGTTGGTGGCAAGTAGAAGAAGATGATTATATTAGTCGGATAAAATTAATGAAATAAATTATGACCAAAGATAAAGTAATAGAAGCTGTCAACGAATTACCTCAAGAGTTTGATTTGGAAGAATTGATTGAGCGACTAATCTTCATTGATAAAGTAGAAAAGGGATTTCAACAACTAGATAAAGAAGAAACAAAAACTCATGAAGAGGCTAAAAAAATCATCAAATCATGGCAAAGATTAGACAAACCTTGCTTTAGATGATTTGCAAGCTATTCATGATTATGTGGCACAAGATTCTGCCAAATATGCTGACAGACTCATGGATAAAATTATAGAAAGAGTTGATGTATTAGAACAACATCCAAAAATTGGAAGAAAAGTGCCAGAATTTGATAATGAGTTAATAAGAGAGTTGATAGAAGGAAGTTATAGGATCATCTACCGCATAGAATCTGAAGATCAGATAGGAATAGCTCGTGTACATCATGCTTCCAGATTACTAAAAGGATTATAGAATGAATGAAACCTGCCACCAACAAAATGCACCAGCCATGCCTCTTTGAAACGTACTTGGCAGTTTGTTGCTCTAAGCCGCCGTGGCCCGGTGCCAAAAATGAAACACGAACTGAAAACGCTAACAATCCAGCCCGGCTGTTGCATCGGTCGTTATGTACTATGCTGAAGAACAGACCAGTACTTCGAACATAGGCACGTTTATCTGCCGCTTTTTTCCGGTCAACACCCAGGCAGGAAAAAAAACCAATTATTTACGCAGGGCAGACTACGTTTTGACCACTTTAAAATATTTAAATCATGGCAGGGTTGACGATTAAATTAGTCAGGGTAATAACTTTCTTAGTTTTATTAGTGTTTCTACTGCTTGCCTGTAATAGCCAAAGAAATAAGCATGGAAATGATGAGGTTACCACTTCTTCTGACCTTAAAATAAGTGCGATACAAACTGCTGCCTTATCAGTTGTTTATCATTCAACGGACGGAGGAAAAACCTGGAGTCCTTTTGCTAACGGAATTCCTCAAGATGCGACAGTAAGCTCTTTTCTCACTAAGGGTAAAAGGATTTTCGCCACTACAGATAATAATGGAATTTATTCAATCAGGGAAGGTGAGAAGGAATGGAAACGAATTGATGAGGATTTGCCAGAAAACGTCGATATCAACGCAATGGTGGCCATTGGGAATGCTTTAATCATTGGTACGTTAAGGCATGGCATGCTGCTATCAGAAAACGGGGGTAAAAACTGGCACTATCCCGCTGGCCAGATAAAGAATACTTCCATCAGAGGTTTGCATATAAAAGAAAACATATTGTTTGCTGGTGCTGATAATGGGATTTATAAATCTGTGGACAATGGGAATACCTGGAAGCATGTTTACAATGGCGTTCAGGTTAATGGATTCACAACCTTGCACAACCAGATGTATGCGGCATTGATGAACGGAGCCATCATGACGGATGACAATGGCGCAAACTGGAAGTATGTGTATGCACCGCACACCTTACATGACATTTCAAATGATGGTACACGTCTTTATGCGATGACCTTAGGGGGCGGGCTTAAAAAATCCAGTAACAACGGACTTACCTGGGAAAATGTGAACAATGGACTGGGAACACTTAATCTTTACACATTTGAACTGAAGAACTTTGGCAAAAAGATTTTCGCGGCCCAATGGTATGGAATTTACGCATCGGATAACTGGGGGAAAAACTGGCGCATCATTAACAATGGGCTACCAGATTCAACTGCTTTTACAACACTGGAAACAACCAGCAATGGGCTGATCGCGGGAATTGGAGGAAGAAAAAAATAAAAGAAGCGGAAAATCGCTTATGTGTTGCGGGCGGCTCTGCAACAAGCCATTCTCAGGATACAGGCCATGCCCGGTATACGATTGCGAAATATAGGTTAAAGCAATACCTTAACCGTGTAACCGGCTATGAAAACCGGTTACGCAGTTTGATACCATACCTGTTTCAGCAAAATCCTGGCAGAAGAATTAAACACTCGTTTATACCTCTTCCTGATTGGGATAATTCCGTTCTTCCTGAAGCATGCCGTCTTCTTTGTGGATTTTTAACCAACCCCGGTGCTTGTCCATATAATTTACAGCATAAGCCAGCGCTTCCTCTTTTTTGTCAAAATTTCTGATGGAGCGTTCCGCGCCACTTTTTTGAAATTTCCATTTGCCATCTTCCTTTCTCAGGTGATAATGAGATGAATCATTGTCGGTTAAATTACTGATTTGTTCTTTGATTTTATCTATGATTCCCATGGTGATTGTATGTTTAAAGTAAAAGATTCCTTTTTCAGAAGTAGTTACAACAGGTATGCCACGAGCAGCTTCTGAAATAGCAATACTACCTTTTAATGGCCCAAACTGATCTGTTTAGGGCTTTTTCACCGTTAACTACAATATAATAATAGCGGTTACAGAAAAATATATATGCCAGAATTTGAGGAAATTTATGCGCTATTTTTAGTAAAATTTCCACATTTTACACAATGTTTGGAAAATAGTGTAGACCACCAGAACCACCTCCGTTTCTATCGTCTTGCCGCTTAAAAAAGTATTTTTTTACTGTATTTGCAGTACAAAAGTCTGTTGGTATATTGGGAATAAAAGTAATTGCTAATTCAGAAAATGAATGCTTTTTAAGTATCGCATTAGTGTGCCACGAGGCTGTAGATAAGGTTATTTTTCGGATATTGAGAAATATGGATCACATAAATTTCTGTCTGAACTTCAAACCGAATTACGCGCCAAATGGTATTCCCCCGTTCACCTATTTTACTAACCTGTGCTTTTGGCGCACTACACATTCCGTAAAAAGTTGAATTTACTCATTCGACAGGCCAGGTTCTCTTTCCAGGAACTCATCATACAAACGGATTTGCCGGCTGTCCATAGGGATCAGCCAGCCATTGATGAACACATACCTGATATCGGTGCTGGTTTCGAACGGATCGCCCGTGGCAGCAAATAAGGTGGCCTGCTTGCCGGTTTCCAAAGAGCCTAACGCATCGGCTACGCCCAGTATTTGTGCCGAAACAATCGTGATGGCTTTCAGGGCTTCTTCTTTTCCCATACCATAGGCAGCGGCAAACCCGGCATGGTAGGGCAGATTGCGCGCATTTTCAGTTTCCAGTGTGCGGATGGCTACCGGAATACCTGCCTGGGCCAATAATCCGGCATTGGCATATGGTTTATCGTAGCGGTCGTAATCGCGGGTAGGCGTTTGCAGTACCGGACCGGTAATGACGGAAACACCCGCTGCTTTGATTTTATCGGCTACCCGCCAGCCTTCCATCACGCCGGTAAGCACCACCTTTTTCAGGTTCTTTTCTTTTATCCAGGTCAGCGCATCCAGAATTTCAGAGGCCATATTCACCTCAAGCAGTAAGGGAGCTTTGCCACTCACCACCGGACTCAGGGCCATCATCTCAGGATAATATTCGGGTTGATTTTCAGCATCCCGGGCATAGGCGGAATCTATTTTCGCATAGGTAAGGGCTTTTTCCCACACACTGTTAAGGCGCTCTTTTTCTTTTTCGTATTCTTTTTTAATGGCTTCCGGACTGCGCTTATCGCCATAGCCTCTTTTGGCAGCCGAAGGCCAGTTCAGCACCACGCCCACAAAACCGGCATACATTTGCCGCGGGGTGTAGCCATGCAGGTTGAGCAGCGCCGCTTTTCCGGGGAAAAGTCCGCCTGTGGGCAGGGTTAAGGCGGTGGTAACCCCACTGACCCGCGTTACGGGAATCAGTACAGAATTCGGATTGACGGCCGTAAGGGCTTCTACCTGCGGATTCACGTCTCCCACTTCATTGTAGTCGGTGGTCTCTTCCACGGAACCAACCTCAGACAGGCCGATGCGGGTACCGGCATCAATCATGCCCGGGTACAGCGTAAGTCCGGTACAGTCGATAACTTCGGCACTGTCGGGAATGGTTACATTGGTGCCAAGCGCAGCGATTTTTCCGTTCGCGATTACCAGCGTACCCTGGGCAACAGTTCCATTGGTAATGGTTTCAATGGTGGCGTTGGTCAGGGCAAAAGTGCCTGTTCTGGTTTTTTGAATCTGCTGAGCCTTTAAGGTTGGTAAAGATGCCAGAAAAAGTATAATAAGCAGAGAGAACTTTAATTTCATGGGGTTGTGTGTTTTTAGTAAGTACAACTTATTTTTCTGCCTGTAGAAATTCCATTAAATCGGCACCCTGCATGCACTTTTCTTCGCTGACCCGCATCACAGGCTGATCAAATTTTTCTTCCGGATCCACATACAGCCGCACATCATCCGGATCTTTTTCTATATCGAACCGAACCACTCCATCTACAATGGTTTTTCGCGGAATGGCATACACAGATAGCGGATGGTTTTTAAAAATGGCAATGTCACCATCTTTTCCTTCTTCCAAAGAACCTACATACTGATCAATGCCCAGTTGTTTGGCCGGATTGATAGTAATGAGCGACAGCGCTTCTTCATCGGTCAGGTCGCCATATTTCTGTGTTTTGGCAGCTTCGTGGTACAAATGGCGGATCAGTTCACCGGAATCGGAATTGATGGAGGTAACCACATTGTTGCGGATAAGGATGGCGGCATTGTAGGCGGTGGAATAATACACTTCAAATTTATACGCCCACCAGTCGGCAAATACCGAAGCCATAGCGCCAAACTCAGCCAGTTCAGGGGCTACCTTAAAGCCTTCGTTTACATGCTGAAAAACTACTTTTTTAACGCCATAATCGCGCAACACCCCCAACAGCATCAGGATTTCATCGGCCCGGTACGAGTGGCAATGCACCAGAATTTTGCCGTCCATAATGTCCACCAGCGTTTGCAGGCGCAGGCTGTAGGCCGGGGGAACGGCTGTTTTACGCTGTTTTTTATCTTTAATTTGGGCATCGTAGGCTGCCCAGTTCTTTTTATAGGCTACCGCTTCGGCAAAAGCATTTCTGAAAACCGCTTCCACGCCCATCCGGGTATTGGGTACCATGCCATAGCCACGGCCATATACCCGGGTTGGGTTTTCGCCCAGAGCAAATTTAATGGTACGGGGGGCCACTTCCATTTTCAGTGCATCCGGCTCAATCACGCCCCACCGGTGTTTGATGGTTTCGGATTGTCCGCCAATGGCATTGGCGGAACCGTGCAGCGCATGCGAAATGGTAACGCCGCCCGCCAGTGCCCGGTAAATAGACACATCCAGCGGGTCCAGGGCATCGCCGGTAAATACCTCGGAGGTAACGGGGCTGGTAGCCTCGTTAATGGCACTTAAACCAATGTGCGAATGGGCGTCGATAATGCCGGGCATTACATACAAACCGGTGGCATCAATGGTTTCTATTCCTTTAGGCACAGTAATGCCTTTCCCTATTCGAACTATTTTACCGTTTTCAATCAGCAGGTCGGTTTGTGCCTGCACTCCATTGGTAATGGTAATCAGGGTACCATTTTTAATGAGCATGCTTCCGGTTTCCGGTTGTGCTTTTGCGGTTTGTACCCATAAAAACAGGAGGGGAAAGATCAGTATTTTTATCATCGCTAAATTGTTTTCTTTTTTTGAATAGCAGCTGTGGTGAAAAGTTATTTTCCTGAAGTATCGGTTTCTTTTTTATCGGTCTTCTTTTCTGTTACTTCGTACTCATACATTTTACCATCTACAAAAACATATTTAATAGAGGAATCTTCTTCAAAATAAGGTTTGGTGGTAACCACCATATTGGCAATTTTTCCGGCATCCACCGTACCCAGCATATCTGAAACGCCCATGATAGCGGCGGGTGCTGTGGTAAGGGCAGTCAGTGCGGCTGCTTCGCTCAGTCCGCTTTTGACCATGCGCTGTAAGTTCTTCCGGATATCTTTGGTATCGGCTTCCAGGGTAGAAAAACCAAAGGCAATACCCGCTTCCTGCAGCATTTGAGGCTGGGTTTCATATTTCTTTCTGAATGCGTCCTGTCGGGCTTCCAGCGCCTTTTTCTCTGTTTCAGTCATAAAGGTTGGGGCTTCCTCTTTTTCATTTTTTGTTGTTTTGGTGGAATCAGCTTCTGCTGCCTCATTCTTTTTTGTTTTGGCATCTTCCGGCAGGTCTAATGACAGGAACACCCGCGTGTTAGTGCTTTTCAGTTTGTCAATCAGGTCCCAGCCTTGTTTCAGGCCAGCCAATACCAGCGGAAAAGACAAATCGCTTTGCAGGGTGAAAGCGCGGTAAGCATCCAGCACGGAGGGCGTTTTGAAATAAACAATTTTATTCCCATCAATCACCGGATAAAAGGCGGCAATTACCCGGTCGTACACAGGTCGCTCCAGGCCGGAAGGATTTTCGGAGAACTTAGTTTCATACGCTTTGGATATTTCGGCCTGCCGGTACAGGTCGCGCCATTTGGCCATCATGCCCAGTACCGTAGCCGGGTACAGGCGGTCGGCACCCTGAAACTGAGAAAACAGAGACATATCATCCCGCAGCATCATTGCATCGGGAGAGTCGCCCCCCATTAATACCAAAGCTCCCGAACCGGTTAGCATTTTTCCATAGGGAACCACATGCGATGCTGTAAAACCAATCTTCCGCAGTTCTTCCACCGATTTCAAATCAGGATTCAGAAACTGACGGACTTCCGCATCGGGTTGAATACCCGCCACCGCATTGGGTGGGTCGGCCGGATTGTATTTGGATCGGGCGCTGAACCGGCTGGTATCTGTTCCACGCTGATTGCCTCCCGGTTTTTCAACACCAGCCTGTGAAAGGCCATCGATAAAACCTGCGTACACATACAGTGAGTCGGCCCGAACAATTTGTGCATCCAGCGGAATGTCGATGTTTTTTCCTACAGAAACAATCAGCCCATTTCTTACTACCACCGTGGTGTTGGTAACCGTACGGTCTGGGGCTTGTACCACAGTGGCATTGGTGAGCGCAAAGGCGCGGGTTACAGGTTGTAATTTTGTCTGATCGGTTTGCGCGATAGAAAATTCTGTCGCGGACAGTAGTATCAAAACAAAAACAAATCTTATGAGGCTTAAATTACGCATTTATTTTATAACTGATGGTCTGAATAATTTCGCAAGGTAAAAGATAAGATAATAAAATTTTCCATAGTTATTTAAAATTCTGCCAGAACCCTTTAAATTTTATACCACTCAAACCAATTATTAGATGAATTGATTTACATTACGCGTTTATGAAGCAACTACAGGCATCTGATTTTATGAACAAAGCAAAAACACTCCCTGTGATTGATGTGCGCACGCCGGCTGAGTTTGCCAAAGGGCATATTCCGGGCGCGCATAATATTCCCCTGTTCACCAATGCGGAACGGGCCGTGGTGGGTACGGCTTACAAACAGGAAAGCCGGCAGGAAGCCATACTAAAAGGTCTGGATTTTATCGGCCCTAAAATGCGTGATTTTGTGGAAGAAAGCCGGAAACTTGCTGTTAAAAATCAGGTACTGGTGCATTGCTGGCGCGGGGGGATGCGCAGCAGCAGCTTTGCCTGGTTGCTACAAACCACCGGGCTAAAGCCGGAAACCCTGGAAGGTGGATACAAAGCCTACCGGCGGCTGGCCCTGCGATCGTTTCGGAGCCCTGCCAAAATTATCATTTTGGGTGGAGAAACCGGAAGCGGCAAAACAGAAATTCTGCGTGAGTTAAAAAGTTTGGGCGAACAGGTGATTGACCTGGAGGCACTGGCTCATCATAAAGGTTCTGTGTTTGGTCATATAGCCCAGCCGCCGCAGCCTACCACCGAGCAGTTTCAGAACAATCTGTTTGATGTGTTCAATCAGTTTGATCCGAAAGTGCGCATCTGGCTGGAAGACGAATCGTATTGTATCGGCAAGGTAAATATTCCCGAAGCATTCTGGATGCAAATGAAAAAAGCACCTTTGGTAACCGTACACATGCCCAAAGCCGTGAGAATCCAGCGGTTATTGAAAGAATATGGGCATGCCGACACACAGGAATCGCGACAGGCCATTGTTAAAATACAACAACAATTGGGCGGACTTGCCTATAAAGAAGCATTAGCTGCTTTAGAAAATGGTAATTTAACATTAGTAGCTGATCTGCTGTTAACCTATTATGACAAATCATATCAGTTCGGAATCGGGCAGCGTAATCCGGAAGCTGTTTTTCATATTCAGTGTGAGGAGGACAATGCCCGGCAAAGTGCCATGAAAATAAGAGACTTAATTTCAAACCAGACAGTTTTTTAAAAAATGAACCCAGCAGAAACAATTCGCCTTACCCAGTTCAGCCATGGTGCCGGATGCGGCTGTAAAATATCCCCCAAAATACTGGATAGTATTCTTAAAGAAACCAGTCCAGGTTTCACAGATCCGCGTTTGCTGGTAGGCAACCAAACCAAAGACGACGCCGCTGTGTACGACAATGGCAATGGAACGGCCACCATCAGTACCACCGATTTTTTTATGCCCATTGTAGACGATCCCTTTGATTTTGGTCAGATTGCCTCGGTAAATGCCATCAGCGATGTATATGCCATGGGGGGGCGACCCATTATGGCCATTGCCATTCTGGGCTGGCCGATCAATATAATTGCACCGGAAATAGCGGGGGTGGTATTACAGGGAGCCCGCGAAGCCTGTCGGCAGGCAGGTATTAGTTTGGCCGGTGGCCATAGCATCGATGCGCCAGAACCTATTTTTGGCCTGGCGGTTACCGGCATGGTACACATTGCTCATATTAAACAAAACAATGAGGCTACGCCGGGCTGTAAATTATTTCTTACCAAACCGCTGGGCGTAGGGGTGCTGACTACGGCACAAAAAAAGGGACTGGTACAGCCTGAACATCTGGCACAGGCCCGCCAAAGTATGCTTACACTCAATAGCATTGGCATGGAATTCGGCGGGCTGCCCTACATAAAAGCCATGACCGATGTAACCGGGTTTGGCCTGCTGGGTCACCTGACAGAAATGTGTGAAGGCAGCCACGTAAGTGCAGTCGTGCACAGTGACAAAGTACCGCGGTTTGATATTTTAGATGAATATATCGCCCAGCAATGTATCCCTGGCGGCACCCACCGCAACTGGGACAGTTATGGCGAAAAAATCAGCACACTTACCCCACCGCAAAAAGCTATTCTGTGCGACCCACAAACCAGTGGCGGTTTACTGCTAGCGGTGGAAGCAGCCTATGAGAATGATTTTATAAAATTTACGGCAGACCATGGGCTTAGCCTGCAAGCCTTTGGGGAACTCATCGCTAAAAAAAATCCATTGGTTCAGGTAATTTAATATGATAGACCAGCATTCATCACTGGAAGAAATTTTTTCGCATGTGTGGCAAATGCTGCAACGGGGCGGGTCTGAGGCGGACAATCCGTTGCGCTTTCCGGTACTGGCCACGTATGGTGCCGAAGGCATACAACAGCGTATGGTGGTTTTGAGAAAATTTGACCAGGCAGCATCATCGCTTATTTGTTATACCGATTTCCGTTCCGGAAAGGTAAATGATATCAAACGAACACAGGAAGCCCACTGGTTATTTTATGATCCGGAAGCAAATGAGCAAATCAGAGTAAAAACCCAAACCATTTTACATCACAAAAATGAGGTTGCAAGCCGCATTTGGAATGATATTCCTGTCAAAGCCAGAAAAGACTATCTGGGCCCGGCAGCACCGGGCACAGTATCCGAAAAATATACCACAAACCTTCCTGAATTCGCGTTAAACGATAATTTAAATGATGATAATACGGCGTATGGATTTGACAATTTCTGTGTAATAGCGGGTAAGGTAACCCACCTGGAGTTTCTGGCCATTAGAAAATCCGGCCACATCAGAGCCAGTTTCTCCAAGGAAAGTAATAACTGGCACAAACAATGGATAGCGCCCTGAGTGGATTACTCCCCGAGTGGATTACTCCCCGATCAGGTAAAACTAAAAATGCTGGTAAAAAATACAAGCACAATGGCAACCACCAGCAGGAGCGTATATAGTATATTCCAGATGTCTTTGGTAATGAGACTAAAAAGACCTTTCATAACAAAGTAGTGTTCTAAATAAACGAAAAAATTAGGGAGATGTCCTTGTTAAAGTAAACTGCTTACACGGCAGGATGTTCTTCTTCTTCAGTTTCTTCAGCCTTGTTAACCCTTAAAAAGTGGGCAAACCCTAATGCGGCTACTATGCCAATAAGCCCGGCAACTACCCAGACAAATAGATCTAAACCTTCTGTTCCGTAAGCTTGAAATATACTTTCCTCCATGGATGTACTGTTAAGATGTTACAATAAGTGGGGCAAATATAAAAACTAAATCAAGTTTACAGGAATAAAAAATTAATTATTGCTAACGGATTTTTACAAAGTAGTACATTTGCCAGGCTACCAAACAAGGAAAAACTTTTCCTTTTTTCAGAAACTGTGATTTTTACGCAAATCAACAGGATGAGGAAATTAAAACTATTCATAAGGAAGTTCGTAGAATTTTCTTTAAACCAGTTAAATTGTGACGGCACCGCGAATTAGTACATGAAAACTTATTTAAGAATATTATCTTTTGCCAAGCCCTACCGGCGTTATGTTCCCCAATATGTAATTTTCGCTTTATTATCTATTGTTTTCAGTCTGGTCAATTTTACCTTATTAATACCCCTGCTGGAAGTGCTGTTCAATCAGGTTGATGAGGAAAAAGCGCGAAATTTATCCCATGCGCCGGAATTTGCCCTTAACATCGATTATGTGAAGGCTTCTTTTAACTACTATTTTTTCAACATTATTGATGAACATGGCAAAGTAGGTGCCCTCGTTTTTGTGTGTTCCATTATCATTGTGTCCGTTTTGTTAGCGAATGTTTCCCGGTATTTATCAGAACTAACGCTGGCCCGCATTCGTGCCGATGTGGTTACTAACCTGAGAAACCGAATTTTTGATCAGGTGAGCAAGCTGCATCTGGGTTTTTTCACTACTGAGCGTAAAGGTGATATCATGTCGCGCATTACCAACGATGTGCAGGAGGTAGAGTTTTCGGTTGTAAATACCTTGAAAGTAGCTTTTAAAGAACCCGCCACCATTATTGGCTTTTTTCTGGTGTTGTTTGCCATGTCGGTAAAGCTCACGCTTTTTACCATTATTTTTCTGCCTGTTACCGGCGCTATTATTTCAGAAGTAATTAAAAGGCTTAAGAAAAAAGCTACCCAAAGTCAGGAGTCATTGGGACGTATCGTAAATATTCTGGATGAAGTACTATCAGGTATGCGCATTGTTAAGGCATTTAACGCGGAACCAATAGTAGGCAAAAAATTTAAAAAGGAAGTAGATGAATATGCCCGTATCAATGTGTCCATGGCTAAAAAGCAGCAACTGGCTTCTCCTATGTCGGAGTTTCTGGGCGCTGTAGTAATGGCAGGAATTTTACTGTATGGCGGTATACTGGTACTTACCAATAATGCTGAACTGAGTGCCAGCGAATTTATTACCTATATTGTGCTGTTCTCGCAAGTTCTGGCCCCAGCCAAATCTATCAACAACGCGTTTAGCAGCATACAGCGGGGATTGGCTTCCGGAGAAAGAATATTTAAAACCATTGATATTATACCCGTTATTCAGGATAAACCCAATGCCCTTGAGATTCACAATTTTGAAAAAAGCATTCAGTTTAAGAACGTATATTTCGCCTACGAAAAAGATAACGTACTAAAAAATATTAACCTTGAAATTGAAAAAGGAAAAACCATCGCGCTGGTAGGACCTTCAGGCGGCGGGAAATCTACCATAGCCGACCTGATTCCCAGATTTTATGATCCTACGCAGGGTGAAGTACTGCTGGATGGCCATGCTTTATCCGACTGCAAAACGAGCGCTGTAAGGAACCTGATGGGTATTGTAACCCAGGAATCTATTTTGTTCAATGATAGTATTTTTAACAACATTGCTTTTGGTAAGCCCGATGCCAGTTTGGAAGAAGTAATACAGGCGGCCAAAATTGCCAATGCCCATGCTTTTATTATGGGAACTCCCGACCAGTACCAAACAGTAATAGGAGAGCGGGGCACCAAACTTTCGGGTGGTCAGCGGCAACGGATCAGCATTGCCCGGGCCGTATTAAAAAATCCGCCCATCCTGATACTGGATGAAGCTACTTCCGCGCTGGATTCCGAGTCGGAAAAACTGGTGCAGGAAGCTTTAACCAACCTGATGAAGAACCGCACCTCCATTGTAATCGCGCACCGCCTCAGCACCATTCAGCATGCCGATGAAATTGTGGTAGTGCAGCATGGAGAAATTGTAGAACGTGGCAATCATGATGAACTGGTTGAACAGGATGGTTTATATAGTAAGCTTACCAGCATGCAGGCTGTGTAGTAATAGTAATTTTACGCGGCGGTTATTGGTAATAATTTAGGCCATAAAACTGGGTTTTACATTTTTTTTATGCTCAGATGGTGGCAAAATGAAAATTGATTACATTTGTTTTGATATCAGTAAGTATTAGGTGTGTGATTTTTTTGGGCTTTTACCTATTACTATACCTGCTGTAGCTGGTTTATAATCTGTTTAATATGAATAAACTTCAGATTCATCGGTGAATATCATGCTGAATAACTCCCTTATCAGGCGCTGGCAATTTAATGATGAACAATCTTTAATTGAAAATGCCAATAATAAGAAAGTATGGATAAATGTAAAGGATGTATTTCCTTATCCATACACCTTGCAGGATGCCAAAGACTGGATCAGGTTTACCCATACGGAAAATCCGCCTACTAATTTTGCCATTACGGTAGATACCAGGGCTATTGGTGGAATTGGCCTTACTTTGAAAAGCGATATTTACAGAAAAAGCGCGGAAATTGGTTATTGGCTGGGCGAACCTTACTGGAATCAGGGTATTGCTTCCGCGGCTGTAAAGGCTTTTACTGAATATGCTTTCAACAGTTTTGACCTGAGCAGAATTTACGCGGGTATTATCGAGTGGAATAAAGCTTCAGCCAGGGTTTTAGAAAAAAGCGGATTTACTTTCGAGGCACGCCTTCATAAAAATATCACCAAGAATGGTGAAACAGTAGACGAACTCATATACGCCATCTGGAAATAGCGCATTCTTTTATACCTACCCCTGCTTTGGGAAGGACAGGAGTTATAAAAAATTCGCCTACTTATTAGGTACAGCAAACGGTTAAACCGCTATTAAATGGCTTTAATATTTTATAGATGAAGCTTCAGACTTTCAAAATAAAGCTTTTTGAAAAATAGCTCTAAAAGAAAATCATACACAATTTTCTACTTATTTCAGAACTGATTGTTATTGATTATTTCCTCATTCTCAACCAGTGAGTCATCTTCTATTCTTTCAACACGGATTCGCAGAAAGCCAAAAGATAAAAAAATAAAACATACAACACCCAGGGCAATTAATGTCATAACCGCATTCAGTAAACCAAAGTACATGGTACATACACCCAGGATCCCCGCCTGCGCTAATAAAAAAACTATAATTTCCTTAGAGAAAACCAGTTCACCACCTAAAACATTGAATTTAAAATGGTTATTTTCATTATTTTTCACACCCATACTATTAATTAAAAGATTTTAAAAAATAACTTTTTTTGAAATAATAAATTGCGAATATGATAACAATTCAAAGTAAGCAACAACTTTGCAAAACACTAAGTACTTCAAAAAAATAATTTCACTAAAATGAAAGATTCTTTAAATAGTTCAATTATAATTTTCTATTTTTCTATTTAATAAAATGCATTCCTGACAGATGCGCGATTTATGTCAGCAAGCGGGTTTAATCCCTTACCCGATTTCCGCTGATTAAATCAGTATGAAAAGTATTTTTTACTTTGAAAAAGGCACTTTGAAAACAAATCTTATTAATAACCAATGTTGATTTTTTACAATTTTAAGGTGTGGCTTTTAATTAGATTTATAAGAGTAGTAGGTATCTAATTCTTAATAAGTTTGAAGTAATTTGGTTGTTGATTGTATAATATATTCACAAAATAAATACCCCTTTTCATTTTCGGTACTACCTCATTCAGTTGGGCATTGACCTGGTTGATACTGCCTGTAGTAGTAAAAACTATTTGGCCTCTGGCATTTTCAATCGAGAAGCATATCTGATTCTGATTATTTGTAGTATTACCTGTATTTTTTATTTCAAGAAACAGTTTCTGTCGCGCAGGGTTTGGAAATATGACTACAGGATTATGGTCGGGCATATAGGAAAGAAAAATACTTTTACTAAGCGAAATGCTTCCGTCAAAATCAAATTGCTTTAACCGGTAATACGCGCTTTCCATAATTTTTACATCGGTAAAAGAGTAATGTGGGAAGGGTTTACTTTTACTTTTGATAAACCCAATCGGGTAAAAAATTTTACCATCAGGTGATTTCTGAATTTCAAAACCCATGTTGTTGACCTCTTCTTCGGTGGTCCAGGTTAATACCGCATTGTGTTCTACAACCCTTCCCTGAAATGAAAGGAGGGTTATGGGTAATGTAGCGTTTTCACCTCCGATGGTAAACGATGAAAATTCAACAATCTGGGGTACGGTGGTGGTATACAACCCATTTACCTGTCCAGGCACTTCTTCTTCTGTGATGGATTCCCAGGAGCTGTGGTATTTGATTACCCGAACCCGGTCGGCGTCAAAGTTTTCGCCCGTATCAGAGGTGTTCCAAAAAAAGTGTAAGGTCGCGACAGCGCCAGCATGGTTCTCAGGATTAATTTCCCAGGTTTTTTTTACCAGTGTTTCAATTCCCTCCACCATTTCCCCGGTGGTCCCCTGCTGATAAACGCCATCAATAACCCGCACCATAAAGAAGTCATTATTGCCTTCCGGAGCGTTGGAAATAGAGCAGGGGGTATAGTTGCCTGCAGTGCCCACCGGGAAAATAATTTCAGAACCTGTATTCGGAATATATTGTATTAAAACCCCAGCTTCACCGGTAATGAGGTAACTGTTGGCATTTCCCCCGTTAATCGCGGCGCCACTCTGTAACCATACATTATGGTTGCCTAATACCAAATTGCCACTGGTTAGCGCCAGTTCATTGGTAATGGTTGCATCCCCCATGAGCATGCCATTAGCACTTCCATTCAGCTTAATAGCAGCATAGGTTCCTCCATGTACTTTCTGGTTTACCTCACCTTTAATTTCAAAATTTCTGTTAATAACAAGCATGTTATCGTTATCAGAAAACGAAGCATTCCGATAGTATTCAAGGATCAAATCCTTCTCCAGCAACAGATTGGAGGTAGGTTCCAGTTGAATGCCACCTGCCCATTTGACTGATTCCAGGTTACGAAACCGAATATCAGCGGTAGCGGCCGTGGCTGAAAAAGTTTGTAAATTATTTCCCTCGGTGATTAAATCAACCCGGTTTAAAAAGCTCGCGTTATATGTTATATCTCCAGTTAGTGTCAGATTTCCACTCAGATGCAAATCGGTAACCGCGGATGCCGAAAGTTTTGTGTTGTTGAGTAATAAATTACCGGCTACTGTTATTTCACCTGAAAATTCTTTTGATGGGGCACTGTTTTTTAGAACCAAATTACCAAATACCGAATTTTCAGGTATTACCTGATTGGTGAGTCCTGTTGAACGGGCATATACTACTGTGCTTAAAGGAGAAAGTATGCCCAATGTAGGAGACGCTTCGTTTTCCAAAGTTAAGGTAGCCCCATTGGTTACATCTGTTTTTCCGGAAAGAAAATAAGTTGCAGGGATGATAAGGTGTGTATTATTTTCAATTTTCAGTTTGCTTCGGTTACCGGCTATAGTCCAGTTGCCATCTAAAGTAATTTCCTCCCCAGTTTGAAGATGAAAAACCTGCTGATCTGTAAAAAAGTCTGGTGGTGAATTATTTTCCGCGTCTTTCCAGTTATTGGTGTCTGTTAAGTTGCTGGTAGCGGTGGAGTAGAAGTGGGTGATGGCAACTTCTTCTCCCGATAGCCGGATATCATCCCAACCGCCATAGCCTTCAGAACCGTTCAGCTTAGCGCGCAGCCTTAACCGGATTATTCCCACTTCGGGTGGAATAGCATTGATTTCTACCTGAACCCAGCCATTGCTTTGGGTGCCCAGGGTGGTGAAACTATCCCAGATTTTTCCATTATCATATCGCACAGAATAACTCATTTCGTCGCCATTATTCAGCCCATCCGCATAATATTGAAAGCTCAGCCCTACGTTATTGTAATCGCTGATATCTACAGGTTCAAAATCAAGATAATGGTAAAATGATCCGCCACCCTGATTGTTATCCAGGTCGTGCATGGCCCAGAAATAATCCTCATGGGCAGGTGTTTCTATATGATTGGTAAATTCCTCAATAATTGCCCATACATCCTCTGTAGCGCCTAATACCCTGGTATCGTTTTCGGTATTATACTGATTGGGAAAAGCTGAATAATTCCATGTATCGCCTGATGCTTCAAAACTTGTTATCAGAAGCTGGTGCACAGGCGTTCCGGTTACCTGTATATCGTCGAACCGATGATAATCATTCGCGCCTCCATTTTTTACCTTAACAATAATAGTAAGGGTATTACCTGTTATGGGTTGGTTAAAAGAAAATTCAGAAAAACCTCCGGATAGCGTGGTTGCCATTATTTCCGGGCCTGTGTCCGTTATATAGAAAACAGATATATAATCGGAGCTTTCCAGGGTTGACGATCCGTGTAAAAAGATGGAAAAGGAAACAGAATTGAAATTGGAAATATCTATACTTTCGGAGGTCCATATCGCTTCTTCAATAAGGCTTTCTCCCTCGAACAAACCATTTGAATAGATAGTATTAACCTCAAAATAGCCGGAAACATTTTCATTTGCCGTACTCCACTGGTCAGTGAAGGTAGTTCCTGTGGCATACGAAAAGTTTTCTTCCCAAATAGTATCGGCCTTAGCATAATGCGATAAAGCGCATAGCACACCCAGACCAAAAGCATATTGCCAAAGTTTCCTTCTCATATTTGTTATTTTATTTGTTATCAGCGGTTATTATCTGGTAGTAGATGTGTGACCTTAATCCAGAGTTGATGGCAGCTTTAAATCAACATATACCGGCAGGTGATCGCTATAACCACCTAAATAGCGATAACCGGCATACGTTCGTTTTGGCTTGTGCCCCAAATACGTAGCATCTTCTTCCAGCAACCATTCGGCTGAAAAAACACCAGCTACTTTGTCGTTAATCAACAGATGGTTATTGGTAAGCAAAGCAGATGATACAATAATCTGATCAAAGATAAACCAGTTGCCCTGGTATTTAAGTGTACCTTGTGCCAGGGGTTTATTCATGCTTTTTTTGCTGATAAGCCCATATAAGTGGTTGGGTTCAATGCTTCCATTATAATCAGTTACCTGCAAATTTTCAGTAATTGAAGTATTATGAGGTTCATCATTAAAATCTCCCATCATAATAATGTTCGCTTCAGGTATATGGGTTAATAGTGAATCAACCTTAAGTTTTAACAAACGGGCAGCCTGTATGCGGTATGCTTCCGATGACAATTTCCCACCAAAACGGGAAGGCCAGTGATTTACAAATAAGTGAAGGGTATCTTCCGATGGCAGGGTACCCTTTACATACAAAATATCTCTGGTAGTTTTATCAGGTTGTTCCGGAAAAGTAATTCGGAACTGCTGATGGGCAATAGGAAAGAAGTAACCTTCTCTATAGAGCAGGGCCACATCAATGCCACGCGAGTCAATGGATTCCTCATGAATGACCTTATAATTTAGCCGATAAAGTGGTGTTTGCTCAGTTAATGCCTGAAGTACCTGTAAATTTTCAATTTCACAAAGTCCAACAATAATGGGAGGGGTCCATTCGCCAACCGCTATTAAAGTTTTGGCGATATTATTTATTTTAGCTTTAAATTTTCCCATATTCCACCCTTTTGGGCCATAGGGCAAAAACTCGTCATCATTAGTAAGGGGATCGTCATCTGTATCAAAGAGATTTTCTACATTGTAGAAAACAATTCTATTTATTTGTTCAGAAGGCATAATACCAGTAAAATTATCCTGGCTTTTTGCTTCACTTAACAGGAATAGGAGTGTGAGGCCACCAACAATCTCTTTGATCCTTTTTTTCAAAAAAAGACTGGTCATCGCGTATTTTTAACTATAAAAAGGAGTGGTTTATGAAATAAATGAATTATCTGATAGTGGAAAGCTGGGCCTTACCTCTCCAGTACAGATTGAAGAAACAGCATAACGAGTAGAAATTCCACAACTATACTACGCCGATCAACTAAAATGTTTTAGCTTTTTTAAGTGTTGAATTGATTATTCGCTTTTAAGACCAACTACTTAAGCTAATACAGTCGCAAAAATAAGGTTGGGCAAAGTTAAAATATAATTACTTATACTGTTTTTTGTATTTAAGTAATAGATTTACTTTTTTAATAATTTTAGACTGGTTCTGGTAGAATTGTCAGATATAACAAGGTGGTACATGCCGGTGGGAAGCGTGGCTAACCTATTATTAATCAGCAGGTTTAATTCCGACACTGTATTAAACCCAGTTAGTAAAATAACTCCTTTATTATCAAGCAGTTCAATTTGTGTGAACTTGGCCCGATCAGGATTTTCCTGAAGCAGATAGGTTAACTGAAGTTCTGTTTGTACAGGATTTGGAAACACAAAATAAGGATGTGCGTCATGTTTGCCGCTCAATACAAATATTATGGTACTGTAGTCGAATTTTCCGTCAAAATCAATTTGCTTGAGTCGATAATAACTATTCTGGTAAATCTGCTCATCGTTAAATGTATAATCCAGTTTTTGAGTAGAGTTTCCAGCCCCTTTCACAAAGCCAATTTTCTCAAACTGATTTCCATCCAGCGACTTTTCAATTTCAAAACCCATATTATTAGTTTCCGAACCGGTGGTCCATTTCAGCATGGCTAAACCATTTTCTTCCTTACCTGTAAAACTTAAGAAACTAACGGGCAAAGCCGCGGCATCATCGCCTACCGTAAATTTAGAAAATGAAGTAATGCCAGAGGCGGTTATCGTATATGGATCAGAACCTGCGGGAGTAGCAGGAAGAGAAACATCAGCCCAATCTGTTTCAAATCGTATAACTTTAACGCCTAACAAATGATCAAAATCGGGTGCCTGATTGGCGGCGTTCCATTGAAAGGTAAAATCAACATCAAAGCTTCCTGAAGCAACTACTGGGGTAATTTCCCAGGTTTTATCAATAATATGCGAATGCTCCTGTTGTGAGCCAGAGGTGCCTAAGGTATACACACCATTAAATGCTCTTACTTTAAAGCTGGTAGTGGTACTGTTATTTGTAATAGACATCGGTGTATAATTTTCACCGTTTACGCCAACCGGGAAACTAACGGTTTGGCCATTGGGGATTTCCCTGATTAAAAATCCATCAATGGCATTGGTATTACTGGCGCGGGTGGTAACGTGTTTGGTAGCAGTTACATTCGTGATGGTACTTCCGCTACCCATAGTAAGATCATACTGGTTCAAATAAAAAGTACTGTTAGTGATACCACCGCTGATATTGAATCTTAACTCCGAATTAATGACGGCATTTCCTGTGAGCTGACCCGTGCCATCTATGTTCACAATCAGAGTGTTATAAGTTCCGCCTGGCACTTCTTTGGTACCAGTACCGCCTAAAGTATAACTACCGCCTACTGTAATGGCGTTTCCATTGGTATTAAACACGGCAGTTCCGGTATAATTCATGCTCATATTGCCGCCAATATCCAGTCCGGAAACCGGAGACGCGGTTAACGTTAACGAGCCAGCTGATTTTGATGAACTGAAAGTGGCAAAATCTATTACAGTAGTAGAAGCGCTGCCTGTAATGGTTTGGTCGCCATTGCCTGAAGTATTCAGTGTGAGATTACTCTTAATATTAGTATTAAAATTCACAGTTCCATTCAGCGTCATATTACCAGTTAAGAACATAGTGCTACTTGCATCGGCCCGAACAGTAGTATTATCCAGAATTAAATTGCCTACAATTCTTAATAAGCCGGATGGGAAATTTTTAGCAGGCGAAGTGCGCCTGATGGTAAGGTTTCCATAGATACCTGACGCCAAATTCTGAATTGAACCCGGCGTGTTTTCTACATTTTCTTCATAAACAACGGTGCTGGTAGCACCCAAACTGCCTAAAGTGGGTACCAGGTTGCTTTGGATAATTAAGGTACTGCCATTGTTTACGTCTACTCTTCCCGTTAGAGAATATTCCGTAGGAGTTTCAGGAATGGTGAAGGTGACACCAGAGGTAACAATTACAGTTCCGGAAACTGTCCAATTACCAGCGATGGTTGCTGTGGTGCCATTCTGTACATAAAAATTATCACCCGCGGTGGTGAAGTTTGCTGGCGCACTACCAGAACCATCTGTATTTGTGCCCCAGGTTGCTGTCGATTGTAAATTATTTAAGCCTGAAGCTTTGGAATAATAAATTGCTCCAAATGCTGCCTTATTGATAGATATAAAACAAAAAATGAAAAGTAAAGGTCTTAAAAAAAATAACTGATTCGATCGCATCACAGCCGAGTTAAAAAAATAGATAAATTCGTGATTAACCATTAAAATTAACCAATTCATTACAGATATCTGCGATAGTCAGGAAGTGAACGGGAATTGATGCTTATTTAAATGTAATAAAAATGTTATGACTTTTCCTAAAGAATAATAAGGTGCTGAAAATTACTTATATTGATTAGAAAATAATATGGAAAGTAATTCATTTCGCGATGAATTCGCCCAATTAAAGCAGATAATTCCCATCTTAAATGTTTTATAATAAATTACTTTAATACAAATTAGTATTGTAATAAGAACGTAATAATTAAAATTTTGTATTTATTAAATATTAATTTGTACTTAATAATGTCAAGCCTTTTTTAATAATAAGTAAGTATTTTACTGTAAGCTCACCTTGTAAGATTATGATTAAAATTATCAGCTTACTATCATTAGGCTGTGATGGAATATTTTCTCACTGTGACAATTCCTTAACTTTAGCTACTAACTATGTAAATAAGAACTGAGTAGCTATGGATCAGACTGCTTCAAAGGAAAATTTTGTTCAGATTATCGATCGGTATCAGGGTATTATCAACAGCCTCTGTTATGTGTATTACCCTAACCGCGATGACCAGCAGGATACCCGGCAGGATATCATTTTGCGGCTTTGGAAATCTTTTTCATCTTTCAAGCATGAATCGAAAATCAGTACCTGGATTTACCGGGTTAGTCTGAACACTATTCTGGCTAAGCGCCGAAAAGAAAAAAAAATACCCCAACGTGAATCGCTGGAGCAGGTTGCTGTTGCGGGTGAGATAGCTGCCCATCTGGCCGATGATGATCTGCAGCAACTCAAATGCATGATCAATACCCTAAAAGATGTGGATAAAGCAATTATAGTGCTTTATCTGGAGGGCTGTGAGCACAAAGAGATAGCCTCGATACTGGCTCTCACGCCTACTAACATTAGTACGCGCATGAACAGGATTAAATCCAAATGGAAAGAAAAATTTAAACCAGGACATTATGACCTTAGATAAACTAAAACCAGCCTGGAAGTTATATAAACTGGAGAGTTCCGCCAATAGAATCAACTCCAAATGGATGCTGACGATATTAGAAGAGCATGAAGCAACGGTCTATAGCCCCATGCGGGTTTGGATTAATATTGGCATGTGTCTGTTGCTGGTTATTTGTTGTCAGGGCGGATGAATTGGGTCGTTTATCTTTCTTACATTATCTGGGATGTTAACCCTGAAATCTTCCCATCGGTTCCTTTCCTTCGATGGTATGGCTTGCTGTGGGCATTGGGTATACTTTGCAGTTATCAGATCATGTATTACATCTATCGGAAAGAAGGGAAAGAAATGAAAGAAGTAGATACCTTAGCCATTTATATCATTATTGGTGCCATTCTGGGTGCGCGATTGGGTCATATTGTATTCTACGATCCGCTCTATTACCTGCAACATCCGGAGGAGATTTTGCCGATTCAGTTAGAGCCTGAATTTCAGTTTACAGGCTTGCAGGGACTGGCAAGCCACGGTGGGGCTATGGGCATTCTGCTAGGATTGTGGCTTTACCGTCGGAAATATAAAGCTAACTATCTGTGGATATTAGACAGGCTTGTGGTGGTGGCTGCACTGTGCGGAAGTTTCATCAGGCTTGGAAACCTGATGAACTCGGAAATAATTGGCATTCCCGCTCAGGTAGCCTGGGCTTTTGTATTTATTCAGGTAGATCATATCCCAAGGCATCCGGCCCAGCTATATGAATCGATAGGTTGTATGGTGCTTTTTATCATATTGTTCGTCCTATGGCAGAAAAGAAAATTTTTTGACAAACCCGGCTTTACATTTGGCGTATTCCTGGTGCTTCTGTTTAGCTTTAGGTTTGTGGTTGAATTTTTTAAGATTAACCAAGAACCTTTTGAAGAAAGTTTACCTATCAATATGGGGCAAATTTTGAGTATTCCTTTTATATTTATCGGCTTATTTATGATGATTCTGAGTCAATACAGGGTGATGGGCCAATCAGACCACCAGAAAGTAAAATGATGATAAAAAAAATTAATCTGATTCAAACTCTCTTCAAAAAATCACTTGCCACACTGCGTATCCACAGAACTGGGATTGGTATCATCATCAGTTTCTGGGGGCAGGCCAGTATAAAAGTAATACCTGGCGGCCTACTTCGGCTGTATTGCGGGTGGAAGACAGGAAGCATCCGGCTACCCGGCATTTACCCAAAACCTTTCGCTCATCGCCGAATGAATGGTACCGGTGGGAAAATGATCTGACAAATAACCCTGCTATTAAAATTCTGATATCTATTGATACAAGTAGTTTTCCACTAGGCACCGGCCCCAAACCTGATGAAATATGGCACAGTGGCTATTATCCAGTTGTATGGACCAACACCCATTTCAAAATGCTGTATGTGAATATGGGACATAATGACATTGATTACGAACACAATACCAATAAAGAACTTTCTCGTACCTTTGGTAACAAAATACAGGACAGACTGATTCTGGATGGCCTGCTGTGGCTGGGAACTGGCAAAAAAATTATTCAAGCACCAGAAAAGTGACCTAAGACCCCAATCTTTATCCTGTAGTGCCTGTAAATTTCAGGCATATTTTATTAAAATAGCAGGTGGGAATTGAGTATACGCAATTAATAGCATAATAATTAACAGGATGAATCTTGACCAGGCCATTCAGTTGATCGATAAAGAAAAATCTGTTTTTAGTGGTGCGGTCCGTTGGGCAGATCTGGGTTGTGGTACGGGCCTGTTCACGCATGCCCTGGCCCAGTTGCTGCCTGCAGATAGCGTGATTTACGCCGTGGATTCCAATCAGGCAGTATTGGAACATCTTCCCAAACCTGATTCTGTTCAGGTAATACCCCATCAGCTAAATTTCCAAAAAGATACCTGGCCTTTTCACCAGCTGGATGGTATACTAATGGCCAATTCGCTGCATTATGTGTTTAACAAACGCGGTTTTATTCAAAAAATCCAGTCTTACTTAAATCCAGTTCATCAGTTTCTGATTGTAGAATATGACAGGACCTGGCCAAACCCATGGGTACCTTATCCCATTAACTACACCAAGTTATCCGCGCTATTTCTGAAATTGGGATATACAAAAATATCCAGGCTGGGTCAACGACCTTCTGTATATGGAAACGGACAAATTTACGCTGCTTCGATCAGAAAATAGGAGCATGCTATTGTTGATCAAAATATGAATCACTCATAATAGCGTATCGGTTAGGGGCTGCCAAAATGAATTATCAGGCTGAAATGCGGTAGCATTGATGAATATTATTTAATTTCAGGAAATACACAAATCTGACCTTATGCATTCCGGACGAAATTACACCTTAAAAGAAGTACTCACCTGGACACGACGGGATATTGTTTTTCTGGTGGTGGTGGCTACTATTCCTACTTTGCTGTATGTTTTATTAGGCTGGAAATGGTTGTCCATTCCCTGGCTGCCCATTGCCTTAATTGGTACGGCAGTAGCTTTTATCGTTGGATTTAAAAACAACGCTACCTACAGCCGACTTTGGGAAGCCCGACAAATTTGGGGCGCTATCGTGAATGGCAGCAGAACGTGGGGTAATATGGCGAGAGATTTTGTCACCAACAAACATGCTATCCACCCGGTACCGGAAAGTGCGCTAAAAGAAATTCACACCCGTCTGATTTACCGCCACATAGCCTGGCTCACGGCTTTGCGCTTTCAGTTGCGGGAAGCCCGGAACTGGGAAAACCTAACCAAAAGTTATAATGCGGACTATCGTAAGTACTACAGCATTCCTGAGCATGAAAACAAACTGGAAGAGGAACTCAGTCGCTATTTATCTCCTGAAGAAAAAGCCTATATTTTAAGCAAGAAAAACCGGGCTACTCAAATTATTAGTCTGCAATCGCAGGAACTGAAAGAACTGCTGGATAAGGGGTTTATTGAAGATTTCAGACATATGGAACTGGCCAATATGTTAAAAGATTTTTATGAGCAGCAGGGTAAATGCGAACGCATTAAAAACTTTCCCTATCCCCGGCAGTTCGCTACCATCAACCTGTTTTTTGTAAAAATATTTGTGATACTGGTGCCATTTGGTTTGCTACAGGAATTTGGGAAACTGGGCGAGCATTTTGTTTGGCTCACCATTCCCTTTAGCGTGCTGGTAAACTGGGTGTTCCATACCATGGAAAAAATTGGGGAAGCCACCGAAAATCCTTTCGAAGGTACTCCCAACGATATTCCCATGGCTGCTTTAAGCAGAACTATTGAAATAGACCTGCGTGAAATGCTGGACGAACAAACCCTGCCTGAGCCTGTTAAACCTGTAAACAATATTCTGATGTAAGCACCAGAAGGCTGAGCAGCGTCCGTCTGGTCCAATATTATTTTCCACTCTCCACCTGGCCGGGTTGTGTTTTGTATAATATTCCGGAGCCTACGATATTTTCTTTACCATCCCACTCAGGTTTCCAGGTAAGGGTAGTCTGGTATTTGCCATCCTGATCAAAGTCGGTAACACCGGCATTAAGGCGGATCTGCTGCCAGTTGTCGCCCTGTAATGCTTTGATATAAGATAAGGGAATGGCCACTTCAGCTACATACCCACCTTCTGTGAGTACACAAACTGCCTGTGTGCCTTCCGGAAGTGATTCCTCCCGGAAAAGATTGTGACCCTGCTCAGGTGCTACGGGACTTTGGGCGATCAGTAATATTTCTTTGAACAGTCCGCCACCTTTTCCCATTACACTTTCCTGTACCGGCCGGGCATCCAGTGTAAAGCTGATGCCGTCCTGCTGATAAGCCCGTTTGTCAGCTACCACCATCAGTTCATCATCAGTTACCTGGGCCGCCAGGTACAAATTCTGATCATCGTAGCTAATATCAAACCGGAAGGAAACATCCTTATCACCATCGTGCGAAAACGGATCACTTACCACATACGATTTGCTGTTTACGACATAAGACAGCTGACCCCAGTCGTCCAGATTGCCATCTACCTTCACGGGTGTTTCCACAGGCCTTAGCCCGGTGGCAAATTCAGGCAATAACCGATATTGATTATCGTAGGTGATATCGGGTTGTCCTTCATCCTGATAGGTGATGGTACTGTTCAGGATAAGCGGCCGGAGGCTATCGGTGGAAACCGGTGTCAGGGCTTGTAAGGTGAGGGGCAACTCTTCCACACTGTTAGGAGCAATGGTGATGGTTTTTGCGGTTACATCGGGTACCAGGTTGGTATTGGCCATAAAAGCCAGTTCAACCTTCATATTTACATCGCTGGTATTGGAAATTTTCAGCTCAGTCTGGTAATGGTCAAATGTGCTGTCGCTCAAGGTCATGGGTTGTATCTGTAACACCGGCTGATCGACCAGGGGATGCGCGAATTTAGCCATTTGCTCAGTTACAATGTTCTCATCCCAGATGCCATCCAGCAGCAGGTTGGCCAGGATAGGTCCTTCGTTGGTCATGGTAACCCATACCACGTGGTCGAATTCACCAATGCGCGGACCACGTAATTTGCTGCCACCACCAGTGGTAGCCAGCACAAAATATTTTCCGTTATTGCGTTCGTATTTCACATAGGTATGGTTATGGCCTACAAATACAGTATGTTTCCGTTCGGCCAGCAGTGTTTCCACATCTTTCCAGCGTTTGGTATCCTGCTGGTTCCAGAGGGGCTGATGCATAAACAACAGGGTCCACTTCGCTTCTTTATTTTCGTCCAGCACTTTTTTTACGTATTCATACTGTGCATCATCAATGGTACCTTTGCCGGCACCGCGCATGTTGTCTTCGCTGTTCAGGCACAGGAATAACACATCTTTATACAAAAAATGATAATACGATTTACCGAATAGCGCCTTCCACTTTTCAGCCAATACCTCGTTGGTGTAGTCATGATTGCCCGGTACATAAAAGAAAGGGACAGTGAGTTCGTCAATAAAACCGTTAAACTCTTCCCATTGCCGGTCAATTTCAGCCTGATCCCGGGTATAGCCTTCAATCATATCACCCACACTGAGCACAAATTCAGGTTGTAACAAATTAAGCTTTTGGATACCAATCGGAAATATGCCGGGGCGATGTCCGCCGGTACGATCGGTAACAATGGCAAACTGAAAGGTCGCTGCCTGGTTATTAGCATCCAGCGAAGTCCATGGAGTAGGCCCTTGTATGGATTCTACCATAATGCGGGGTGCTCCCGTTTCCTGCCCAAAGCCGTAGACTGAAATTAACAGGAAAAGGGTGAATGTAAAAAGCTTGTTCATAGCGCAAATACAGTTAGGTTAATAAGAAGGAATAACAAGATAATATTTTTGTGCTGTAATTTAAAGAATTGGCCATCAAAGAATTTATAAACACCAAAAGTATGGCCTGTAAATGAGTTTAGCCATTTTTTGATATTAATAAAAAGTAAATAATAATGGCAAGGCTTAACATAGTTTTAATAGCATGCTCCGTTACCTGTTTAGTTTTTCAGGGGGGCTTTTGGTACGAACATTTTTTTTGTAAACAGTATATGGGAATAATCTCTATTAATAGAAGCAAACACGATAAAATATAATTTGGCTTTTACAGTGAAAATGAATTTTTAACTGTAATTGATACACGAAAAAAACTTCTCCATAAGAGTTTTTTCCGAAATATCCTACCTTTAGTGTTATATTTTATTTTATTATCATTCTGATAATCAATTTGATAGTGTGAAACAAGCAATATACCAGAAAAATTCTAATGAGCATTTAAATGATCATACCCAGCGCTGAATATCCTGTTTTTTTCTGATCGGCATAGCTATTGAAATAAAGCTTTCTTTTAATAGTACTAAAAATGTTTGGTGCTGAGTAAGTTTATCTCAATAACCATAAAATGTGTTGAATTACCAATGAGTAAGAAAAACGAACCTGTTATGGAAGGTGATGTGATTTTCTTCCTTAGTTAAGAAGCCGCGGAAGGTTTGGTTAAATATGTATTCAGTAAGTTTCTGTTTGAATAAAAAGAGCTTTTCATTGAGTGCCAGCTACTGGTTGTATTAACCTGCTACCGTAGGGAAGTATAGATGCTGGATTAACATGATGTGCAGGCAGTCGCATACTGCCATGGCTCACGAACTGAAAAATGTGTGTCTGTTACTTTTTTGCCTTAACATCCGATCTTCTACTGGTAAACCACTGCTTATGGTTTGCGACATAAACCAGTAATAATTTTAAATCCTAAAACAGATTAAATGAAAAAGTTATTTTTTGCCGTATCACTTTTTGCGGCGTTTGCTGTAACCAGTTGTGAACAGGAACAAGAACTTAATTCTTCCATCGCGCCGGAAGTGGAATTGCTGAATGAAGAAGCACGACTGCTGTCTAATGCTTCTGCCAACTTTGCCGGTCGGATTGCCATTAGCGCGGATGGGAACTATAGTGACCGGGACGATATTGGCGCGACCCCCATTGGGCTGGCCATGATGGCACATGCCGGTTTGCGCAATCAGCTCGTTCATTATGATTATAACTCTCATATTTGGGGCAACGGGCCTGACAATCAGAAAAAGGATATGACAGAAAGTACCCTGGAGGGTGCCACTCGTTTTGGTTTTGATCAGAATTTATTTATCAGTGCTATCGACGACCCGAAAAGGGCAGAGCAAAGCATCGCCACGGCTATTAATCAGTCGTCGGCATCAAATCCATTGTATTTTATTGTGGCCGGCCCTATGGGAGTTGCCTGTGAAGGTATTCGGCTTTCCAATCCTGAAAAGCGCAAGTATGTATATGTTATTTCACATTCGGAAGTTAATAACGATTATACCAGCAATGGCTCCTGCACCGCGGATGGTATTAAACAAACCGGTGTTAAGTTTGTGCAGATCAGCGATCAGAATAAAGGATTTTTTGTGGATTGGAAACGGTGGGAATGGCTAAGAAAAAATGACGACGATAATCTGCGATGGATCCACGAGCGAATGATGGTGGCTAACAAACCTGATGTATCAGATGCGGGCATGATCTGGTACCTGCTGAAAAACGATGAAAATGGTAATCCTGAAAAATTAAAAGCCTTTTTTGAGGGTAATCCTTCACCAAACCCAGGCCCCGACAAAGACCCCAAACCAGACAAAGAGCCAAAGCCAGACAAAGACCCCAAACCAGGCAATGAACCGAAACCAGATACCGATAACTGTGTAGCTACCGGAAGCACTTTAGAGGAAGCTAAAAAAAATCTGGAGCAGTTATGTGGCGTAACTTATGATAAAGGTAACGGCCACGACTGCGATCCGGACGGCCAAGGTGGCTGGATCTGCTCTACCGGCAAAGTAAAAAGTGGCGGTAAAGACAATCAGCCCGGTGGTAATAATCCGGGAGGGAACAACCCCGATCCTGATAATGGCAATTGTGAGAGCAGTGGAAACACGCTGGAAGAAGCCATTAGTAATCTGGAGAAAGCCTGCGGCGTAACCTACGACAAAGCCAAAGGTCACGACTGCGATCCGGATGGTAAAGGCGGCTGGAACTGCTCTACCGGTGATATCTAATAACAACTTTGTATGTAGAGTTGGTTAAGAAAAGGGGGAAGCAATTCTCCCTTTTTTTGTTTCCTTTAAAGGTTCATGTACTTTATCCACTTTGTAGTAGAGGGATACCAACCTTTGGCATGGGCTATTCCTCTAACAGCAGATGCTTTTCCTATAAAGGATATCCGCTCTGTTATGGAAATTTCTGATGCACTTTCAGCGTTCTTTAAAAGAATTAATGTTCAAACGCAATTAAACATCACCGTACTCACAGATGCTTTCTTATGAGCTCTATAGAATTATTGGTTAACGACTACTACACCTTTTTGAAGGAAAAAACTATTGTTCAGACTGATGAAGTGAGCGGTTGGGTTCAAATTACTACTCCGCTATTAGACATTTATAATGATAGTATTGATCTATATGCAAAACATAAAAATGGGAATATATTACTTTCTGACGATGGACAAACTTTGCGTAATCTGGAATTAAGCGGTGCGTCTCTTTCGCGATCTCCTAAGCGGAAAGAGTTCCTCAGGCAAATACTTCTGAATTATGGTGTACATTGGGAAAATGAAAACAACGAATTATTTCTAGAGGCTAATGAAAAGAATTTTCCCCAAAAAAAGTTCAATCTGCTTTCAGCTATTGTAGAGATTAATAATTTAAGTTTCTTGTCCAAACACAATGTTGCTTCAGTTTTTTCAGAAGATGTAAAAGGTTATTTGGATGAACAAGATTTGATCTATACTTCACATTTTATTTCTAGAGGAAGTACAGGTTTAGAATTTACTTTTGACTTCCAAATAGCATACAAAAAAACAGAGTTAGTAATCAAAGCATTTAGTACCATAAATAGTATGAATCTGCCACACTTTTTATTTGCCTGGGAGGATATCAAGAAAGTTAGGGAACAACTAACTGGTAAGCATGTTACAGGCTTGGCAATTATTAATGATGAAAAAGAAGTAAGGCCAGAGTATTTAGAAGCATTGCGTACTAAAGAGGCTAAGTTTATGTTATGGAGTCAGCGTCATATCCCTGAAAATATCAATAAACTAAGGCTTCAAGCAGCATAAATTAGAAGTTAGTG
>JBGTIS010000107.1:0-8552 GCA_041745535.1 Cyclobacteriaceae bacterium | reverse complement strand
TCCCCGATGAACGGACGCGCACAGTGTTTAGACAGGTAGTTTTGTTTGTCTGAATAGCTTTCGCGGTCATTTTTGACGATATTGTCGTGTTGACAGCGGGGACATCGTAATGTGATTCGTATTTTCATGACACACAGATTTGCCCTTATGTCCTTGTCTGTCAATTATTTATGCCATTATACTTTTTTAATCATCTCCAAATAGTTATTTATGGAAACATCGGTAAAAGAACAAAGCCACAGGCCTGATTCTGAGTTAGAATCGCACGTATCTAAACGCCTTATTTCTCTGGATGTAATGCGGGGCATCGCGCTTATCGGAATGATAATAGTGAATACACCCGGCACCTGGGCGCATGTGTATCCGCCGCTGGAACATGCCGAATGGAATGGCCTTACACCCACCGATCTGGTTTTTCCTTTCTTCCTGTTTATGGTAGGCATCGCCATTACCCTGGCTTTTAAAAAGCGCATACAAACCGGAGCCAGCAAAACCGATTTAATGAAAAAGGTACTGATCCGGTCGGTTATTATTTTTGCCCTGGGCATATTTCTATGGCTGTTTCCCGGTTTCGACTTTTCCAATATCCGCATACCTGGAGTGTTGCAGCGCATCGCCCTGGTATATTTATTTTGCAGCCTCATTTTTATGAATACTTCCTGGAAAGGACAAGCCTGGTGGGGTGCGGGTTTATTGTTGGGATACTGGATTGTGATGACAAAATTTCCTGTACCCGGCATTGGAAAACCCATGCTGGAACCTGGTCAGAACCTGGCTGCCTGGCTCGATTCGCTGCTGATTCCCGGTAACATGTGGCAGGGCACCTGGGACCCGGAAGGGCTGCTGAGTACGCTGCCCTCTATTGCCACCGGTATTGGCGGTATGCTGGCTGGTTTTTTAATTTTGTCTTCCTTACCCCAGGAACGAAAAATCATCTGGCTGCTGGTAGCCGGAGTGCTGAGTCTGGCGGTGGGTTACCTGTGGAGCCTGGATTTCCCGGTAAACAAAAACTTATGGAGTAGTTCTTTTGTATTGGTCACCGGTGGCATGGCGCTGTTGCTGCTGGGTACCTTATACTGGTTTATAGATGTGCTGAATTACAAAAGCTGGACGCCCTTTTTTGTGGCCTTTGGTTCCAATGCCATTACTGCCTATGTGCTACATGGCGTACTGGCCGACATCCTGGGAATGATTAAAGTTTCGGGCGATACCAATTTGCGGCAATATACCTATCAGGGATTGGTGAATTTGGGCATGGGGCCGGAATTTGCCTCTTTTTTCTGGGCTATCTGTTATATGCTGCTCTGCTTTATTCCTATCTGGATTATGTATAAAAAGCATATTATTGTAAAAATATAAAAGGAATTAATGATTTTCAGAAGCACAATTTTAATGGCAATGCTTGCCGCTTTATTTTTATATGCCTGTACTGGAAAAAAAGCGGAACAAGCCACCGCATCCATTACTTTGGTGTATGTGGTACGCCATGCTGAAAAAGATTTATCCGATACTACAGACAACCCGCCCCTTACCCCGGAAGGACATGCCCGGGCAGAAAAACTGAAAGCCTTGCTGGATACAGTAAAAATAGCGGCCATCTACAGTACGCCTTATCAGAGAAATATGAGTACAGTGCAACCACTGGCTGAAGCAAAGAATATAGCCATTGAAGCCTATGAGGCACACAACTTTGAGCAATTGGCCAGCAATATCCTGCAAAATCATGCGGGTCAAACGGTACTGGTATGCGGCCATAGCAACACGGTATTGCCCATTATTACACAATTAGGGGCTACGCCACCCCAGGACAGCATTGCCGATGCCGATTACAGCAATCTTTTTCGGGTAACCATACCGCCGGAAGGTGAAGCCAAAGTTGCTGTTATTAAATTTTAGAAGCTGCTGAAGCCAGGGGTCATGCCACCACAGACTATTTTATGTGGCAACTTTATGAAAAACCTTAGCCATGAATTCATCGTATTACTCCAACACCGCGGCCTGCGTGATCACAGGGCACTTTGGCTGTTACTCGATGCCACATACCTTGTTAAGATATCTGTCGTTTTACTTTTGAAAGCTTATAGAAAATGGCTAAAAACATCCTTCAGGCCCTTCCCGAACTCATTCTCGATCAGGTAATTTCAGAAGAAACGGCTGAAAAAATCAGGTACTATTACCGACAGCGGGAATCGCGTTCCCAAAACCGATTGTTTATTGTATTTGGTGTGCTGGGTGCTTTGCTGGCTGGATTGGGCATTATCCTGATTATCGCGCACAACTGGGATGACCTTTCCCGAACTACCAAAACCGTATTTTCTTTTCTGCCATTGGTAATCGGGCAACTGGTATGTGGATTTACCCTTATCAGGAAATCAGACAATATCGGTTGGCGGGAAAGCTCGGCTACTTTTCTGTTTTTTGCAGTAGGAGCCAGTATGGCGCTGATCAGCCAGGTGTATCATATTCCAGGCAACCTGAGTGAATTTTTATTTACCTGGGCATTGCTGGGTATTCCGCTGGTATATGTAATGCGTTCGTCGGTGGTTTCGCTGCTGTATGTGGCAGGCATTACCTGGTATGCCTGTGAAGTAAATTACTGGACCTACCAGCAGCCTGCCTCGCACCATTACTGGTGGCTTCTCGTGCTGGTACTCCCTTATGTGTACTGGTTATGGAAAAAGCACCCTGAAAGCAATTTCATGCTGTTTCATCACTGGCTGTTGCCGGTTTCGCTCACCATTACCCTGGGCACCCTGGCACATCATACGGAAGAGTTGATGTTTATCGCCTATTTCAGCCTTTTCGGAGTGTTTTATCAGGTGGGCAATACAGCCTCATTCTCCAATCGTAAATTACTGGACAATTCCTGGCAACTGCTGGGTACCGCGGGTACCCTGGCCCTTTTGTTTACCCTGAGTTTCGATTGGTTCTGGAAAGAGTTGATCAAACACGAAGCTTCCATTGGAACCCTGGTAACTACTCCTGAATTTCTGGTGGCCTTATTGCTCACAGTCGCGGCTACGGTGCTGCTGTTCCGGCGAATCAGGAACAGTACCTGGGATGGTGCCGACCTGATGAACTATGTATATGGAATATTTATCGTGCTGTTTGTTATCGGTTATTTTAATGCGATACTGCCCATTGTGGTAATCAATATCCTGCTGTTGGCCATGGGCATACTTACCATCAGGAAAGGAGCGAAGGCCAACCACCTGGGCATTTTGAATTACGGATTGCTGATGATCACTCTCCTGATTATCTGCCGGTTTTTTGATGTACAGATCAGTTTTGTCATCCGGGGGCTGCTATTCCTGCTGGTAGGAGTCGGCTTTTTCCTGCTCAACTACCAGATGCTGAAAAGAAAAAAGCAACCGGACCAAAATAAGCGTATATGAAAAAGATCATAGTAGGCATATTTGTCGCGGTTTGCCTGGTACAACTGTATGTGCCGGCTAAAATGATACTGGACCGGGAAGTTATTCTGGAAACCGGTAAAGCCTATAAATTCAAAATGGCTCCGGTTGACCCTTACGATGCTTTCAGAGGCAAATACATCAGCCTTAGTTTTGAGGAAAACCAGTTTGTGTGGAACGATACCAGTCAGGTATTGGGTACGGAAGCGCTGTATGTCACCATTGCCAACGATACAACCGGTTACGCCCGTATCGAGGATGTATCGTTTACGGTACCCGAAGCAGGCAACGACTACATACAAGCTTCTGCTGCTTACGTAACTAATATCAACAACCGCCAAACCCTTCAGATCGCTTATCCTTTCGATCGGTATTATATGGAAGAAACCAAAGCCCCGGTTGCCGAAACCGTGTACCGCGAAGCCCTGCGGGACAGTACCAAAACCGCCTATGCTATAGTACGGATAAAAGATGGCGAAGCGGTTTTACAGGATGTAATGATTGACGGGGTGCCCATTCAGGAACTGGCCGGAATCCCAGAGAAGGAGTAATAAATGTTCAACCCAATAGTGGTTCAGCCTCGTGATTACTATTCTAAAAGCCTCCAGTTATACTAAACTTGTTTGTTTTCCGCTCAATATACCAATCATTGCATTTGTAAAGTAAAGCTGAAAATTGAGATAAGCCTAAGGCCTGGTTTATCACAGACACGAGCGGGACGCTCAGAGAAGGTTTTCATCCTTTTATAACTGTAGCACCATTTGGTAAGTCCGTGTTTAAAATTTCGTTCAGGCTTGGAATCAAGGGTTTAAGATACTCATAGGTGATTCGGTAAGTGTGCAAAACCAGCACTGGAATAGGATACTTCTCAAAGTTTTGTTGATGTTGCAAGTTCTTGTCTGCTGTAATTAACACATCAAATTGTTCCGCTAACATCAGGGTTAATAACTCCCCATTAAGTTTCCCATTCCATCCCTTTTCTCTAACGGTAAATACTTCATGCTCAGAAAGGTTTTCCTTTATTTGCCTGGGGACATTTTCATCGAGCAGTAATTTCATAGAACTGTTTAATTTTTTCTGAGGAAAATAGCTGTCCTACTAATTCCAGTACCTGAATTACCTGTTCTTTAGTAACACTTGGAAAGTCGTCCAAAAACGCGTCAATCGTAATTCCACTTTCCAAATGATCAAAAAGAGTTTCTATCGGTACTCTGGTTCCTCTGAATACCGGTGTGCCTCCCAGAATTTTAGGATCTATGTTGATTACATCTGCTTTCATACCTTCAAATACGTTAAAAACCGCGAGTAGTTCTTTTGTTTACAAGAACGCCATTTGCATTTACAATTTTATATACCCAATCGATTTATCAGTGGGTGGAAAGTTGGGTTTTATATACTTCAACATGTAACCCTGCGGCTAGTGAGTCGCTCCCGCTTCGTGCCCATTATTTATTCTGCTAAATATACCCATACGTGCATTTGTAAAGCAAGGCTGAAAATGGAGATAGGCCTGTGGCCTGATGCATCATAGATAGGAGCAGCAAATTATCTGGATACTTTATAATAAATCCGTAACTTTACACCCATGCCGAAAGTACTAGAGATAAAAGGGTTTGCTTTTTACTTCTTTGCTGCCGACTGTCAGGAACGGGCACACATACACATAAAAAAAGGAGATGGTGGGGGTAAAGTATGGTTAGAACCAGAAGTAGAAGCATTTTATTTACGTGGCTTTAAACAGCAATGGGATGCCTACTGTAATCACTGATAAAACAGACTTTGCCTCCATAGAGGAGATCTTAAAACAGTTTGACGCACAGGCGGAGGTTGATATATACTCCCCCAAAATGTCACCCATAGAACGGGCTATCGCGATGGGTCAGTTGCAAATCAGTGAACTGATTGTACAACCTAAAAATGACAAGCTGTTATTCGTACTAAGCAATGGCACCGTCATAGAGCGCAGGATCAGCCAAATGCCAGGGCTATGCACGGCTAGTGAAGCGCACTTGCACAATTACGAAAATATGGGCAATGGTATTTTGTGGGAAGAAGTGCCTCAGGCTGATCTTTCACTCAAACATCTTTTGGAAGAAGAACTTTTACAAAAGTATAACCTGAAAGTAGCCTAAAGTAAATTATATGCACGGCTAGAGTGTAGCTCCAGCATCGGGTTAGTTAGCAGTTATTAAATTCCTCTCATTGATCAACTGAATTCCGCTTACTAAAACTGACACACGATTGTCTTCGCACAATTTCGTCAGCCTGTATGTCGGAACGTTCTCGCACCGCGATTCACCGTTAGCATACGGAATCTCGTAACGTCTATTGAACAATGAGTATTGATGAACAAACACTTTTTCGACACCGCGAGATTTCAGTGAGTCCGTCTGCCTCCTAAATTCATTGTATAAACTGCCCGCGAACGAATAGTTAAAAACGAGAACAGATAGCATGATCATAGGCATTACGCTCAACTTGTTGGCGGCATCATTTTTCAACTTATACCCAATCCCAGTTCGTCTACATATTTCCATTCATTACTTTCCTTCTGAAAAAAGAATATCCCAAATGTAAAATCCTCATTAAAACAGATATTAGAAAAGCCTATTGCTCCAAGAATATTGGCTGAATCTGCCTTGTTATAAGATGATTTTATTATTACTTCTGACTCTATTGAATCATATAGATTAGTAGTATCAGTCACTCCACATTGATGATTAATTAGATCAGTAATAAGTAACTCCCAGTCAGCATAACGATCTGATTTATATTGTTCTTCAATTGCCCTTTTCTCATATGCGGAAATTTCACCTTTGTTGAGCACTATGTTGAACTAAATCCCGCTTCCGCGGGATAGCTGGTATCAAATTTAGAGAACCGCTCAGTACGAGACCCGTACGCTGAGTGGTGTGAGCCGCCGGGGCCCGGAGGCGCACTGGCAGTCAAAAGGCTGTCAGCCGTCTACTCGATTAGCAAAAGGTGCTTAATAATCAGCAATCAATGATTCATAGGGAATCTTTAATTTATCGTGAAGATTTCTGATCATTTTAAGTGTTAGTTTTCTTTTCCGGCTAAAAATCTCCGAAACCCTGCTCTTGTAACCAATGATATCAGCTAAGTCCTGATTGCTCATTCCCATTTGTTCCATTCTAAATTTAATCGCCTCAATTGGATCTGGTGCATCAATGGGATAATGTTCATCTTCATACTTTTCAATCAGTATAGATAAAATTTCAGCTTCGTCGCCTTCTTTTGAGTCAGCAGGAGCGTGAAATATCTTTTCAAGTCTTTTCAATGCTTGATTATAATCCTCTTCCGTTTTGATTGCCCTAATATTCATAGGTTTAAATTTTATCTGCGTCTACTTTATCGTAATCATTATGAGTTCCAATGAATCGAATAAACATCCATTGTCTTACGTAGTTTATGTCCACAATCAATCTATATTTATTGCCACAAATATTAAATACGACACGTCCACTCTTTAAAATACTAGCGTTTGCATATTCAGACTTAATATCAGCAGTACTTCTCCAGTTTGCTTTGGAGGCTTCCTTGAACCACGTCTTCAGTTGCTCTTCAGAATCATTGTGCTTTCCCCAAAATTCACGAAGTATCTTTTTTGCGATTACCCTCATTTAGCAATATTATTCACAACTAAGATAACAAAAAGTTACCAAAATGGTAATATTGCTTCCGGGTTTTATTTGCAGGATGTCTCTTTTGCTAACGGCCAAGCTTGCTACTGAACAGTGTTGTAGGTCGTTTTCTCTTCTTTCAATATGCTATTTTTGTAAAGATCTCCAATCGGAAAACACATATCAAAATCATTCCAATCCAAGTTGCCATCCTTTATGTGAAAATTCTTGAATTGATTTTCATCCAAATATTTTTTGATGGCAGGGTGTCTAGCTTGTTCAAGAAATGGTTTAAAATCCACCAATTTTCTGTATCCATCATTAAAGGTTAATCGGATAGCAAAATCACCAATATAATGCGCTGCTGTTACAGATAGGTTATCCTGTTCAGACTGTTTTGTGTATCGTTCAATAATCCTCATATGCTACAACTTTTGAGTAATCCTTTCAAAATCTAAATCTTTATGATAGACGAAATAGTCCACCCATTTGCCCACAATTGCATCTGCATAATGTTGTAAAAAAACTTTTAAATTCTTTAGTTCTTTTCCTTTCAACGGTTTTCTTCCTCCTACATTTGTAATAACAACCTCCTCCACTTTTCCATTCACTATAATGATCTCAGCTTTGCTTTCATATTCCCCTTTTCTTGCATGTATATGAATCGGCTTATGTTCATTGGCATAGAAGAAGATAATAATTCCAAGATATTCATATAGTTTTGGCATTCCTTTCCTTTAGCTTTTTTATTTTAACATCCTAATAACCGCTATATAGCGGTTATTTCCTATATATGGGAAATGTATTTATTATAGAAAATAATGGTAATAGATGTAATTTAATAGTATTAAAAAGCATGCCGAATGTATTTGTTACCCTATCATTTATCAATAGCAATTCACATCTCCCCAGCGCGAAAGTTAATAAATAATAATTACAATATGCTGGCCTACACAAGTAAAGTTCTCTTCATGCTCTGAAAATTTGTGGCACCCACCGGTACTGTTGCCCACCGCTATTCCCTGGCATTCCATGTAAGGTTTAGGGTTGTACTACAGAAAAGGGGGCGCTGCCTGGCACCACCGGCATGGTTTTATCTCAACAGGACTAAACATATAGTGCTGGTATCGATGGATTGTCGAGTAATAATACTATTAATAATTAGGGTGTTTTTAGTTTAAATACTCACTTATCGATTATTGTACATAAAGTCAGATGGGTGCTAAATATAGGGAACCGGGATGATATTCGTGTAGGTTTGACCAGGTTTTTGTAAGCAATTGTAGTATGTTTCACATAAACTTTTACTAATGTTAAAATATTCCCTATCCCTGAACAGTTTAACCGCGGACCCTACCGATTATATGGCCATTGTGGTAGAAAGTGAAAAGCTGACCATCGAACAACTGGTAGCCCTGATTACTGTGCAGGGTTCTATTCTGAAGAAAACGGAATGCGTGGCGGTGATCACCGAATTCCTTGAGAAATTGTCGCAGGG
>JBGTIS010000106.1:0-17023 GCA_041745535.1 Cyclobacteriaceae bacterium | reverse complement strand
CCTCCCGCACAACCCGCTTTGCTCTGGTATCCGCAATCCCAGGCCGTCGATTTTCCCCTGCTGGGCAGTGGGAGTAACAGTGCTGTGGGTGGCCCTGTGTATCACCGGTCTGATTTTGACAATCCTGAGCGACCTTTTCCTGCCTATTATGAAGGAAAATGGTTGATTACCGATTGGACCCGTGGCTGGATCATGGCCATAACCATGGATGAAAACGGAGCCTATCAATCCATGGAGCCGTTTTTGCCCGATCTGAAATTAAAAGGTCCCATAGACCTAGCCTTTGGTCCTGATGGCGATTTGTATCTGCTGGAATATGGCCGTGGGCCTTATCGCCGTAACCCTGAATCGCAACTGGTTCGAATTGAATATAATGCGGGTAATCGCAAACCCGTTGTACAGGTTTCTGCTGATAAAACAGCCGGGGCGGTTCCCCTGCATGTTCAGTTATCTGCTGCCGGTACCAAAGATTATGACCATGATGCCTTGCGTTATGAATGGAAAATAACGTCTGAGGGTAATACGCTTCAAACCTATCAGGAACCGCATCCGGTGGTTAAATTTGAGGAGCCTGGAATTTACCAGGCTACCCTAACCGTAAGCGATGCGGAAGGTGCTGAAAACAGCGAGACTGTGGAAATAATAGTGGGTAATGAGCCTCCTGTGGTAAGTTTTGATCTTAAGGGGGCTAACGAAACCTTCTTTTTTCCCGACCAAACCATTCAGTATTCGGTTTTGGTTACCGATGAGGAAGATGGCAGCCTTGGCCATCAGGAAATCTCTCCTGCTCAGGTCGGGGTGCGGGTTGATTATCTTTCAGCGGCTTATGATGCAAAGGAAATGGCGCCGGGTTTACGCGAGGCAGATCCCTTATTATCATTACAATCTGTTTTAGCGAATCAACTGATCGATAACAGCGATTGTAAATCCTGCCACAGTGTGGATACAAAATCAATAGGGCCAGCGTATCAGGCGGTAGCCGGAAAATATAAGGGAAAGACAGATGCCACAGAGTACCTGATCGGGAAAATCATCGCTGGTGGCAGTGGTGTATGGGGAGAAATGGCCATGCCGGCACACCCTGCCATTTCAAAAAGTGATGTACGGACCATCGTACAATATGTCCTGAGCCTGGACGAAAATAACAAGGAGCATTTGCTGCCGGTAACGGGCAGCTTTACCCCGGAAATTCCTGCAGGAGAAAACGAACAGGGTAAGTTTATTTTACGGGCCTCCTATACCGACCAGGGCCATCAGGATGCTCCCGCCCAGTCGGCATCAGACTTGATAATTTTACGAAACCAGGTAGTTCCGGTATCTGGGGCAGATATTTTTAAAGAGTTGGTGCTGAATCATCAGATTGACCCTAACCGATCCACCGTCACGCCCAAAAATTCAGGTTCGTACCTGGGGTTTGAGAAAATTGATCTTACCGGCATACGACAAATAGGATTTGCCACCGCTGCCATTCCGGAAGCAAGGGGCACCTGCGGAGGAATAATTGAAATCAGGGTGGATACTCCAACCGGCACATTAATAGGACAAACGCCCCCCGTCATGCTTACCAGTGATGCGTCAGGTGGGCAGCCGCCGCAGGTTCAGGCAGCACTTGCCTCCATTAGCGGCGAGCATGATATTTATTTTGTGTTTGTTAATAAAGAATCGGCACATGCCGTTGATCAGATGCAACTTAGGAATATTAAATTTATCAACCAGTAACTACGGTGCTTGTGAACCTCTCCGATAATTGAACTTTCGTCCACCTCAACTTTATAAATATATGCAGCATCAGTGGCACGGTGATGATTTGAGCTGGGCTTTAATTTTTCAATATTAATTCAGCAGGGTTTTGAAGTGATATTTTTTTCCTCTGTAATGCCTCGTTTTTAGGATGAATTTCCAAATGATAAGGGGAAAATTGTGATAAAATAAGGAATGTTTATAAATTCAGCCTTCTTTAGCAATTTAATAAACTGATGGTGGTATTACCAGGAAACGCTTACATGAAATTAACAGGAAAATACAGATTTTTACTTTTATTTACTTTTATCACACTCACTATTCACCAAACCTCAGGATCACCGGAGCTTCCACAAAATGCTGCCGGAAAAGTGGAGGAGAAACCGAATATCATTTTTATTCTGACAGACGACCAGCGGTGGGATGCCCTGGGATATGCCGGCAATAAGCTGATGCATACTCCGGAAATGGACAAGCTGGCTAAAGAAGGGGTGTATTTCAAAAATGCCCTGGTTACTACGCCCATCTGTGCTGCCAGCCGGGCCAGTATCCTGAGTGGCCTGCATGAACGTACCCACGGCTATAATTTTCAAACTGGGCCCATCCGCGATGAATATATGCAGGAGGCTTATCCCAGGCTGCTGAAAGAATCGGGGTATTATACGGGCTTCTTCGGTAAATTTGGTGTGAAATACGAACACAAAGAAGCACTCTTCGATGTATACGAGGATTATGACCGCAATGGCGCCTATCCCGACCGCCGTGGCTATTATTACAAAACCCTGGGAAAAGATACGGTACACCTTACCCGGTATACCGGCCAGAAAGCCCTTGACTTTATTGATGAGGCCTCTTCCGAAAAACCATTTTGCCTCTCACTCAGCTTTAGTGCCCCGCATGCGCACGACCCGGCTAAAGATCAGTACTTCTGGCAGAAAGAAACCGATCCCTTATACGCAGGAACAGAAATGCCTGGCCCTGAACTGGCAGAAGATCATTATTTCAATGAACTGCCAGCACCGGTAAGAAATGGTTTTAACCGCACGCGGTGGCACTGGCGCTACGATACACCTGAGAAGTATCAGCACAGCGTAAAAGGATACTACCGCATGATCGCGGGCATCGACCTGGAAATTGCCAAAATCCGGCAGCGACTGAAAGAAAAGGGTCTGGACAAAAATACGGTGATCATTCTGATGGGTGATAATGGTTATTTTCTGGGCGAACGGCAGCTGGCTGGCAAATGGCTGCTCTACGAGAATTCCATCCGGGTTCCGCTGATTATTTTTGATCCCCGCGTGAAAAAGCATCAGGATATCGGCGAGATGGCGCTGAATATTGATGTGCCGGCTACTATTCTGGATTTGGCTGATGTCAAAATTCCGGATTCCTACCAGGGGAAAAGCCTGAAACCGATTATTTCAGGAACCACCCGCAGCCTGCAACGGGATACGGTACTGATAGAACATCTCTGGGAGTTTGAGAATATTCCGCCCAGTGAAGGTGTTCGTACCAATACCTGGAAGTATTTCCGCTATGTAAACGATCAATCCGCACAGGAACTGTACAACCTGAAGGACGACCCTAAAGAAATTAATAACCTGGCAAAGGATCAAACTTATAAGGATGTGCTGGCAGGTTTTACAGCCGCCTGCAACAACCTTATCCGGAAATACCAGGATTCCCTTTCCGCCCCGCCGCATGGACTGATGGTTGATTTTGTGAGAAAACCAGGTACCACCACCATCAACCATAACCGACCAAATTACAGCTGGATTGTTCCGCCTGGGTCGGTGATGCAACAGGCCTACCAGATATTGGTGGCCTCGTCGCCGGAACGGCTTGCACAGAACATCGGTGACGTATGGAACAGCGGGCAGGTAAGAAGCAGTGCGTCTGCCAATGTAGTGCAGGATAAGCCGCTGAAACCGCAAACCAGTTATTACTGGAAAGTACGCGTCTGGGACCAGGACAACCGGGTAACCGCCTATTCAGCACCGCAATCTTTTAAAACCGGTAACTTTCAGTCGGGCATCAGCTCAGGGAATACCTTTCAGGTAGAAGACATTCAACCCGTATCCGTTCAAAAAATAAGCGATAACAGCTACCTCGTCGATTTTGGGAAAGATGCTTTTGGTCGGCTAACCCTTCGATACAATGCCCCTTCCGCAGATACGCTTGTAGTTCGGTTGGGCGAAAAGTTAAAAGGCAACCGGATCGATCAGAATCCGGGCGGTACCATCCGCTATCAGGAGGTGAAACTGCCTGTTGATCCTGCTACAAAAAACTATAGCATTGAGCTGCCCCGCAACGAAAGAAATACCCTACCGGTAGCGGTAGCCCTTCCCGATTCTTTCGGGGTAGTGATGCCGTTCCGGTATGTGGAGATAGAAGGAATAAAGACAGATTTGCAGCCCGACGACCTTACTCAAAAAGCTTATTTCTATTACTGGGATGAAAACGAAAGCAGCTTTACTTCCTCCGATACGGTGTTGAATCAGGTATGGGACATCAGTAAATACAGCATGAAAGCCACTTCTTTTGCCGGCATTTATGTGGATGGCGACCGGGAAAGAATTCCGTATGAAGCCGATGCCTATATCAATCAACTGGGGCATTACAGTACCGACATGGAATATTCCATGGCCCGGCAAACCATCGAGTGGTTTATGAGTCATCCTACCTGGCCCACCGAGTGGCTGCTGCACACCGCCCTGATGATGTACCAGGATTATTATTATACAGGCAATACCGCCCTGATTGAAAAATACTATGAACCGTTAAAACACAAGACCCTGATTGACCTGGCCCGGGAAGACGGGCTCATCAGTTCCTCTTCCGACAAGGTAAACAATGCTTATATGGCGCAGCTTGGTTTTTCCGACCCAACCAATCGGTTAAAAGATATTGTAGACTGGCCTCCGGCGCAGAAAGATACCGGATGGAAACTATCTACGGAAGAGGGGGAGCGAGACGGACACGAGATGTTGCCCATTAATACCGTGGTGAATAGTTTCTTCTATCAGAATATGAAAATTATGGAAGCGTTCGCCCAGGTGTTAAATAAAGGGGAAGATGAAATGCGATTTGCGCTCATGGCTGCCAAAACAAAAAAAGCCATCAACGAAAAGCTGTTCGACCCAAAAAAGGGTATTTACCTTGATGGCGAGGGAGCCACCCATTCCTCTATACACGCCAACATGATGCCGCTGGCATTCGGGCTGGTGCCGCAAACTTACCAGCAATCGGTAGCGGAGTTTGTGAAATCGCGGGGCATGGCCTGTAGTGTGTATGGCGCCCAGTTTCTGCTGGAAGGCTTATACCGTGCCGGCGAAGGTGACTATGCCCTGAAGTTGATGACCGCCACACACGACCGCAGCTGGTGGAACATGATTGCCATCGGGTCAACCATTACCCTGGAAGCCTGGGACATGAAATACAAGCCCAATGCCGACTGGAACCACGCCTGGGGCGGCGCTCCGGCCAATATTATTCCCCGGTACCTCTGGGGCATTACCCCCAAAACGCCCGGCTTTGGCATTATCAGCATACAGCCGCAGATGGGTAATTTGAAACAAAGTTCTATTAAGGTGCCCACGCTGAAAGGACCGGTAAAGGGCGAGTACCAGTATGTGAACGATCGCCTGCGAAGATATACCATCGAAATACCAGCCAATACGGCCGCTGAATTCTCTGTGCAGTCTGCGGCCAATGAAGTGGTACAACTCAACGGACAAAAAATAAATCCGGCATTCGGTTCCGTTCGGCTGGAACCCGGTGTGAACCATATTGAAATCAATATCAATTCATTTTAATGCTGTTGGGGCAATGGCGATTATTAGCTCAGGCTTTAATAAAGGAAAACCTGTACCTGGGTATTATTTTATCTCTCTGAGAAGTTCAGAGCCCGACGGCTTACCGATATGAATTGAATTTTCATACATCCACTAAAGCAAACCCCATGAAAAGCGTGGCCCACTATCTGATATTTCTGCTTGGCTTTAATCTGACAGTATCGTTGAGTTTGTATGGTCAGAATAGCCTGATAGCTGCCCAATCAGAAGGAGATGACAGCGTAACACTGATACTGGAAAATCCGATTTCAGTCTCCTATCTTAAAAAGCATCTGTCAAAAAAATCACCACGATTAATCCTTACTCCCGCGATAGAAAGGAACCTGAAACAAAAGTTAAAATCCGATCCATTGGTGCAGCGGTATTACCAGTATCTGCAAAGTGAAGCCAATAAGATGCTTGAAAAACCTTTACTGAAAAGAGAGCTGGAAGGGTTCAGGCTCCTGTTTGTCTCAAGAGAAATGGCAGAACGAATGGGCGTGCTGAGCATGGTGTATCGCATTGATAAAAATCCCGAAATATTGAAACGAATAGACACGGAACTGCGGGCGGTTTGTACTTTTGAGGATTGGAATCCCCAGCATTTTTTAGACGTTGCCGAGATGTCATTTGCCGTGGCCCTGGCCATCGATTGGGTGGGCGACGCGCTACCAAAAGAAACGGTAACCCTGGCCAAAACCTCACTGATTGAAAAAGGGATTATCCCAAGTTACAATGAAGAGGGCGAACGTATGTTTTGGATCAATGGCACCAATAACTGGAATGCCGTTTGTCATGGTGGCCTGGTGGCCGCCTCCCTGGCAATCGCGGATGTAAACCCTGAACTGGCCGCGAAAACCCTTGCCAGAGCATTGGATAAATTGCCGAACTCATTACAGGAATATGGCCCGGACGGCGTCTATCCCGAAGGGCCCAGTTACTGGGGATATGGCACCAGTTATACCATCGTCGCATCCGATGTGTTGACTACGGCTTTGGGTAGTGATTTTGGTATTTCCGCAAGCCCCGGATTCATGGAAAGCGCTAAATTCCGTTTGCTTGCCACCGCGCCGTCCGGCGATTACTTCAATTTTGCCGATTCCGGTGATAAAAATAGTGGTGATGGCGCTGTGCTGTTGGCCTGGTTTGCCGCAAAAACTGGCGACAGACTATTTTTTGATCAGCCATTTTTTGAAAATCCGGAAAATGCCGGTCGGCTTGCTGGCCCGGGCCTGGTCTGGCTTTCGCAATTATCTTTTCAGAAAACAAGTGAGCTGCCCCTCAACTGGCATGGAAAGGGAGCCAATCCCGTGGCGATTTTCCGGGGAGAAAAAGAGGATGCCGGGCAATTTTATCTGGGTGTAAAGGGAGGCAAAGCGCAATTGAGTCATGGCAATATGGATGCGGGCACCTTTGTGTTTGAGTTGGATGGGGTACGGTGGGTGCTCGATCCGGGCAACCAGAGATATTACCTGTTAAATAAAATTGGATTCGACCTGGCAGGTTCCTGTCAGGATTGCGAACGCTGGACGTTGCTGACCAAAAAAAATCAGGGCCATAGCACCATTACCGTAAACAATGCCCGGTTTAATGTAACGGGGTACGCGCCGATCACAGATTTCAAAGGCGGTGAAAAACCGGAAGTTACCATCGACATGTCGGAAGTGCTGGCTGATCAGGTTGCCTCCCTGCAGCGCAGATTCGTCAAAGAAAACAACCGATCTGTTTTGGTTGAGGACCAGTTTGAGGTGAATAACGCCACCACAAATATCACCTGGGCAATAATGACCACTGCGGAGGTAATTCCTGTTAAAAATGGAGCCATCTTAAAACAGGATGGAAAAGAATTAAGACTTTCTATTTTATCTCCCGGGGAATTAAACGTTTCCGTAATTTCTCTTGATCCACCTCCGTTGGAGATCGACAAAACTATCGATAACCTGAAACGCATTGAGATCAGAATACCAGCTTATATTTTACAGGAAAGGAAAGGGCTGATCCAGGTTCGGCTTTCGGGAGATAGAAAAAACAATTAAAAGTACTTTTCAAACCGCCCACCTATTGTAAGAATCACAGTAACACAGGTGTATGTTATTTGGATTTTAGGTTTTTCTTAACGTAAATCAATATTTTTTTATATATTGTAATGGTTGAGGTGGGAGTGCCGGGAATCTAATTCCAAAATCCATACTATAATTTTTCTATGAGCCCAACTCCGAATTCATGCGACGTGCTTATCATCGGTGCCGGGGGTGCCGGTTTGCGGGCTGCCATTGCCGTGGCCGAAACAAATCCTAATTTAAAGATCGGTGTAATCAGCAAGGTATATCCCATGCGAAGCCACACCGTATCTGCTGAGGGTGGCGCTGCCGCGGTTATCAAAGACAACGATTCCCTCGAGCATCATGCCTACGATACCATCTCCGGTGGCGACTGGATGTGCGACCAGGACGCGGTAGAACTATTCGTACGCGAAGCCCCCAAAGAAATGATCCGCCTGGAACACTGGGGTTGCCCCTGGAGCCGGGAGGAAGATGGAAAAGTAGCCGTGCGGCCTTTTGGTGGCATGAAGAACCAGCGCACCTGGTTTGCGGCCGACAAAACCGGCTTTCATATGCTGCACACCCTTTTTCAAACATCGCTCAAATATGAAAAGGTATTTCGCTTCGATGAATGGTTTGTTACTTCCCTGCTGGTAGATGATGGTCGGTGCCGGGGCGCTGTCGCCATAGATATCGCTACCGGACAGGTACAAGCCATCCAGGCGAAAGCGGTTATCATTTGCACAGGCGGTGCCGGCAAAGTATTTCCATTCACCACCAATGCCAATATCAAAACGGGTGATGGCATGGCGCTGGCATACCGGGCAGGCGTGCCGCTGAAAGACATGGAATTTGTGCAGTATCATCCTACCGGCCTGCCTTTTACCGGAATCCTGATTACAGAAGCGGCCCGGGCTGAAGGGGGCTATCTGCTGAACAAAGATGGGTATCGGTACCTGCAGGACTATGACCTGGGCAAACCGGAACCCAGGCCGGTACTGCGGTCTATGGAGCTGGGGCCCCGCGACCGGCTTTCTCAGGCTTTTGTAAAAGAACAGGAAAAAGGCCGGACCCTGCAAGGGAACTATGGCGATTTCGTGCACCTGGATGTGCGCCACCTGGGCGCGAAAGTGATCAACACCAAAATACCGTTTGTGCGGGAATTGTGCCTGAAATACGAAAACCTGGATCCCATCAAGGAAATGATACCGGTACGGCCGGTGGTGCATTACATGATGGGCGGCATCCATACCGATATTCATGGGGCTACGCCATTACCGGGCCTGTTTGCCGCCGGTGAATGTGCCTGTGTCAGCATCAATGGGGCGAACCGGCTGGGCTCCAATTCACTGACAGAACTGCTGGTGTTTGGGGCCAGGGCCGGAGAGGCAGCCGCGGAATTTGCCGCTTCTGCCAATGGCACCGCCAATAAAATTAATGGACTGTACCAGGATGAAGTAAACAGGCTGAATAAACAATTTTTAAAGAAGGAGGGCGGTACCGAAAAAATTGCCAACATCAGAAAAGCCATGCACAAAACCATGGAAGAAGGAGCGGGCATTTATCGGACAGAATCTTCTCTGATGCAATCACAAAAAGAGGTGCAGACGTTGAAGGAGCGCTTCATGAATGTGAAGATCGCCGACCACAGCCATACTTTTAATACCGAACTTATCGCGGCCCTGGAATTATCCTGTCTGTTGGATGTGGCAGAAGCGGTGATTCAATCGGCCCTGCATCGCAAAGAATCCCGCGGTTCGCACCAGCGTATCGATTATCCTGATCGGGATGATGAGCAGTACCTGAGCCATAGTCTGGCTTACTGGAATAAAAATGATTTTCCCGAAGTAAAATATAATCCGGTCAGCATTACCAAATGGCCTCCGGGTGAAAGAGTTTATGGCAGATAAAACCTTGCGACTATGGATAAACAAATTACCCTCGAAATCTTCAGATACAATCCCGATGAGGCACCGGAGCCTGGCTTTCAAAGTTATGAGGTACCTCTGAACAAAGATTGGGTGATATTAGACGCCCTGAACTACATAAAGGACCAAATGGATGGTACGCTGTCGTACCGGTGGTCGTGCCGGATGGGCGTGTGCGGCAGTTGCGGCATGATGGTGAACGATAAACCGGTGCTGACCTGTGCCACTTTTCTGGAAAAGTTTGCCCCGGGGCCTATCCGCATTGAACCGCTGGAAAATTTCCCGGTGGTGCGCGACCTGATCATCGATATGAGCGACTTTCTGACCAAGCTGCAAAAAGTAAAACCCTGGATCATCCGGGAAGAGGAGGGCTCGCTGGAAGAGGAATACCTGCAAACCCCTTCGCAACTGGCCGACTACAAGCCGTACAGCATGTGCATCAACTGTATGCTGTGTTATGCTGCCTGCCCGGTGTATGGTTTGGAACCTGACTTCGTGGGCCCGGCTGCCCTGGCCCTGGCCCAACGCTACAACATGGATAACCGCGACCAGGGAAATCAGCAGCGCATGGAAGCCCTGAGCGATGACCATGGCATGTGGCAATGTACCTTTGTAGGCGATTGTTCCGCTGTATGCCCAAAAAATGTGGATCCGGCCGGTGCTATTCAGCGTTACAAGGTAGAAGGCGCGGGCCATTGGTGGAAAAGTTTACTGCTCCCCTGGGGAAAAGATAAATAGTATGGCTATGATACAACAGGATGTAACCATCAGTAGGTTTTATAAAAGAAAGATGCCCATATTGTGGTGGACCAAGCGGCGCAGCCACATCCGGTTTATCGTGCGGGAGCTTACCAGTCTGCCGGTGGCCTATTTTGCGGTAGTATTGTTGTTTCTGATCCGGGCTTTGTCGCAGGGGCCTGAAGCATATGCGGCTTACCTGGCTACCATGCGGTTGCCTGCAATGATTTTACTGCATCTTATTGCTTTTGCAGGGCTGATTTTTCACAGCATTACCTGGTTTAATCTGGCACCTAAAGCCATGGTGATCAAAGTTGGTAAAAACCGGGTGCCTGACACAATGATCATTCTGGCCAACTATTTAGGGTGGATCGTTGTGTCTGTAGTTATTGCCTGGTTCTTTATTAGTTAAAAACGCGCAATTCATTGTAAACGCTAAAGGATATGAAATTCCGTACTGAACCTTTCTGGTGGTCGTTATTTGGGGCAGGAGGCGCCATTTCCGCGTTGTTCTTACCCATATTGCTGCTCATTTTTGGGTTGGCCATTCCTTTGGGATGGATAGAAGCTCCTACATACGCGCGTTTAACAGCATGGGTGGCACCCATTCTTGTCAGATTATTGCTATTCGCCATTATTGCCCTGTCGTTGTTTCATTGGGCACATCGGTTCAGATTTACCCTGTATGAAGGTTTGCAGCTTCATCATTTGAATAAGACCGTTGCCGTGTTATGTTATGGTACGGCCATTGTGCTTACCCTGTTCGCCGGGTATACGCTATGGAACTTTTGAGGATAGTAGCAAGCGGATTACTATTGTTTATTGATGAATTATAAAATTATACAGTCATGATAGAACTTAAACCTATTAGCAAAAAAGGGATTCCACGGGCTTTGGAAAAAGTGGAAAGATACCGGCTATTGAACGAACCCGCGGAAGCAGAAAGCATATGCCGGGATATCCTGGAGATTGCTCCGGATAACCAGGAAGCGCTGATCATGTTTATCCTGACCCTTACTGATCAGTTCAACAAGGGCGTTACAGGCCGGGAGGCATATGCGCTGGTGCCCCGCATCAAAGATGATTTTAAACGCGAATACTACCGGGGTATTATTCGGGAACGGCAGGCCAAGGCCGCTCTGGATCGGGGATTGCCCGGCAGCAAATATGATGCGTTTGAATGGCTGGAAGATGCCATGGAAGCCTTCGAAAAGGCCGATCAGTACAGTAGTTCCGACAATGACGACGCCATTCTTCGCTGGAATACCTGCGCCCGCATTATCAACAAATACCACCTCTCCCAGCGGCCGCCCGAAGTAGGAGGCATGCATTTTCCGCTGGAGTAAATGAGTTTCCGGACTTTTGTTTTTTATCTGTAATATTCCGCCAATAGGTGGTTATCCGGTTGTGTAAAGGCAGTACAACCATCCAGTGCCAGGGTAGGAGGGTTAATCCTGTCGTTTTTTTTTAATGAGGACTCATGCCGCTTATTTTTAATGTTTAAATGTATTTTATTAAACTTTTATTATTTAATGTACAAAGTTCAATATTCAATAATTCATTGTAAATTGATAATTGAATATTGAATATTTAGAATAAATAAGGCTCAACGTTTAATCACATACAGTTTCCCGGTTGAAAATTATTGATCCTGACATGCTTCCTCAGAAAGTATTTTTTATATTTTTCAAAATTCTTTTACACCTTGTACCGGCTGCACCTAAATTACTGCCAATGAAATGGTTATTGTTATTAATATGTATACCTTTTTTCCTCATCACCGCTAGCTCCGCTTACAGCATGAATGATTCCACACTTGTGATAAAAAAAACAGAAGACTTTAAGATTACGGGCGAAGGCAATGCTTCCGCCTGGCAACAAACCGACTGGGTAAACATTCCGCAACGGCAGGGACCGGATAACGGCTGGAAAACCCAGGCAAAAGCGCTGTATTCTGACAAGGGCGTTTACTTTCTGATGCAATGCCAGGACCAGACACTAACGGTTACCCTGAAAGAGGATTTTGCCAATTTGTACAACGAAGATGTGGTGGAGGTTTTTCTGTGGACCGACGAAAAGCATCCCGTATATTTTGAATACGAAATCTCTCCCTTGAACTACGAATTGCCCATTATGGTACCCCACCTGGAAAGTGGTGCCATGGGCTGGCTGCCCTGGCATTATGAAGGCGAAAGAAGAACCATCCATGCTACCAGCACACAAGGGGGGAAGAAAAAAAGTGGTGCTTCCGTCAGCGGCTGGATGGCCGAGTTTTTTATACCTTTTGCCTTGTTGAAGCCCCTGGGTAATGTGCCTCCTGAAAAAGGTACTGCCTGGAGAATAAACCTGTATCGCATCGACTATGACAAAGGCGAGTATAAAACCTGGCAATGGCAACCCACCAGCGGCAGCTTTCACGAGTACCAGCGATATGGAACCACTATTTTTGACTAATATATCCTCACTACATTCAACGCATGAAAATACAATTGATCGCCCTATTGACTTTTGGGTTGGCAGGCTGTGCCACGCCACCTGCTATTGACGAAACCTCCATTGAAATTTCCAAAGGAGAAGCACATTCTATGCAACTTGCTGCCGACGGATACCGGTTGTATGCTGATAATCAGGAAATAGCCAGTGTAGGGGATGATTATACCGTAACAGGCGTAAATGTAGGAAGTACTACGGTGTATCTGATAGCGGCATCGGATAGCCTCCCCATAGACAGTATGCGGGTAAACGTGATCGATCCTTTGAGCGCTGATCCCTATCAGGTAGCCGATTTTACTACCCCTGGATTGTTTACCTCCGGCATTGAAGGGCCGGCTGTGGGGCCTGACGGTATCCTGTATGTAGTCAATTTTCAGGAAAAGGGAACCATCGGTAAGGTGAGCCCCGAAAGTAAAGCAGAACTGTTCGTTCGGTTGCCCGAAGGCAGTGTGGGCAATGGCATCCGGTTTAACAGTTCGGGCACCATGCTGATCGCTGATTATACCAACCATAATGTGCTTCAGGTAAACATGCATACCCTTGAAATTTTACCGCTGGCGCACAACGACAAGATGAACCAACCCAACGACATTGCCATTAACGACAACGATGTGGTTTTTGCCAGCGACCCCAACTGGCAGGCCGGTACGGGGCAACTCTGGCGGATCGATCCTGATGGCACGGTTACCTTACTGGAAAGCGACATGGGCACTACCAATGGCATTGAAGTAAGCCCTGACAACCAAAAATTGTATGTGAATGAAAGCGTACAGCGGAATGTGTGGGCCTATGATCTTTCAGCTGAAGGCACCCTTTCCAATAAAAAGCTACTCATCCGGTTTGATGATTTCGGGATGGATGGGATGCGCTGCGATGCAGCCGGCAATTTGTATATTACCCGCCACGGCAAAGGCACGGTAGCCATTGTTTCGCCGGAAGGCAAACTGATCCATGAAGTACAGCTAACCGGTTCCAAGCCTTCTAACATTACTTTTGGTGGCGACGACGGGAAAACCTGTTTTGTTACCCTGCAGGACCGAGGGAATATAGAAGTTTTCAGGTCGGAGCACGCGGGTGCCCGGTCGCTAAAATAATCGCCAGATAATTAAAACGTGTATAGTAAATTATTTTTAAGCAGGTGAGCAAAAGTAATAAGGTATTCCTTGCCGGATGAGGCTTTGCCGAATTCCGGCATCCCATTCATGGGACCCCGGAATAAATCCGGGGAGAATACCCTAAAACTATTGCTCCACTACTTAATATTTTAATAGGGGCATCCGCATGCCCATGCTATTATTTTTATCCTCCCAAAACTATGGCAATAAGTAAACTGTAAACTAATTCGTACAGCATTTTCCATCATTGTCATTCCGACGAAGGAGGAATCTTGAACCTTTAGCCGATCAACTGCATGGCAAAGATTCCTCACATTCGTTCGGTATGACATTGGGAAATATGAATATTAAATAATTTAGTTTACAGTGCTCTTAAATAAATCCAATACCACCCCGGATTACGTATCTCCATTATCCTGATAAGAAGCCAATAGGCTGATTAAAAACATCTGGTGCTGGTTTGTGTTATGTTGCCTGGGTATAACCTTAGAAATAAGGTCTATGCCCAGGTATCATCGCGTTTTCTGGTTTTCAAAATGAAAATGCACGAACAGGAATTTGAATCCCTTTCTTCCCGCGGGAACAGGAAAATATAAAATACACAAATAAACTAAACACAAAACCATGAAAAAACTCGGATTATTAGTAACCCTGAAAGCAAAGAATGGCAAGGAACAGGAAGTGTCAGATTTCATAAAAGGGGCATTGCCTTTGGCGCAGGAAGAAGCCAAAACCATTACCTGGTACGCTTTCCGGATAGATGCTTCCACCTTTGGGATATTCGACACCTTTGAAAGTGAGGAAGGTCGTAATGCCCACCTGAACGGAGACATCGCGAAAGCACTGATGGAAAAGGCGGATGAACTGCTGTCTGAAGCCCCTGAAATTCAGAAAATTGAAGTTTTAGCAGCTAAATAGACCCAGGATTAACACCGGTACCTACTGGTAATTTTTTCATACAGGTGGTCGTTACCACCACAATTTTTTAAAGTAATAATCAACTATAAACAAATCACAAAATGAGTAAAGAGAAGAATATCAAAGCACAGGAGAAATTTGGAGAAGCCATTAATACCGGCAAGCTGGAATTAATTAATGAAGTGGTGGCTCCTAATGCGAAGGATCACGATCCGGCACCGGATCAGGGCGCCGGTCCGCAGGGATTTATCGGATTTTTCACCATGATGCGAACCGCCTTTCCCGACCTGCATGTAGAAGTGGCACACATGGTAACGGATGAAGACAACGTAGCTTTTGCCTATACCGTTTCGGGTACGCATAAGGGTAATTTTATGGGCATTGCCCCCACCAACAAAAAATTCAGTGTGCGGGGTATGCAGATTGGCCGCTTCGAAAATGGCAAACTCGTGGAACGATGGGGCAGCAGCGATGAGCTGGGCATCCTCAAACAATTGGGAGTAGATCCTGTGAAATAACCCCATTTGCTTTTAATAATATAGGCCTGTATTTACAGGCTTTTTTTATGCCGCTAAAAACCGAGGCCTGTACTGCCACAACCCTGTGAGAAAGATTTCATTTATTGCCCTGTCCATAAAATACTATAGTACACCAAACCCATCACTGGTACCTAGGTAGGAGCCGCTATGAACTGGAGAAGTAATCTCAACTCATTGGGCGTAAAACGTCTGGGCGAAATCGCGCGTAGTAAATCAATACCCAATAGACCTTTTTTTAATGACTACAACAGACGAAGAGTTGTGATGCCACAGGTCTGGGAGTAGAGTGAACCTATTATTCGTTAAACCAACAAAACCTTGGTGCTCTCTTCCCCAAACTGGCTGATAACCCGTACGGCTACTTTCTGTCCTGGTTTGGTTTCGAAAGGATGTGATTCAAAACCATACAGGCGGTCGAAGGCTTCGTCATCGATTTCTATTTTCAGGGTTTTCTCTACCTTGCGCTTGGTTTTGGTTTTTGCCAGATCGTCTAATCCTTTGCGCCATTTTTTGAACTCGTCTTTGCTGCCTCCGCAGAAAAATACCTGCCGCACCACAAAGTTGCTGCCATCGTAATCAGTATCTACCATCCAGTAGGCGATGTCTTCAACGTTGCGGGCTTTTACTACATCTTTGATGGGATCGTAAATATCCAGACCGCGAATTTCCACGTGGGCTTCCTGGGCTTTTTTATGTAGTTTGATATCAGGCTCGCCAATGGTGACAAAAGAAGCTGCTTTTTTATCTTTTTTCAGTAAGCCATCCTGCATCAAATCGTCGTGCATGCGCACTTTGGTAACTTCAAAGGAACCTACGCTCATGGTGATGTTCTGATTGGGTATGTCGCTCTCAAAGGAAAAACCCAGAATGATGAGCCAATCGGCATCGCCGCGTTGCCGGCACGATTTTACGGCTTCGTTTACTGCCCTCTTGGCCACAGTACCGAACTTAGGGCCAATGTGAAAATAAGCTTTAATTTCCTGCCCGGCGGCATTCATATAAAAACCTTCCGCATGCAGGAAACTATCGGCCAAACGTTCAACCCGGATAAATACCGCCTGCTCGTTTTTGATACCATTTTTTACACCTGCCGATTTCAAATGCTCGAAAATACGTTCTTCAAAACTGCCGTTGTCTTCTTCCTTTTGACTGCCATCGTCCAAACGCTCTGGACTGATGGGCTCAAAGTTTTGCAGCGTTTCTACCGTAAACGGACCGGCTACCCGAAGTTTCTTTTTATCCTCCAATGGTTGATCATACAGGGTTTCTTCTGCGGGAGGTTCATCGTTGGCTAACGATTTTAAGGTAATGTGCGGAACGGTTTTGTACTGAAAGCCCTGCCGGATATCTCCTGTTTCTTCATCATACATTTTGTAGTACGGAAAGTTAGCCGTCATTAAACGTTGTTTGGCAATGTTCAAAGCAATACGGGAAGTATCAATCGTAATCCATCGGCGCCCCCATTGTTCAGCAACGTATGCAGTTGTTCCACTACCGCAAGTTGGATCAAGGACTAAATCCCCTGGGTCGGTGGTCATAAGGATACATCGTTGTATTACTTTATATCCAGTTTGTACTACATAAAGTTTATCATCTGTAAAGCTACCTGTCCCTGTATCAGTCCATAAATTGTTGTAAGCATATACTGGAAAATCAGATGCATATCTAACATATCTA